>JAJYSL010000329.1 GCA_021793595.1 Acidobacteriota bacterium
CCGAACAACATCAATTTTTTGACCGGTCTGGGGCACAGCGTATACATGGCGGACCTGGTGGAAGAAGCTGTGAAGCCGGAATGGATGTTGCCAGTGAAAGACGACGAAGCGCCTGGTTATGACGTCGATGGATTCCTGGCGCGGCACATGGATTTTGGCGACCGCAAATTTGACGTCGTTCTTTTATGGGACGCGCTGGACTACATTCCTTATCCATTGGCCGATGCTGTCCTAAGAAGGCTGAAAACGGTGATGAGCGAACAGGCGCAAGTGCTGGCTTTTTTCCATTCACGCATGACCGGGCCCGAGACGATCTTTTGCCGATACCACGTGATGGATGGTGACATGGTCGAGACGCAAGAGGGACCCGTCCACCCAATTCTTCGGAATTATCAGAACCGCCAGATTGAAATCCTGCTTCAAGAACTGGGTTCGTGCCGTTTTCTGCTAGCAAAAGACAATACTCGCGAAGTGATCGTCACCCGTTGACGATGCCAAGATGTTGCGGCAGCGATAACTAGGTCCGGGATAGCCCATACAATGAGAACATGAATGGTTCGCGTGGAGTCGATGTCGCCATCGCAGGCGGCGGCATCATCGGATTGTCGCTAGCATTGGAATTGTTGCGGCGAGGGCTCACAGTCACGGTGATGGAGCGGAATCGAGCTATGAGTTCCGCATCATGGGCTGCGGGTGGGATGCTGGCTGTGAATGACCCGCAGAATCCTCCCAATTTATTGCCGCTCTGCATTCGCAGTTGGGAACTCTACCCATTCTACCTGGACCACGTCCAAAACCTCTCAGGTCGCATGGTTCCGCTACGCACGCAGCGGGCGCTTCAGGAGCCGAAAGCGGAACGTGGCGGGAGCAAGGTGATGGCGTGGGAAATTGCAGAACTGGCTCCTGGGCTGGACATCGGTGGTCATGACTTCGAATGGCTGGACGAAGGAAGCATCGATCCCAACGATTTACGCGAAGCGCTGCCTGCAGCTGTCCGTGCCGCGGGGGGGATTTTGATGGAGGATACCGAAGTGGAGGGCGTCATGACCCAAACCAGCGGGGTTGTGGTGAATACGCGGCGCGAACGCGTCTCCGCCGGGATGTTTGTCAATTGCTGCGGAGCTTGGGCCGGTGGCCCGCAAATGGGGAGTTTGCCGGTCAAGCCGGTGAAAGGTCTGATGGCCAATCTGCAATGCGCCCCCGCAAGGCTGCGTTGCGTGGTACGAACGCCGGAAGTATATCTGATTCCGCGCGGAGATGGGCGAGTTACGATCGGCGCCACGATTGAACACGCAGGATTTGATGAGACTGTCGAGTTGCCGAAGATCCAGCCGATCATCGAAGCTGCATTGCGCCTGTTGCCGGAGGCCAAAATCTCCTCTCCAGTGGATGCATGGGCTGGACTGCGCCCTGGCACGCCGGATGGCTTGCCAATTCTGGGCGCCGCAAACAATGGGAATTGCTGGCACGCTACTGGACATTATCGCGATGGAATTCTGCTTGCGCCTGTCACCGCGCGCGTGATGACTCAGGCAATGCTGGGAGAGACTCCCGACGTGGCGCTGGATGTTTTCAGCCCGACGCGATTTGCAATGGGTTGAGCAGAGCATAGCTTTGGCTGAAACGATTTTTTTCACGCAGCTTCCGATCTCCTGAGTGCCGCCACGACCACGCCGTCGCGAGGGCGGAGAGAAATCTGAGCGTTCAAAGGAAGTTCTTTAGGCGCCGGGCCAGGAAAATGCAATCGCCGGCTACGGATGACGCTAGCAAGTACCAGGACGGCCTCCATCCAGGCAAAGTTTTCTCCAATGCACATTCTCGAACCTGCGCCGAAAGGGAAATATGCGTCGCGCGGACGTTCTGCCACAATCTCTGATAGAAATCGGTCTGGGCTGAAACACATGGGATCGGGGTACCATCGCGGATCGCGATGAATCGCAATTTGCGGAACCAGCAGCAGCGAGCCTGCCGGAATCGACAGGCCACGATAGGTATAGGGAACGGCCGCCGTGCGAACCGTGACCCATACCGGTGGATAGATTCGGAGCGCCTCGGCGACCACCCGCTGGGTGTAGGGAAGGCGCTCGTAGATTTCCGCAGCGCTGGGACGCAGATTCGATGGGGACCGGCCAAATACTTCGGACGCTTCGGCGAAGACGAGCTGCTGCGCGTCCTGGTGTTGCGCCATCAGAAAGAAAATGAAGCTCAAGCCGTTTGCGGTGGTTTCGTGCCCGGCCAGCAGCAGCGTTAGGCACTCATCCCGGATTTGACGGTCCGTCATGCCGCCTGTTCCACCTTCCGCATCCTGGCTGGCAAGCAGCATGGAGAGTAGGTCTCCGTGGTCGCGTCCGGAGTTTCTGCGTTCGGCGATGATTCGATAAATCAGAGCATCCAGTTTCTTTTGAGATTTTTGGATGCGCCCTAGAAAGCCGAAGGGAATCTTTAACAGCAGATGCGGAAATGGCAGGAATGCGAGGGGAAGGAATCCCATAAAAGCAGTTACGGACTCGGAGATGGTCTGAACTTCCGCATCGACATCGCAATCAAAGAGGCATTTTCCTGTAATACGCAAGGTTAGCTCAAGCATGGAGCGATGGATATCGAATGCGGTTCCGTTTTGCCATCGCTCCGTCATGTCCTCGGCAAACTGAAGCATGGTTTCCGCATAGGCCGCGATTCGCTGGCGGCGAAAGGCCGGATGTACCAGCCTTCGCTGCCGCATGTGAGCGGGTTCTTCGCTGGTCAGCAGCCCTTCTCCCAGCACAAACTTCGCGCGCTGCATCACGATGCCGCGGTGCTGCATCGACGCGTCGCGCACCAGGACCTCCTGCACCATTTCGGGATGATTGAACTGAAAGACGTGACGGCCGAAGGCCCGGTAGTGGACGAGATCTCCATAAAGCTCAGCATTTTTCTGGAGAAACTCATGGCTGCTGAGACGCAGCAAGCCTGGGTTGCGCAATCGGCTCCAAGAGCCAGGACCGGGAGGATAATGGGTATTGGCGTTCATTGTCGAAGGAAGAAGGTCGTCCTTTTGAACCCAGTTTTGAGGTTAGCTTTCCGCTGCAGCCTGCATCCGATTAAAAAGAAGTTTGCATCAAAATTTTAACGTGGAGGAGAAAAAGTCATGCCTCATTTTCAGGGAATGACATTGCAATGGCTGGGTCATTCTACCTTTCATCTTCAGACGGTCCAAGGGACATCAATCTTGATCGATCCTTGGATTAAATCGAACCCAGCTTCTCCCAAAGGATGGAAAACGCCCGAAAAAATCGATCTTGTTGTTTGCACCCACGGCCATGGAGATCACATCGGAGATGCATTGTCTGTGAATCAACAATATCATCCGACTTTCGTTGGTATCTATGAGTTGACGGGGTGGTTGGCATCCAAGGGGATAAAGAAGACGGTAGGAATGAACCTAGGAGGTTCGTATCGTTTTCAAGATGTAAATGTCAGTCTGGTGGAAGCCAAGCACTCATCGAGCATAGAAGACAACGGCACAACAGTTTACACCGGAGTTGCGGCCGGCTGTGTATTGCAAATTAATGGCGAACCGGTCTTTTATCACGCTGGAGACACGGCATTGTTCAGCGATATGAAGCTTGTGGGCGAATTATATGCGCCTGAAATAGCCTGTCTTCCGATTGGAGACCACTTTACGATGGGACCCAAGGCAGCTGCGCTGGCGGCAGAGTATGTTGGCGTGAAAAAAGTAATTCCTATGCATTATGGAACCTTTCCTCAGCTAACTGGGACCCCCGCGGAGTTGCGGAAATATTTGGAGGGAAAAGGAATTGAGGTGGTGGAATTGCAGCCAGGAGAAACCATGCGTTAGAAGCTGTCTCACAGATAGCGTGGCAGCTGGGCGAACAATTTGAGGCTCGTATCAATTGCGGGTCTCATCCCAGACGTATCAGGCGAGTTCGGGTTTATGAGACAGCTTCCACGTGATTCTCGCATGCAGCCTACCAAAAGACTGCATGCTCTGAAATATCCTAATCGCCAATGGATCTGGCTGTATCTCTGGAGCAGATGCGAATGGCTTATTTTGTTCCCTGTTGTTTCCGCCGCTCTGCCCAGCGTTTCCGCATCGCGTCTGCAATGCGCTTGCGTCCCTCGGGCGAGAGGCGGCGTTTACGCTTTGCGGACTTCTTGGGCGCAGCCGCGGCGGCCACACGGGTGATAGTCGCAGTCTTGGGGCGTCCAGGGCCGCGCGTCGCCGGTTTTCCTGTCAACGCCGCCCGGGCCTGTTGCAGGCGTGCAATTTCCGCGTCAATTTCCTCTACTACACGATTAAAATCCACAATACCTCCGCTGTTTGTTCTAATCAGGATCTCTACGTCTTTCCGGAAACACATCCACTCGTTCTCGGAAGCAATTTAAACTATATCACCATAGAAATAGTAAGCCGAATACAAAATAACTGGAGGTAACTACTCTAGTTGTTGCGAGGAAAAATCAAGACCGTCTTTGAGAGAGACTGTCACCTTTGACTCATGGAGGAATTTCAAATTATGGGCAGCTTTGCCGGATCGAGTATTTCATTCCGCATGTGAGTTTCTGCTGCAGGAAGTCAGCTATTCTGGTCCGACGATTCCGTATGTTCTACGGAATCGCTACCAGGGTGGGTGGCGGAGTCCGTGGGAAGGGCTTCCCCGGTTTCCTTGTCATCCAGAAGAAGCTGATTTCGGTGCGGGCGTCCGCTGTCTTCAATCGATTGACGCAAACCCCGAAGTATCTCCTGCTGGTTGGATTTGTACTCCATGGCAAGTCTGTCCAGCGCGTAAGTGACAATGTCGCTGTGGTGCAACTCCTTCATGGAAGCATCGCCACGAAATTTCAACCATAGCTGGTGAACTAACTCGATGTCTAGTGGTTGGAGTGCGGGTGCGTGAGGGCCTATATGGAAGAACTTGGCCGTACCATCGGGCATGATGACATAGAAAGTGAATTGTCGTTTTGGTTCGGGCAGGGCTTCCCAGGCTCGGCCGGTGTAGAATGCCTGTTCTTCCGCCGTCATTCGCGTGGAAAGACCGGACACCACGGTTGACGCTTCCAAGGAATT
>JAJYSL010000330.1 GCA_021793595.1 Acidobacteriota bacterium
TGCAAAAAACAGCGATATAAAGATGGTCAGCATCCCCTTTTGCGCATAACGGGTGCAAATAGCCACCACCATCTTGCTGTCTTCAGTGGAGGCTTTTTCGGCTCCCTCAATCTTCATATTTCTCTTGATGTACTCCACAGCACGGTAAGCGCCCGTGGTCACGGCCTGGGTGGCAGCGCCGCTGAACCAGTAAATCACCGCGCCCCCAGTGATCAGGCCGAGCAGAAACGGAGCGTGGAGAAGCGAGAGCTTGTTCACATTTTGGGTGAGCGAGTTGGTCAGCGCCATAATGGTGGCGAAGATCAGGGTAGTGGCGCCTACCACCGCCGTGCCAATCAGCACCGGCTTGGAACTGGCTTTGAACGTGTTGCCTGCACCATCGCCCGCTTCAAGCATCCTCTTGGCGTGCTCAAAATCGACCTTCACTCCGTAGTCTTTTGTCACCTGCTCCTGCACATTCGGCTCATTCTCGATCAGCGATAGCTCATAGATCGATTGCGCGTTATCTGTCACCGGTCCAAAAGAGTCGACTGCGATCGTCACCGGTCCCATGCCCAGGAAACCGAAGGCCACCAGGCCAAAGGCGAACATCGGCGCAGCTAGAACCACATTCTCGAATCCCAGGGTGCTCACACCGTAGCCAATCGCCATTAAAGTCGTTACCGCCAGTCCCAGGTAATAGGAGGAATAATTCCCAGATACGAACCCCGAAAGCAGACCGAGAGCGGCTCCGCCTTCTTTTGCCGATGCGACCACCTCTTTTACGTGGCGAGCCTCGGTGGAGGTAAACACCTTGACGAGTTCAGGAATCAGAGCGCCCGCCACTGTCCCGCAGGAGGTGATGGTCGCCAGTTTCCACCAGAGGGTGGGATCTCCACCCAAATTCGGGAGCAGGAGATAGGTGACCGGGTAGGTGACGGCAATCGTCACGATAGAAGTGATCCACACCAGTGAGGTGAGCGGAGCTTCAAAGTTGAATTCTTGCGCCTTACCAAACCGCGCTTTGGAGATCAACTCGTTGAGGTAATAGCCCGCAACAGCCGCCACCAGCATGGCCACGCGAACCGCAAACAGCCAGACCAGCACTTGCACTCCGACGGTGGCGCTCTTCGCGCCCAGGATGAGAAATGCGATCAGAGCGACCTGGACCACGCCGTAGGTTTCAAAACCGTCAGCAGTTGGACCCACAGAATCGCCTGCATTGTCGCCGGTGCAGTCGGCGATCACGCCCGGATTGCGGGCATCGTCCTCTTTTACGTGGAAAACAATTTTCATCAAATCGGCGCCGATATCGGCAATCTTGGTGAAGATGCCGCCAGCCAGACGAAGCACCGCAGCCCCGAGCGATTCGCCAATCGCAAAGCCGATGAAACACGGTCCCGCATAGCTTCCTGGAACGAAGAGGATGATGCTGAACATCAGCAGTAGCTCGATCGAGATCAGCATCATGCCAATGCTCATACCCGACTTGAGAGGAACGCTGAATGCGCGATACGGATTACCGCCCAGGGAAGCATAGGCGGCGCGCGAATTCGCCAGCGTATTCACCCGAATGCCGAACCACGCCACAAAGTAGCTGCCGGCCATTCCCAGAATGCTGAACGCAAGGATGATGATCACTTTCAATGCGCTGAAGTGAAGCAGCACAGCGAAATACGCCAGGATGACGACCGCAATAAAGGACCATAGAAGCAGCAGGAACTTACCCTGGTGGATCAGATAGGTTTTGCATGTCTCCCAGATTAGCTGCGACACTTCCAACATCGATTTATGCGCCGGCATGCCCTTCAGGTGGATGTACATGAAGATGCCGAAGATCATTCCCAGAATGCAAAACAGAGGTCCATACATCAGCAGGCTGTGGCCGTCAATTCCCGGATATCCAAAAAATCGCACCCGACTTAAATCCGGAAGCTGAAGATTTGCTTCTCCGCCGACTTGCGCTGCAGGTTGCGCCAAGGCTGCGCCGCCGCCGAACAGAATGAGTGCGGCAAAAACACTCGCGGATCTCCCCCAGCACGACGAAAGGAAACTGCTCTTCCTACAGCAGATTGCCGTACTTGCTGGTCGTATTTTGGCACCGGTTGGACGCATCGCCGGAGTGCGGATCTGGACCGACAGCCCCTGATGCTCCAACAGCCGCACCTCGACAAGTGACAGCACGCTCACGATAAGAATGAACCACATCGATACAACGACACTCACGATGTCCTCCTTAAGGACGGCATAGCCGTTTACAGCGTCATGCAAGAATGTTCTGCCTGAACTCCGGCAAAAATTGCCTCATGCATCCGATCTTTCCCAAGGAACACCGAAGTGTAACACCGGAATTCCCGGACCGAATGTGACGCGTAGCACAGCCACCGGGGAGGATATTCTTGGATGGAGCATACAAGTGTCAACTAAAAACCGAGGGAAGGAGAGAATCCACAATTCCTCCTGCGACCGCCGGGAGCCCTTGGCATTGCCTGTGATGGAGCCCGTCGGCGGCTTATACCTGGCTGAATTTGGTGCGAACATGGGTAAAGTCCACATGCCCCAGCCCTCGCTCCTCGGCCAGGTTTAGATACGGCATGGAGTCGCCGTCAAGGTTCCAGTAGGCCTTAGCCGCATACGCATCCAGCGCCACCGGATCGGTTCCGGCCACCAGCGTCTTTTTCAGGGCAACATCTTCCAGATCGCCCCCCGTCGGTCCGTTACGCAATAGCACGCGATAGCAATCGATCAACGTCACGGTGGGCAGCATAAATGCTGCCAGATCCACCAGACTTGGATGGATCTGCTGGTGCAGTCGGTTACGCTGCCCCCCCAAAATGCCGAACCAGTTTTTGAATCCCAAGGTAGCGCCGGTCAAGGCATGTTGCTTGGCAATAGGAAGATTGATGAGTTTGTCCGCCTCCAGAAACGGCTCGAAGACCTGCCAGTTCTGGAGCACGCGGCCGCCCAGCTCCACTTCGCGAAACCGAGCCGGATCGGGCAGAATGACTTCCGCGCCCTCGGCGCGCGCCGCTGCCTGAATGCCCGAGCGGCGGAAGCACCGTTCCGCCTCATTGCAACTCACATCCGTGACAATCACGCGCTTTGCTCCCGCCTGCCAGCACTGCCGTACTATCTCGGCCACCACATCGGGATTGGTATTCGCGGCCTGCTCCGGGGTGCGGTCCCAGGCGATATTCGGTTTCAGTACCACCACATCATGGCGCGCTATAAAGCGTCCGACACCGCCCAGATCCGCGAATGCCTGCCGCACCAGCGCGCGCGGATCGTCTCCCGCAGGGCTCACTCCCTGCGCCACCACCATCTCCGGCAGTGCGGCATTCGACTTCACCATGTGGTCCCGCTTGGCATTGGCGGCCTGCGCATTCGTGGGTCGCATGCTATGCTCCGAAAGCCAGAAGGCCGCGGCGGCCACGCCCGCGCCGGTTCCAGCCAACCGCAGCATCTGCAGCATCGCCTCACGGCGCGTCATTTTTGGCTCATTTGCTGCCATGGTCCCTCTCCCTCAGCCGACTGTCGTCTCAACCAGAGCAATTCTGGCGGGATCGTTAGTCCCCAGCCGATGCCCCGCGTCTGCCGCGGTGGCAATGTAAAGCGGCGGTGTGCCTGCCTGCTCCAGCGTCGGCATTCCCATCTCCGCGCGCTTGCGGCGAATGATCTGCAGGCCGGTATAGTCGATTGCGACCCGGTCCTCGCCCACCATCAACCCGTTGTAGTTCCACGTATACGCGGGATCGAATCCCGGTCCATGGTGGTACTGCGATGTCATGACATCGCCGACAATGAAGCGCAATTTATTGCGAATCTCTGGAATCGCGTTCAGATCGGCAATATAGGGATTGCATCCACCGCCATGCTGTTGGTTCGGGTTTTTGATCACCCCATACATGTTCTTCATGGCAAAGGTGACACCAGGCATGCCATGATGCTTCAAAATCGGCACATTGATGACGACGTCGCACTGGGTCAGGATCTTAGAAAGCTGCGTCTTTACTCGGCCAAAGCTTACCTGCTCATCCTCATACCCCACCTCGGCTGAGTCCGTACCGAAACATCGCACCTTCCCCGCAGAATTGGACAGCGTGTATTCCGCCCGTTCCAGTTCGTGATTGGTGCGGTCCCAGACAATAATGTCGCCGGGACGAATGCCCGCCTGCTGCAGTCGTTCGCAGATCGCCTCCACCAGCGAAACATGGGTCGAAAGCCCCTTGCCCGCGATGGTATTCACCTTTAGACCGACCACTTGCCCCGGATGTACCAGCCGCTTCCAGGGTTCCACCGGATTCCGGCTGCCGGCGTAAGTTTGCATGGCATGGTCCAGCATCGCCACAACACGCTGCCCATCCGGACCCGGGCCAGGGGTGCGCAGCTTCTCATCGCGCACGATCACGACCTTCGACTTCCCCACTGTGTCGGTTGCGGTCTTTACGCCGCCCATGGTGAACTTCGTCTCTGCACCCAGAATGGCCACGCCCGCCGCCATCTCTTTCAGAAATTCTCGCCGGTTCTTCATACTGCCCCCCGCTTGCGCCTTTGCTGCCGTTGTTCGCTATAGCCGGCTCTCGACGCCGTGCGCCAGAGCTAACAGTGCTTCCCCTGCATACGGTGCGGATTCGTAAGCCGTGATCCGCACCAGATAAGGTCCTTTGCGAAATACCAGGCTTTGTCCTGAGACCCGCGCCGCATCGCCCAGTTGTGCCGCCTGACTCTTCGCTGTCGGCTCGGCGTCGAAGATCTTTTTGGCGCCATCGGCAGACTTGAAGGTATACACGTCGACCACTGCTTCCAGGTTTCCCTGGAATTTGTAGTCGGAGGTCGAAGCGTTCACCACCCCTGCGTTTACGTACTGGTCTGCCCCTCCGTCCAGGTACTGCCACAGGTTCGCAGCGGCGAACGTTTGTGAAGTCCCGGTCTTCTGCCAACCCGGCACGGCTCCGGTCGCAGGAAACGGATCCACACTCTTTTTCTTGCACCCCACCCCCACCAGCCCAAGTGCCAATAGCAACGCGATCCAAGTTTTTCTTCCCATCGTCTTCATAACTGCTCTTTTCCCTCTCTTCTGGTCAGCA
>JAJYSL010000331.1 GCA_021793595.1 Acidobacteriota bacterium
GTGATACGGGATCCGGCGGACCCCAAGCGCATGCGGGCCGAATTCGATTCCGGCGATCACATTCACCCCAATGACGCAGGCAATGCTGCGATGGCAAACGCAATCGATCTGAATGCGTTCACAAACTAGAAAGAGTTGCATCGGCTAGCGTCTTCGCTGAGAACTACAAGGAGGGATACGTGAATTTAACTCAAAGCTGGCGTTATTGGACAGCGGCGCTGGTGTTGGCGGGACTGGTAATGGTTGGCACCAGACTGACGGCAGTCCATGCGGCCGGAAATGCGGCTGCGAAGCAGGCTGCCAGCGACACCAGCGCGCAGCTTCCGCAATGGCAGATCCAGGAGCATTTCAACCGAGTCTGGCTGCGGGATACGATCACGCACGGGCTGGTGGACTACTGGGTGAAGTATTCCGTTGCGCCCAATGGATTTGTTCAGGAGGATCTGGATAGGACGTGGCACCATTGGGGCAATCAGGAAGAAGCCACGATCAACGGTCAAGGCAGGCAGTTGCTGAGCATGACCCTGGTCTACGATATGAACGGCAGAACGAACAAGCAGTATTTGGACGCCATGACCCGGGCTGCCGACTTCTTGCTGAAAATGCGCGATCCGAAGTACGGCGGCTATTACCTTCGTGTCGGCTCCGATGGGCATGTCATCGAAACCAGCAAGACCGGCTACCAGAGCTTTGCTCTCTACTCGCTGGCGATGATGGGGCAAGCGACCGGGAATCGAAAGTATACCGATGCGGCTACGCAACTGTTTCGCGTGATTCGCGACAAGATGACCGATGGCCCGTTCTTCGGAGCCGGCGGTAGCTACACGCGCGACTGGAAAAAGATTCCGGGGGGGCCGTTCGGCGGCGGCCGAGGCGCCAATCGCCGCGCCGGTTTTGTGGATGCCATGGGATGGTCCTCCGGCTATTCGCCGCAGGAATTGTTGAATCGCCCCAGCTTCGCTGGATTGTTTGGCAAGAGCAAGCCGGCGCACTGCATCGATCTGCATATGTTCGAGGCGCTCCTCGGCCTGTATGAGGCGACCAGGTCTCCTGAGGTGTGGAAGGAAATTGATGTCGAGCTGAACGGAATCTCCGACCATTTCGATTACAAGCTCGGCTACCTGCCGCAGTGTTGGGACGCGAGCTGGAATCCGCTCGGGCCTCCTACCGCGAATCCCGGCCATTTCCTCTTCGAATGGGCCTCTGAGCTCAGCCGCGCCGTCGATTTGGGCGCTGATCCCAAGTTCATTGGTCTCGGCAATCGCATCCTGAATCTGGCTGTCACCACCTATGAACCGGCCATCGGTGGTCTCGGCGGTTACAACGCGAAGAGACAGCCTGCGCCCATGCTGTGGTGGCCGCAATGCGAAGTCATCAAAGCCTCGGCCATGTACGCGATTCTCCACGGGCGCGATGACCTTTGGCCCTACTTCCATGAAACTTTCGATTTCGTCAGGAACAACTACTTCGACACCAAGGACGGTGGATGGTTCGAATGGTATCTTCCCGGCGGCAAAACTCGGACAGAGCAGGGCGAGCGAGCGTTCTACAAAGGATCGGTCGACGGTCCCGAGTGGGGCTCCTATCACCAGACCAAGCTGGCCTATGAACTTTGGCGTATCACTGCCCCTGATTACAAGCCATGGCCGCGGCATCCATAGGGCACGGTAAAGCCAAGCGGACCGCCCTTGCTGCACCAATGCCTCTGGATTCGAGAATCCAGAGGCATTGGTGTTCTGGCTGTCGAACGGGCGAACTGGATGACGTCTCCGAGGAAAGATTCCCCAGATGGAAGTTCCAGCCCAGTGGCTCATGGACCGGAGCTCGGGATAGAGTTGTTTCGCTGGCGTAAGGGCCGGCAGCGAAGGTGTAAGTTCATTTTTGCGGCCAGGAGGTTGTCTAGGTATCTGCCCGGGGGTTCTGTGCGACTTCGCTCTTTCCCTGCCCGCGCCCGCTCATTCCATGAGCGCCAATACATCGTTGCCACTCAGGCGATTCAGAAGGTTGCGAAGCTGCCCCGGCAACGTCCTTATGGTGCCATTCAGACGCGGCTTTGCACGGATCGAACCGCGGATTGCAAATCATGATGGGGCATCGAAGGCCGCCCCTAAAGACGCTCCAGAACGCAACTTAACGCGGTAGGCAGCGGGCCTGTCAAAGCAGTGAATTGTCTAGGCGGCTTTTTGCCGATTCACTATACATCCGTCTTGACTTTTCATTTCCAGGCTGTAAAAAGTCTTATCAGCAGCTTTTGTATTTTGCGGACACCTTATCTTCCCGCTGACGAACCAGAGGTCTAAAGCCACATGCGAGCAAGTTCGAATCGCATTAGTCAACAAGGCAAATTTGAATCTTGGACGGGGGCAATTCAATGATCATGATGCAGTGTATAGCCAAGCGCCAGTTCGTGCGGCGATGCCGGAACCTCGGTCTTGTCGTGCTGCTTCTCATGGCTTTCGCCGGAATGCCGAGAGCCATCGCACAAACCGCCTTTGGAACTGTTGTCGGGAATGTCACCGACCCGAGCGGCGCGCTGGTTCCGAATGCGGCAGTGACACTTACAAACGAGGGTACAGGTCAGCGTCGTACCATGAAGACCACTTCGGCGGGTACCTACGCCTTCGTTAACCTCGATCCGGGCAACTACACCGTTCAGGTTGAGCAAACCGGCTTCAAGACCATGCAGCGAAAAGCGATCGTTGTCCAGGTTGGGAGCACCACCCGTGAGGATGTCGCGCTGCAAGTAGGCAACACCAAGGAGGAGATCGAGGTAACCGCGGCGCCCCCCCTGATCCAAACCGATTCCGCCACCTTAGGTTCAGTTGTCGGCCAGCGCACCATCGCAGCCATGCCTCTGAGCGGCCGCAATGTAAACAACCTGCTGACGCTGGTTCCGGGGGTGGTGGCCGGGGGCAACACTTACGGCAATCCCTCCACGAACATCATAGGAAACGGCAACTATCAAATCGGCGGCGGTTTCGGCAACCAGAGCATCTTCTACGTCGATGGAGTTCAAACCAACATTCCGGAAAACAACTCCGACACCATGATCCCGAGCCAGGACGACGTGGCGGAATTCAAGGTGGCGACGAATGACGTCAGTGCTGAGTTCGGTGGGTTTGCAGGCGGTGTCGTCAACATCAGCACCAAATCCGGTACCAACGAGCTGCATGGCTCGGCTTACGAGTACCTCCGCAATAAGGTACTGGACGCGAACGACTTCTTTAGCAATCGCTACGGGCATGTCCGGCCCCCTTATGTGCAAAATCAATATGGGTTTACCCTGGGCGGACCGGTGATGAGGAACAAGCTATTCTTCTTCACAGGCGCCGAATGGGAGCCGGTACGGCAGGCTGTCACTTCCATCACAACCGTGCCCACCACGGCTATGATGAACGGCGACTTTTCCGCAATCAGCAATCCCATCTATGACACCAGCACCCAACAGCAGTTCCAGTACAACGGCCGATTAAACGTCATTCCTCCCGGTGATATCAATACGGCAATGACTCAGCTGCTGAAGCTGGAATATCCAGCGCCGACTGTGCCCAATGCCATTTCAAACAACTTTATTGCTGTGAACAAGAGTTCCTACAACCAACGTCAATTCAATGAGCGCGTGGACTGGACTCCAACATCCAACGATACGTTCTTCGCCCGGTATGCTCATTGGAATGTCTCCTCGATTGGTACGAATATATATGGCTTGCAAGCAACAAAACCTGGACTGTCCGGCCATACCGACGACGAAGCCATTCTGGGCAACACCTACACGCTCAACCCCACCACTGTAATTGATGCCCACCTCTCCTACCTGCGGTCGTTCTTCTTTACATACGCGACTGGCTTGGGCACCGATATCGGATCGATCTCGCCAGGATTGGCGAGCTTTGCACAGCAGCAGGGACAAAAGGTTCCCCTGGAGTTCAACTGGCCTGGCACCTCTCTTGCCCAAATGGGCGTAGGCGGCCAGCTTTACTGGACGAACAACATCTACACCCTGTTGGGCAGCATTACCAAGATTCTGGGGCGGCATACGATTAAAGCAGGCGCCAATGTGCGGCAGGTTTCCTGGATCGCGGCTCCCGACAGCAATGGCGGAATCATGGTATTCACGCAACGGGCTACCGCCAACCCCAATGTGAACGGCTCCGGCTATTCGTTTGCCTCAGGCCTGCTGGGCACGCCTGATTCCATGTCTACCCTGCAGGTGGGGGGGAGCCGGGCCTTCATGCACTCCTATGCGTTCTATGTGACCGATACCTACCAGGTTACCCAGAAGCTGACCGCTGATCTCGGTCTCCGCTGGGACCAGCCGGGCGTATACTCCGAGGTAAACAACTACGATACGGTAATTTTGCCCAACGCGGCAAGTCCGCTGGGTACGATAGCGAACCCGGCTACCGGTCAAAGCCAAGCGCTCCAAGGGGTATTCTCCCTTGTTGATACACCGCTGTATCCATCCCGGCGCGAAGAGATCCTGCACTACGACCTGTTCGGGCCGCGCATCGGGCTGGCCTATCGCGTCCTTCCTAACACCGTGGTTCGGACGGGATACGGCATCACCTATCTTCCCTCTACGTTGTCACAGGATGGTCCCAACAGTTCAAGCATCAACTCTTCTCTGACTCAGCTTAGAAATTCGTACAACGCAGATAACACCTTCAGCCAGGTTAATACCACCGCATTAAATCCCTTCCCCAACGGCATTATTGAACCGCCGCGGAGGAACACCACTGATCTTGAGAAGCTGTATGGACAGAACATCCAGTCCCGGCTTACCAGTCAGCCCTACAGTTACGTGCAGCAGTGGAACTTTACGGTTGAACGGCAGTTGGGGAGCAGCGCCAGTCTGAGCCTAGGGAGCCTCTGAAGAACTCCCCAATCCACAACGGACGCAGGTAATGTGGAGTGAGGGAGAAGATCACGCATGCGGCAGATGACGTTGGCCCATCAAGCAGAGTTTCAACGTTACTCGAAGAAGACCCGGCGGGAACAGTTTTTGGAAGAGATGGATGCGGTGATGCCCTGGACTGAGTTGTTTTCTCTGGTCGT
>JAJYSL010000332.1 GCA_021793595.1 Acidobacteriota bacterium
CAGCTCAGTTGGCCCCAGTCGCGGGTCGGTCCATGCACCAGGTCGGCCCAGTCGGAGAACGTGCTCATAAAGCTGATCGGGAACCAGTCGCGGATCGGCTCGCCCAGCCCGGTCTGGTTCTTGATGTCGTGCGCCATGTGGCTCAACGTGTAGCGTTGCGCCAGGCGGCGCTCATCGCTGATGTCCTCATCGCGACCGGTAAATGAAACCGGCTGGAAGCTCAAAAAGTTAATCGTTTTTGGATTGTCCAGCGCGAACTGAATAATATGTCCGACCTGTTCGTTATTGATGCCGTTGATGATGGTCGTCACCGGAACAATGTCGACGCCAGCTTCATGCAGGTTGTGGATCGCCTGCAGCTTCACATCGAACAGGTTGCCCACCTTGCGGTGAGAGTTGGCCGCATTGCCGATGCCGTCGAACTGCAGGTACGCATAGCGCAGGCCCGCTTCCGCAGCAGCGCGGCAGAATTCCTTGCTCTTCGCAAACTCAATGCCGTTGGTTGCCGCCTGTACGGAGTTGTACCCAACCTTGCGCGCATACGCCACCGCATCCAGAAAATATGGCGACAGCGTCGGCTCACCGCCGGAGAACTGCACCGACATCTGCCGCTTTGGCTTCACCGTAATCGCATTGTCCAGCATGGTCTTGATTTCGTCCCATGTCAGCTCATGCACAAATCCAACCTGGTTGGCATCCATAAAGCACGGATCGCACATCATGTTGCAGCGGTTGGTCAAATCAATAGTCAACACCGACCCGCGGCCGTGCGTAATCGTTGAGGTGCCGTGGTCATGCAGCTTCTCGTCATTGTGGGCGCGAATATCACGGCCCGGGAAAACCTCTTCCAGATGCTTGAAGAACGCCGGATCGATCGACATCACATCTTCGAAATGTCCATGCTTGGGACAATCCTTCACCATCAGGATCTTGCCATCCCGCTCAATAATCTGCGCCTTGATCTCGCCGACCTTCTCGTTCAGGAGCACTTCATGCGGCAGTTTGCCGTCTACAATCTGTTGGCGAATCTCCGGCAGACACTTCGGACAAAGCGAGTCCGTGGTCCGCGGCCAGCCTAGCGGCGGCTTCTCTTTCTGATAGGACTTCAGCAGCGGCTTATCGGACCACTTTGGCGTAAACGACTCATTGGGACTGATGCTGTTGAGCTTCTCAAATACGACCCACGCACCCTGCGCCGCCCAAGTTACCGTCTTTTCCGCGATTTTCATTGCTTTCGGCATTTCGTGTTTCTCCTGAAATTTCATGCTCGGATGGTTGTTTTGACGTCCGGCGAGGAATCCTCCCCCACCTTTCGAACGCCCGGCTTAAGTCCATGCAATCAAATCATTTCAAAATCTCTGAGGGACGGATCCCAGCGGACCGTGCCATTTCGCTGTCCCTATAGAAAGGCCCATAGGCCGCCCCTACTCTCTTGATCAGCTTACGCACCATGCCCGATGCACCGGAACGCGTCTCCATTGAACGGCGGTTTTTATGCATCCGATGGAGATTAACCCCATGTGAATGGAACGCCTTAGAAGTAACCTATTGGCTTGCATCTAAAGGCCCCACCCCGCTCCCCATGACGCTTTCGCCACTCCCGCCTTGGCGCCGTCGAACGGCATTCCGAAAGTCGCGTTTTCGCTCAGTTAAAGTTAAATTTTTCATCAGGCAGTCCCATTTCCCTCGCCATACCGGAGCACTAAGGCATGGAAGATTCATGCAACAGCAGGGAAATATGCGAATCCGTCGGGAAATCCAACCGAAAGCCCGAGCGTTTCCGCCTAGTGGTAAAGGCCGGTCGCATTCTCAGCCGTTGAACATACCCTACTTGGCGAATCCTGTATTCACCGCTGTGATCCCACCGTCTACAGTGAGCACCGAGCCCGTGATAAACGAAGCTTCGTCGGAAGCAAGAAAGAGGGCGGCGTTGGCGACATCCTCCGGGCTTCCCAGCCTCCCGATTGGGTACAGCTTGGCCAGCTTCGGTTCCATTTCCGGATCTCGCTCAAAATGCACTTTCCACCTCTCGGTGACGATTGTGCCAGGGCAAATGCAGTTGATTCGTATCCCGTGCGGAGAGTACTCCCCAACCATGGAGCGGGACAGACCTAGGATTGCGGCTTTCAGGCCGCTATAAAGATGATCTTTGCCGAACCCCATCAGTGCATTGACCGACGATACATTCACCACGCTCCCGCCCGCCTGCTGCATCAACGGAAAGGCTGCCTTCATCGAAATCCAGTAACTCTTCAGGCAGACCTCGGTTAATGAGTCCCAATCATTCGCGATCAGGGCAGCTTCCCCAGCAACCACATTGTTCACGAGTATATTCAGACCGCCGAACCTGTCCTTCGCCGCAGTCATAAGCTCCAAAACGTCGCACTCAGAAGAAGCGTCTCCGCGCAGATAGAACGATGTGCCGCCGAGACGTTCAATCTCAGATTCGAGCGCCTGTCCAGCGGCCTTGTCGATATCATTGATGGCCACTCTGGCTCCCTCTTCGGCGAACCGAATCGCAATGGCCCGACCAATACCCTTGGCTCCGCCTACAATCACCGCTACCTTGCTTTTGAGTCGCATCGATGCAGTCCTTAAAATCAGTCGTTCTCAATCGATTCTAGTGGCAGCAGGTTGGCTTGAGTGGTGCACCCAAACTTCGCTCACGCTGACATCGAATGGGATCCGCCCTCTTCCGCGACATTCCGCGGCATCGCGGCGGCAAGCAGCAAAACCGCTCCGGCGAACAGCAGCGTGTCGAATCCATAGTTGATGCCTTCAACCACCTGCACCGTCCCCCCTGCAGGTGGCCAGAGAGGCCGCAACAAACACGGGGCCAGCCGCGATGAGCCGGTCGAGTTCGCGTGCGACTACCATGTTTCGCCGGTAAAGGATGAAGCCGAGGATGAGAGAGATCGATCCTGCGGCCGAGGTCCAGAAAACGGTGGATGAGAACACGGAAGTCCTGCAAACAAGAAAACCGTGCGCGTCTTCGTCGTAGCAAATACAAATATCGGATGGGTCAGCCGCGCTCCCGCAGAGGAACTCAGTTTCCCTCGGTCAGCGGCACTACATCCCCGCTCCCCATGGCAACATACAACCCTGCCCCCAGAATCAACAAGCCCCCCACCAGAACATACGTTCCCGGCTTGTTATGCCATACCAGATAGGAAATCAATGTCCCCGTCACCAACTGGGTGTAGTGATACTGCGACACATTCGCTGCCGAAGTGTGTTTCACCGCGATGTAGAAACACAGCGTTCCCAGCGCGCAAAACAAACCCATGGCGAACAGGGTGGTTGTCAGCCGAATCGTCAGCGGCGCGGCATGCACCGTCATCATCAGCGCAAAACCCACGCTTCCCGTCACGAGTCCGGAAAAGAACGCCAAACTCTCTGGCGACTCGGTCCGAGTCAGCACCCGCGACCACACCATATTTGTAGAAAAACACGCAACACACACCGCACACGCGAGGAAGCCGATCCGATCGCCCTCATGGCCGCCGCTCCACGGATGGACAGCAATCACCACCCCCGCAAACCCAGCGCCAATCGCCGCTGCCTTCTTCCACGACAGACCTTCGCGCAGAAACACAGCCGACAGCAGCGCAATCACCATCGGCGCCATAAAGACCAGAATGTAAAACAGCGTGAGTGTCAGATGTCGCAGCGCAATCACCACGCAGACATTGTTCCCCATGTCCAGGCAGGCCCGCGCTACTTGACGCTTCAGGCGATGGGGCCGCAGCACCTGCAATTGGCGTCGCCACAATGCGTACATCGCCAGAAACATGGCCATGAACAGCCCTAGAAAGGCGACGATCTGATACGCGGGCAGACCTGACTGCCCAATCAGTTTGATTGAGCTATCCGCCAGAACCCAAAAGGTAAAACCAGCCAGCGCGAACCCAATCGCTCCCAGATCTGAAACCGTTGCTCCCTGACTCTGCATCTTCTATGAAACTACAGGAACGATTCCCCCTCGGCACGGCATGAGCCCCAAAAAATCGATCGGTCCTGATTCGCGCAAAGCCAAATGGACGCGGCTACAGCAAAAAACATAGCCCGTCATCGCAAGCCAGACAAACTAGTTCCTGCGCTCCGCCCCCTACTGCGGCACACCGCTTTCCTCCAGCGTTACAGAGTTCAGAATGCGCTGGAAGATGACCACCCGCAGGTTCACGTGGCTCGCCAGATCAGGCACAAATTCCTCAATAAAATTGCCCGATGGACTGATCGCGAACGCCAGCGCCAGGCGCTGCGCCGTGTTCCCAAATCCCTGCCGGTTCGGCCCCGGCACAAACGTGTTGCTCACCGCTGCCGTCGCAATTCCGCCAACGAAATTCCCGTAGTTGAACATCGGCTTGCCCGTATAGCTCTGCGACCACGCCACCTGCACAATGGCGTGCAGAATTCTGTGCGAGATAGGCAAAAACGGTTCACGGTGATAATGCGGGTCCTGATGCATCAGGGACGGCACCAGAAATGTCCCGAAAAATTCCCCCGTCATGTCTTCCGTCAAACTCACGCCAGAGTACTTCGCAAAGCCGTCAAAGCCCGGACCATACGGTGAGTGCGAGTCCGACCCGATCCCCACCGCCGCATCGCCTGCAATCGTGATCAGGTTGAAGGGATCGATGATGCCTTTTACCGCCGACCGCAAATTGTCCCGCGCCGTCAGAGGAACCACATCCGGCCACTTCAAATATTGCTCGAACGGCGACGAAATGTACCCGCAACACATATCCAATGGATGCACTGGACACACATCCTTGGGACAGGCATTGTGCAACGCGGGCACCGCACGTGGGACCTCTCCCAGATAAGCCGTACTGGAGGAAAACGCGGGCTGGAACTCACGCTTCGGCGGCGGACCAAAGGACTGCTGCGCATTGAACTCGTCGGCCTCTGCCAACGCAACCTGCTGCCCCCCCCCCCTCAAAAGTGGTGAATTTCGCCGTCGTGGCTGCGGCGCGTGCCGTCCATTCACGTTCCAAACTGTTCTGGATTGCAGTCCGGTCGCTTCGGGAATCTCGTGCCCCTTGCACACTGTC
>JAJYSL010000333.1 GCA_021793595.1 Acidobacteriota bacterium
CAAAAACAACCCCACAGTTTCGCAGGAGTTGACAGGGTCACTCCATATCAGGGCGGGTAAACTTCCGAAGCTGGAGGATCAGTCACCACTACATATAGAGTCTACTGTACTCAGGCAGCTACCCCACTTGTAAAATTAACCGGGATCGTATAATTCATACTATGAAGCGTAAGACCAAGACTTCTACTATCGCCCGCGCGGACCGCCCCATCCGCACTCAAGCCTACGTCCATATCCATCGCATGATCGTTACAGGCGAACTGGCAGCGGATAGCACGGTTTCAGAACTGGCCATCGCCCGGAAGCTGGGCAGTAGCCGCACACCAATCCGCGAGGCGATCGGACAGCTTGTTGCAGAAGGTTTGCTCGAACAGACTCCTAACCGCGGCACAGCGGTTGTGCAGCTCAAGCGACAGGACATTATAGAGTTGTATGAACTACGTGAGGTGCTGGAATGCTACGCAGCCACGAAAGCTGCGCGCCTGAGGCCTTACCCTTCAGAGCTAGAGCAATGGCAGGCCCACGCGGACGGGATATTGGCACTGAAGAAGGAATTGGAAAAATCCGGCAAGCCTATATTAGACGCGGAGCAGATGCAGCGATTTATGGCCTGTGATCTTAGCTTCCATGCTATGTTGATGCATCTTGCAGCCAATTCCAGAATGTTGAAAGTTGTCAACGACAGTCGCTTACTCATTCGCATCTTCGCCATGGGCAGACACGCATTTGACGTGGCCCAACTCGACCGGCTGTATCACCAGCATGATCAGATCATCCGCGCTGTTTCCGACCAAAACTCTGAGCTAGCCACAAAATTGATTGCAGAACACATCCGAACGAGCGAGCAAGAGCGGTTGGCTGCATTCGATGCCTGGGAACGGGACGCATCAATGCGCAAGAATATGCCAACGTTCTTCTAACTTCAGATCCACTTCTATCAGTCGTATAGATACCTCTAGATACAAATAGAACGACTAATGATCAATCGTTACGTTAGCGGTGGCAGGACTTAGCTAGACATATCTTGAGCCGTCTTTTCATGTGGCTGAGCTACATACAACGGCAAACAGGGGAGAAGCTTCGGTATGTCGCTAAGTTCTGGGTCAGGAAAACCGTTTATTTCACTCTCCCGGCGTGGATTTATACTGGGTGCTTCCGCATTGACCATAGCGCACTCAGCAATCAGCTCAGCACTGGGTTTGAAGGGTAACCGAAACAGGCGCAGAATGTTTGCTTATGTAGGCACAAATACAAGCGCGGTCGACGGCACAGCCAATGGAAAAGGGATATACCTGTTCGAGATGAATCCCCCGACTGGTAGACTCACACTCATTAAGCTGGCTGCAGAGACTGAAAACCCTTCGTGGCTTTCTCTTCATCCCTCAAAACCATACCTATACGCGGCCCATCAGATTGCAGACTTTGAAGGCAAGAGCGGATCCGTGAGTGCCTACGCCATTGACCGGTCGAACGGCGATCTTCGATTATTAAATACCGTAAGTTCCCAAGGTGCAGGCCCGGCTCATCTGAGTATCGACGCTTCCGGTAGATACGCCTTCGTGGCCAACTATTTTGGCGGAAGCATCGCTGTACTTCCCATCCTGCCAGGGGGCGCACTTGGCTCCGCCACCTACATGCATCAGGATCAGGGCTCTGTTGGAGATAAGAAACCAACCAATGCTCCTCCCGGCAGCTATGCGTTGAGCGGACACGACGCTCCGCATGCGCACATGATCCATTCAGATCCCTCCAACCGTTTTGTCTTGCAAACAGATTTAGGGCAAGATCGCATCTACATCTATCGCCTGGACGACCATGCAGGGAGGCTAACGCCGGCGGCCATCCCATTTGTATCGCTTCCCTCAGGAGATGGACCCCGCCACTTTGCGTTTCACCCCAACGGCCGATGGCTCTATTCCATCCAGGAAGAAGCTTCTACCGTTGTATTTTTCCATTTCGATCCAGCGACTGGATTGATTGTTTTGCAACAAACTATTTCAGCTCTTCCCCAGGGATTCGCGGGGACCAGTTTTGGTTCGGAAATCATGGTGTCAGGAGACGGTCGCTTTCTCTATGCAGCCAATCGGCTACATGACACGATTGCCGTATTTTCAATCGATACCAGCGGAAAATTGATAGCGATTGGCGAAACCTCGACTCTGGGTGACTATCCAAGCCAGTTCAATATCGATCCAAGTGGAACTATTCTCTATGCATGTAATCAACGAAGCGATCAGATTACTTCTTTTCGGATCGATAAAAAGACAGGCCTCTTGACATTTGCGGGTCAATACGCGCCCGTTGGCAGTCCAACGTGCATCATCTTCACGATATGACCGTCTCTCGTGTTGCCGGCGGCCACCAGTTCGCAGGAGCCCGACAGGAGCCTGGAAGCGACCTGCGAGATACCAATCTGCTCTCCCGAACAACGCCTCCAACAGGGTCGGGGATCTATCGCTGGGTAGTTGTCTTATTACTTTGGATGGTTTGTTTTTTCAGCTACGCAGACCGCCAGGCATTCTTTTCGATTTTTCCCTTGTTACAAAAGCAGATGAAACTCACCACCGTGCAACTGGGTCTGTTAGGCTCCTCGTTCGCAGTGGTGTATGGACTTGGAGGGCCGCTTGCCGGATATCTCGTCGACAGGATTCGCCGCAAGACTGCGATCTTGGGCGGATTGGAGTTGTGGAGCGTCATCTGCGTACTGTCGGCGCTCTCGCGGGACTTCTTTCAACTGCTTATCTTTCGCGCTGCGGAAGGAATCGGCGAATGCATTTACTATCCTGCCGCGCTGTCGATGATCAGCGATTATCACGGCAAACGCACCCGCTCGCGAGCCATGGGAATTTTGCAGACCAGTGTCTACGCAGGGACCGTGGGTGGTGGATATTGGGCCGGAGCCATCGCGCAACGACACGGCTGGAGAGCCGCTCTTGTTGTATTCGGCGGACTCGGTTGTCTGCTGGGCTTGGGTGTGATCCGTCTGCTACGCGAGCCGGCACGGGGCAGTGCGGATTCGGAATTTAACGCAGGCCAACTTACGCGACCGCCGCAACCGCCCGCGCCACTTTCATTGCGCGCCATTGGCTCCCTTCTCAAGATCAAATCATTCTTGACGCTTACAGCGGTGTTCGCATGCACTAATTTCGTGGCCATGGTGCTTCTAGCCTGGATGCCGATGTATCTCTACTCGCGCTTCCATCTCAGCCTATCGATGGCGGCCTTCGATGCAGCCGTGTATCCGCAAGTAGCCAGCATGGGGGGCTCTGTTTGCGGGGGCTATCTCGCCGATAGATTTGCGAGTCAAAGCCGCAGTGGACGTGTTTCCGTACAATGTGCCGGGGTCCTTATCGGAGTGCCATTTGTCATCCTCTGTGGACTGGGCGGTTCCCTGATCCCGGTGATCGTCGCGCTCATTTGTTGGGGATTCTTCAAGGGTATGTATGATTCGAATATCTTTGCTTCGGCATTTGACGTGGTTCCAATGGAAAGCAGAGGAACTGTCAGTGGGTTGATGAATTGTGTGGGTTGGTTGCTGGGTGGGGGAATCGCGCCGGCACTGGTTGGTTTGTTTGCGGTGTATATCTCGCTGGGACATGCGATTGCCTTGTCGGCAATATTCTACGCGCTGGCGGGAATCTTGCTTATCTTGACCATGCGATATTTTTTGGATAGTGACATCGACCGGTTGCAACGGCCGGGATTCATAGCTAACGGCAGTCCGCACGACTGCCAAACATAGGCATGCTTTGCATGTCGTCGAGGGAACAATGGTTACTCGGGTTACTCGACGGGCGTTTGATCGGCATAGGGGCGGCAGTCACCTGCCGCACCCTGCCGCACCACCGTGCGAACGGGTCCGTACACGGCGGTTCGAGAAGTTACGCTAGTAGTTAGCGAACAGTGAAGGAAGGCCGATCAGCACCTCCGACGGATCTTCCTGCGGGGAAAGGGCGTAAAAGTGCTGACAAGTGGTTGATTGGAGATATGAGTTGTCTCTCCCTGGGCGGGAGCGAGTGCCTGACTACATCGCTGGCAGGTGGATGCCGAGTGCCGCCAGAATTTCCTGCTGGCTCTGGTCGGGCAGGGGTAGTTTGGTCACGATGTTTTCTCCCTCCACCGGCCAGTGCAGCAGGCACAGCCGGCCCAGCGCGGCCAGCGCATCCGGCAGCGTAATCGCATCCGGGTTGGTCTCCGTGGCGCCAAAGGCCACGCGCAGCCGCCGCTTCATCTCCCGGGCGAGCTTCAGCGCCAACATGCAGCAGAAGACATGGCCGCGCGTGCGCCCCTCCTTGCGCACAAAGATCGGACGCGCTTCCAGCAGCCCGGTCTTCATGGCGCGAAAGTCCCGC
This sequence comes from Acidobacteriota bacterium, assembly GCA_021793595.1. The sequence goes on from JAJYSL010000333.1 coordinate 4,353, forward strand.
TCCACTTTCTCCAGCGCCATGTAACTCGTATGCACCTGCTCGGCGTCCAGCTTTGCCGGAGTTACATCGGTGGTCAGCGCATAGCACCCTGCCAGTTTCAGGCTCTGCCCTCCCGCGAGCCGAACCTCGATCGCATGATTGCCAGCCGCTGACGATCGCACCGGCTCCTCGGCCGGACTTACTTCCACAAACTGCGCCGCCTCGGCATTGCGCAGCCGCTTCTTCCACGCGAAAAACTGTGAGTCCCGCAGCCCCCGCTCACGACAAAACGCCGCCACGCTCCGACCACTCCGATTCCGCTCTGCAACCAAACCACGCCACTTTGCCCACTCTTCCGCTCGACGCCGGCTCATTGCATAAAAGTGCTACCACCGGCTGCGCCGCACAAGACGCGCTTCGCATAGCGCTTACGTCATTCTGAGGGCAGCGAAGAATCCAGAGGGTGATGGCGGCGTGTACGATGCGGATATCGTCTGGATTCTTCACCACAAATGACTATACAAACTGTAAATCCGCTATAGCCCGGGTCTGTTTCGGTGCCAGCGGTCCCGCTCTACGGTTGAGCGCCTGCCGAGGCTGGAACCCCACGCGAGAGCTTCTTAAGCAGAAATTCTTGCAGCAATGCGGTTCCCGCGCCTGCGGCCAGGCCGATCAATGAATTGTCGATGGTCAATAGCACCCCGCGGTCGTTCGCG
>JAJYSL010000334.1 GCA_021793595.1 Acidobacteriota bacterium
GGAAACCGGGTGGAGGGACTCTAGAAGCGACCGCGATTCCGTAATGGAAAACCGAGGATCATCCGCCTCCAGACAGAGAAAAAACTTGTCCGACGTAGCGCCGTTGCGAAAGTTCGGCGCGTTGAACAGTGGGTGATAAGGAGAAGGCAGACGGTTCAACGCCAGCATTCCAAAACCAGCAGAAAGCCCGGCCCAGAGGATGGTCCACTCATAGGCGGGGATGACAAATGCGGGCCAGGAAAACTTTCCCCGTCCGGCGATATCGAGTGGATAGGCCCAAATGGAGACCCAGGATTCCAGCATGAACATGGCCAGGCCACCCAGGATGCCTCCCAAGAGACATACTCCGGCAACACCCTTTTCCTTTGGCTCATCGAAACCGATGGCTTCTGCTGCTTCCTCTATCGGGTAGGGCGTATAGCAGTCCATGCGCCTGTACCCTGCGTTATAAGAAGCCTTGGCCGCCATAACAAGCTCAGTAGGCGTATTGAATTCAGCAAGCAGGCCGTAAATACCCTCGCGTACCGGCATCAGTCCCCCCCTTTGTGCTGAAGTTCCGCTTCATCGATTTTCGCTCCAGGCAAAATCTGGCGAATTTCCGACATCGGGATCATAGGCAAGAAGCGAATGAAGAGGAAGAAAAGAAATGTGAACAATCCAAGCGTTCCGACAAACGTCATATAGTCCCAGCGGGTCGCTCGGTACGTGCCCCAGGAAGACGGCAGGTAGTCGCGGGTGAGGCTGGTAACAACAATCACGAAACGTTCAAACCACATGCCCGTGTTCACAATGAGCGAGACAATGAACAGAAACGCGACATTCTGCCGCAGACGCCGGGACCATAAAGTGGTGAGCGGAATGGCGATATTGGAAACGATAAGTATCCAGTAGGACCAGCCCATCAGACCGAACATGCGGTTCCATGCCATGAAGAATTCCCACTTGTCCGCCGAGTACCAGGCATACGCGATGTCCGTCATGTAGCCGTAGGCCACAATGAAGCCGGTGGCCAGCATCACTTTGCCGCAGTTGTCCAGATGCCGAATGGTGATCAGATCTTCGAGATGGTAGAACTTGCGGATCGGGATGGCCAGGGTCAAAACCATGGCAAATCCTGAGTAAATGGCGCCAGCCACGAAATATGGCGGAAAGATGGTCGTGTGCCAACCGGGCATAATCGCTACGGCGAAATCGAAGCTGATGACGGTATGCACCGAAAGGACAAGCGGTGTTGCAAGTCCTGCCAGCAGGAGAGATGCGGTTTCGTAGCGCATCCAGTGGCGCGTGGAGCCACGCCAGCCGAGCGCCATTTGGCCGTAAATAAAACGGCCAAATTTTGATTTTGCCCGATCGCGCAACGTGCCCAGGTCGGGGATCATCCCGATATACCAGAAGACCACCGAGATAGTCGCGTAGGTGGAGACCGCGAAGACGTCCCACATCAGCGGGGAACGGAACTGCGGCCAATAGTTCATCGTGTTCGGATACGGGAACAGCCAGTAAATGGCCAGCCATGGACGACCGGTGTGAATCACAGGAAACATTGCCGCGCAAACTACGGCGAACAGCGTCATGGCTTCCGCGAAGCGATTGATCGAGTTGCGCCACTTTTGCTTGAAGAGCAATAGAATTGCTGAAATCAGCGTGCCAGCGTGTCCAATCCCGATCCACCAAACAAAGTTGATGATTGCAAAGCCCCAGGCAACGGGCATCGTAATGCCCCAGATGCCGGTCCCTTTCAGGAATAGCCATGTCACCGCGACCATTAACATCATGGCGATACTACCGGCAAGCGCCAGGCCAAAGAACCAGGCCAATGGCGTGTGCGTGGTCAGCACAATGCGCGCCAGTTTCTCAGTGACCGAGCGGAAGGTATGCCCGGGGGCAATGACCAGCTGTTCTCCCGTCTCTGGGTCAATCATTGGATCTTGAGGCGAAATATTTTTGGTAGCCATGCTTGGTGCGACCTCTTCAGTTCGCTGAGGGTATCCCTCGATGCGTCAGCCTTAAAATGACCTACTGGCAATTCCTGCCAATCAGGCGTTTTCCATCAAATCCGGGTTGGGATTCACCACACCGGCAATATAAGACGTCCGTGGACGCGTGTTTAGATCCGCCAAGACCGTATAGTTCCGGGTCTGTTCTTTGATCTTCGAAACGCGGCTATTTTTATCGTTGATGTTGCCAAATGTGATTGCTTGCGTCGGACATGCCTGCTGGCAGGCGGTGACGATTTCGCCGTCCCTAACGGCACGGTTTTCTTTGTCCGCGCGAATCTTGGCCACGCTGATGCGCTGCACGCAATAAGTGCATTTTTCCATGACGCCACGACTGCGGACTGTGACGTCCGGGTTCCGCATCAACTTGAGAACTTCCGTATCCCAGTCGGAGAATAGCAGCCAGTTGAAGCGCCGTACTTTGTAGGGGCAATTATTGGAGCAGTAACGGGTACCGACGCAACGGTTATAGACCATGGCGTTCAAGCCTTCTGGCGTATGCACCGTCGCCCCCACCGGACATACCTGTTCGCACGGCGCGTTTTCGCACTGTTGACAGGTCATAGGCTGGAAATACGCCTTAGGTTTATCCAGATCGCCTTCAAAATAGGTGTCGATGCGAATCCACTGCATATCGCGGCCGACTTTGACCTGATGCTTGCCCACCACGGCAATGTTGTTCTCCGCGTAGCAACTGACGATACAGGCGTTACAGCCAACGCAAGAGTTCAAGTCGATCGACAGCGCCCATTGATAGCCCTTGCTGTAATCCCACACGGGAAACAACGTGGTGCTTTTGGGCGGGGCATTGAATTCTGGATCGGAGGCGGCAAAATGCGGATTCTGCTTATACTCCTCTAGCGTGGCGAAGCGAACAATCCCACGCTGGTCGGCTTCGCGTCCTTCCAGGGAATGTGGCGTTGTGTCCGGTTTCGCCTGTTCCGCATCTTCTACATTGCCATATTTACGCGCGAACGCGTCGCGATGATCGATGTAATGACTCTTTGTGACGGCGCATTCGTAAGTCTCGCCGGTCTTCTTGACGGTCGCACCAACGGCAAAAAGTTGCGAAGTAGAGAGCCGGATCGGGAAGGCGTCAAATCCCTGACCTGTACCGACGCGGCCCGCGTTGCGGCGACCGTAGCCCAGATATACCGTAATGCTCTGGTCGGGATGTCCGGGAACGACGAGCGCGGAAGCCTTGATCTTACGGCCCTGGTACTCAATCTCCACCACATCGCTTTCGCTGGCGTGGAGTTGCGCCATGGTCTGAATGCTCATCAGCGCGGCGTTGTCCCAGGATAGATTGGTGATGGGCTTGGGAAGCTCCTGCATCCAGCCAAGGTTGGAATAGCGTCCATCGTAGATATTGGGGTCTGGCCGGAAGATCACTTCCATCGTGGTCGCGTCTGGTATTGGGCCCGCAGGGGCCGCGACGGCCTTTGCGCTCAGAGTTTTCGGGGTAAAGGCAGTGTTGCCGATCCAGCCATCGTGCAGCGCTTTTCTCCACGCAGGATCGGCGTCCCCACCTTTGCCTCCAAGGACAGGCTTCCAGGTCTGCTGGACGGCTTCCATCGGGGAAAGGTCCGGGTTGTCCAGCATGGCCTGGATGATATGGTGCGCGGATTTTCCGCCATAGAGCGGGTCGATCATCGGTTGAACGATGCTGACGGTCCCGTCGTATGCGCGGACGTCCGACCAGCTTTCAAGATAATGCGCGCCATTGATGTGCCAGTCGCATATCTGGGCCGTCTCGTCTGGATATTGACCGAGATGCACCGCTACCTTGGCGCGGCCCATGGCCTTTTCAAAGTTGAGGTCCACCGGAGCGTTGTAGACGGGATTGCTGTCCAGCATGATGAGCCAGTCAACTTTTCCTGCGTTCAGGTCATCGACCAACTGCTTCATGTCCTCCATTTGCACGGTCGGCATGGGGTTGACGGTCTCGGTATAGATGACCGTTTTGCCCACGTTTCCGAGCTTCTCGTTGAGGGCGATGGCAGCAAGATGAACGCCCGGAGCGGCCTGTTCGCCGGGAATGACGACGCATTTACCCGCGTTGGCCTTCAAATCCTTCGCTACAGCATTCAGGTATGCGATTTGCTCCTCAGTCCACGTCGCGCTGGCAGGCGTAGATCCTCCACCGACCGCAGCAGCAATGGCGGCAGAAAAGGCTTCCATTTGGCTGGCTCGCATCCGCAGGCGATGCTCCGCTTTGAAACCGGTGGTCGATGGCGTGCTTTCGACCGAGTACAGGCGGTTCATTTCAATGCCTGGAGTCAACGAACGGCGACGGGCATAGTCGGCGGCCAGCTTGAGGAAGCCTGGGTGCTGAATGCCGGACAGAAAGTCCGCGTCGAAAGAGAGGAGGACATCGGCTGCATCGAGTTTGTACTGTACGTCGTAAAAGTCGCCAAACGCCTGCCTGGAGGCGACACGCGCCGAGTCGCGATTCACTGGCTCATATTGGATCCATTTCGCTTTTGGGTATTTTGTGCTGGCGCTTTTCCACTGGGCCGCCAAGGTTGGCGAAACCACGGTCGCGCTCAGGAAATACAGCCCCTGGCCGCCGTTTGCGGCTTTGGATTGCAGCATAGCGGTAAACTCGGCCAGGAAATTAGCGTAGGAGCGAGTTTCGCCGCGATAGACCACGCGTTGCGAACGGTCAGGATCATAGAGTCCGAGCAGCGTTCCCTGCGTGTTGGCATCCGTGGTGCCATGGTTCATCGGATGTTCCGGATTGCCATCGACCTTAATGGGGCGATACGCTTCGGTCTTCACCAGCAGCGGTACGGATCCCATGGGAAAAGGATGCGCCGTCGCAAAGTAAATCGGCTTGCCGAGGACAAGGTCTTCAGGCTGCTTGACGTAGGGATAGATCGGCTCATCCGGCTGCTTGGTGCATCCGGTCAGACCGGCTAGGGCAATCGAGGCGCCCATTAACTTCATGAAGCCGCGCCGGGAGACAGAGTCTACCCATTCGGAAGCGTGCTGCGGGAATTCACGCTGCAACGCATCCTGAAATTCCGGAGTGTCCGCCAGTTCA
>JAJYSL010000335.1 GCA_021793595.1 Acidobacteriota bacterium
CCCCCATGGGCTGCGGCCATTAAAACGACCAGTGTATGTGCGTCCGATTATGCAGCCGATTCCAAATGATTTTCGGATACCTCGCCGTGAACATATTCCGGATGACGTCCTGCTTGTGGACCTCATTCACCGATCCGTGAAAAGGCTATTTGAAGGCGATGGTTCAGAAGGCCCGGCAGCCCCTTCTGTAAGGGTGATCAATTTATCGATTGGCGATCCATATAGACAGTTCCTTCAGTCTATGAGCCCTGTAGCAAGGCTACTGGATTGGCTCAGTCTCACCTATGGTGTGCTTTTTGTTGTAAGTGCTGGGAATCAGTCAGATGCTATACAACTTGGGATTTCGCGGACCGAATTCGAATCTTCAGATCTCCAAGAGCAAGAAACCGCTGTTGTTAAAGCGCTTTTTTTAGATGCCAGGAATCGCAAGCTTCTTTCTCCAGCCGAGAGTATCAACGGGTTGACGGTTGGTTCAGTTCAATACGATTCGTCTCACTATGGGGCGGTCAATAACAGATTCAACCCGTTTTTGCAGTTTTTGCCGAGCCCAGTTTCAGCGTTCGGTAGTGGTTATCGAAGAGCGATTAAGCCAGATATTGTCTTCTCGGGAGGCAGGGTCCTATACCAGGAAGATCTCAGGTCTTCACGACGAGATAACTACGTCATAAAGCCGGTCGAACCCTCGATCCGGAATACCCCGCCAGGTAACAAAACCGCTATCCCTGCTCGGCAATCTGGAAGCCTCGAAGGTATTGCCTATTCTTGTGGAACCAGTAATGCCGCTGCTTTGATCAGTCGTGCCGCTGGTATTTGTTACGATTCACTTCAGCAAATCTTTGAAGAACAAGCTACGGAAGTTGACGCTCGTATTCACGAGGCCCCTTTACTGAAAGCCATGCTCGTTCATGGATGTGCATGGGGAGATGTTGGTGCTCAAATCGGGGATCTGCTGCGCACGCCAGAGAACAATCGACAGTTAAGCGGACTTGTGAGCAGGTGGATGGGCTATGGCGTTCCTCAAGTAGACCGCGTTCTAGATTGTACTGAGCAGCGAGCCACCTTATTGGGCTTTGGGCAGCTTTCTGATGGCGAGGCCCATGTGTTCAGATTGCCGTTGCCGCCTTCTTTAGGTGCTCGTCCTGAATGGCGACGGCTGACCGTTACCATGGCATGGCTTTCGCCAATATACGCAGGGACGCAAAAGTACAGAACAGCAAGTCTGTGGTTCGAGGTCGGCGGAGTTGTGCCTGCTAAAGATAGAAAAGAAAGCTGCAGCGGGACCGACGGCTGGCGTGCAGTAAGGCGCGGAACAGTCCAACACGAAGTGTTCGAAGGCCAGAGAGCGGAGCCGTTCATCGATGGGGATGTCATCGAAATCAAAGTGAACTGCCGTGAAGATGCCGGGAAAATCCAGAACCCTGTCGCGTATGGATTGGCCGTGTCGTTGGAGGTAGCCGAGGGCCTCGATATCGCTATTTACAACGAAATCAGAACTCGTATTGCACCTGCGATTCAGATTCAGCAGGCAACAGATCAAGGTATAGGGTAATTAGCGGATGGAGTCGCTTTGGCAATACAGCACCGTTCATAACAGCGCCTGCAAGGTCATCGAGGAACAGACCTTGTGGGGGCAGACGGTGTGCCGTGTCTGGTTGCCGAACCAGGACGCGGTAGTGCGCGTGCCCCGCTCCGCCTTGCGGCCGCTGAGTGCCGACCTGCAGCCGGAGATCGAGGCTGGACGCATTGCCTATGTGGTTGCTGCAGCCAAGGTGGCCGAGGTGCTCGAAAGCTCCACCAGCGCCACAGACGGCCATATATTGCTGGCTCCCATGGAGTCCAACGTCATTCCACTGCCGCACCAGATCCACGCCTTGTCCCGGGCCATCTCCGGCGACCGCGTACGCTACCTGCTGGCCGACGAGGTGGGCCTCGGCAAGACCATCGAAGCCGGGCTGGTCATGCGTGAACTCAAGCTGCGTGGGCTGGTGCGCCGAACTCTGGTTGTATCTCCCAAAGGTATCGCAACCCAGTGGGTGGCGGAAATGCAGACCCATTTCAACGAACAGTTCCAGCTCGTGTTGGGCGACGACATCGGCACCTTGCAGCGCCTGGCTCCCAATTTAGACAAGAGCGCAGGCCACCGGGGTTCAGCCTGGTCGATGTTCGATCAGGTCATCGTCTCGCTCGACTCCGTCAAGCCCATGGACAAGCGACGCGGCTGGACGGCGGACAGGGTCGCCGAATACAACCGCAGTCGGTTCGAGGATCTGATTACCGCCGGTTGGGACCTGGTGGTGGTGGACGAAGCGCACCGTTTGGGTGGCAGCACCGATCAGGTCGCCCGCTACAAACTCGGCAAAGGACTGGCGGAGGCCGCTCCCTATGTGCTGCTGCTTTCGGCTACGCCCCACCAGGGGAAAACCGATGCCTTCCATCGCCTGATGAACCTGCTGGATGACGACGCCTTCCCGGATATGGAAAGCGTCTCCCGCGACCGGGTGGCGCCGTATGTTATCCGCACCGAGAAGCGCAAGGCTATTGATGCCGACGGCAAGCCGCTCTTTAAGCCCCGGCGCACGCAGATGGTCCCGGTGGCCTGGGAGAGCCGTCACCACTTGCAGCAACTCCTCTATGAGGCAGTGACCGACTACGTGCGCGAGGGCTACAACCAGGCCCTTCGCGAGAAGAAGCGCCACATCGGCTTTCTGATGATCCTGATGCAGCGCCTGGTGGTCTCCAGCACCCGGGCGATCCGCACCACGCTGGAGCGGCGGCTCGCCGCGCTCAAGGATGGCGAACAGCAAGCCAGTCTGCGTCTGACAGAGCTTGAAAACGGCGAGGAGGGATCGGGAAGCCCAGACGATGAAATAGCCGAGTTGTATGACATGGACGGCCAGGAGCTGCTCGATGAGCTGCTGAAATCCCATGTGTCGGCTCTGCAGAGCGAAGGCAGTCATGTAGAGACCCTGCTCGACGCGGCGGTCCGTTGTGAACAGGTTGGCCCCGACGCCAAGGCCGAGGCGTTGATCGAGTGGATCTACAAGCTGCAGGCCGAGGAAAACGAACCGGATCTGAAGGTGCTGATCTTCACGGAGTTCGTTCCCACCCAGCAGATGTTGACGGAGTTTCTGGAAGCACGGGGAATCTCGGTGGTCACCCTGAACGGTTCCATGGACATAGAGGAACGCAAGCTGGCCCAGGATGCCTTCCGCAAATCGCATCGCATATTGGTCTCCACCGATGCGGGCGGCGAAGGTCTGAACCTGCAGTTCGCCCACGTCATCATCAACTACGACATCCCCTGGAACCCCATGCGGCTGGAACAGCGAATCGGCCGCGTGGACCGTATCGGTCAGCCAAAAACCGTACAGGCGATCAATTTTGTTTTTGAAGATTCGGTCGAGTTCCGCGTGCGCGAAGTGCTGGAGCAGAAGCTCTCGGTGATCTTCGAAGAGTTCGGCATCGACAAGACTGGTGACGTGCTCGATTCCGCCCAGGCCGGTGAGTTGTTCGAGGATGTGTTCGCCTCGGCCATCCTTAATCCTGACGGTATCGAGACCTCCGTCGATCACACGGTGGCCAGGATTCGGGACGAGATTCAGCAAGTGCACGAGTCTTCGGCTATCTACGGCATCTCCGAAGAGCCGGATGTGCAAACCGCTGAACGTCTGCGCTCGCATCCGTTGCCCCACTGGGTGGAACGGATGACGGTCGGTTACCTCAACTCTCATGGCGGTGTGGCTAGTCGCAAGCGCTCCTGGTGGGATCTGACTTGGCCAGATGGCCAGGAACACCGCAAAACCGTATTCAGCGCCCGAGAAGCGGATCGTCTAACCGATGCAACCCTGCTTAATCTTGAAAGCAGCCGTGTCCGTGGGCTGGCCCTGAGCCTACCGCAGGTTGCGGCCGGTCAGCCATTGCCTTGTGTAACCGTGAATGGACTGCCAGCCAGCATCTCGGGTTTCTGGGGGCTGTTTGAGATTCGTCTTCAGGCCGGAATGCATCAGAAGACACAACTCCTGCGCATCCCAATGGTGCGGCGTGGCTATGTCAGCGTGTTCTTGAGCGAGGAAGGCAAACTGTTTCTGCCCACAGCCCGCCATATCTGGGATATGCTGCAGACGGCGGAAGCCCAGGTGCAAGCCACCCTTGGGCAGGATGAATCCATCGCAGCCCATGAGCGTTTGCAGGAAGCGGCCGAACAGGCCGGACAGGAGCTGTTTGACGCCCTGCAGCAGGCGCACATAGCTTCGGTGACCCAGGAAGAGGAACGCGGCATGGTCGCCTTTACCTCACGGCGGAAGGCTATCGAGCGGATTGGATTGCCGGAGGTGCGCCAGTACCGTCTGGCCCGCTGCGATGCCGAGGAAGTTGAGTGGCGACATGAACTGCAATCTGCGCGGCAGATCGTGCCTGAAATCCGGCCGCTGCTGATGCTGAGGATATTCGAGTCTCCCAAATGCAATTTATAGCCAGCGGCCCGGATATACCGGATTCCCTCCTACAAGCTCACGAAGAGGGGCGAGTAGTTTTTTTCTGCGGCGCAGGAATCTCCTACAAAGTAGGGCTAAAGGATTTCAAGTGGCTGGTTGACGAGATCTATCGTTTATGCGGAACGCCACGTACTTCAATTGAGGAAAAATCCTATTCGAAGGGGCAATTCGACACCACGCTGAATATTCTTGAAGATCGTCTTCCTGGTCAAAGAAGCGGCCTGATGATGCGAAGAGCCTTGGGGAAGGTTCTTCAACCCAAGCTACGTTGCAAGGGTGCCGCAGAAACCCATGGAGCGTTATTGCAACTGGCGCGAAATCGTGAAGGAGCCCTACGGTTGGTAACGACCAATTTCGATAGAGCTTTTGAGAAGGTCGCCAAACGCCAAAAAAGCTTTCATAACCTATACTCAGCTCCCATGCTTCCCGTTCCTAAAAACAGCCAATGGGATGGATTAGTTTATCTGCATGGACTTTTACCAGATAAGAACGAACATGAAAGCAACTTGTATTTGCGTGTGGTTTCCAG
>JAJYSL010000336.1 GCA_021793595.1 Acidobacteriota bacterium
CCGTAACGGGTGGAAAAGCCCGACGAACAACGGTACAGATCGGACACCGCGGCGAAGTTGACTGGGAGGTGATACATGGACTTCGACCAGGCGACCATGTCATTGTTCATCCGAGCGCAGAAGTGGCGGATGGGGTTAAGGTTGACGAAGTGAAATCCAGCTAGACAGAACGACAACTTACCGCTGAAGTGGGGACCGCTCCTTCGGAGCAGAGTGCTCGATTTCTGATGGCATAAAATCAGCCAGCTCAGGGGTCCTATCTCTTCCATGAAGATCCCTAAGCTGGCTTGGGATGAGAAGTTGTCTTATGCACTCTCAATCGCTCGATACTGCGAATGTGAGACCCGCAAACAAAGCGGGTCTAAGGTCGTTTGCACAGGTCACGACGCCGTAGATGGAAAATCTTTGAGTGCCGAACGTTACGCTGCCTTCACTTCGATGGTCTTGGGTGGTGCAGCTTTTGGAATCGTCACTTCGAGAACTCCGTTGACCAGGTGTGCGGAGACCTTATCGGAATTGATGCTGCTGGGCATGTCAATGCGACGGTACAATTCGTTAGCCGTTACTTCGCTGTAGGTAACCTCCTCGCCGGTTTTTTCTTCCTTCTTTTGATCTTTTTTACCATGGATGCATATGCAATTCGGCTCCGCCTGAATGGTCAGGTCCTTGGCGTCGAAGCCAGGAACTTCAGCGTGTATTGTGTAGCTATCTGTTGTTTCACTCATCTCGATGGGGACTGGCTTGAGTAACTCTGATTCAGCACGAAACCAATCGTCCAGATCGAATCCATTCTCGCCGCCGCGCTGTTGGAAAAATCCAAAGGCGCGTTGAGCGATGGCATTAGATAATGCGTCGAAATCTCCAATGATATTACTGATCTGTGGAAATGTGATCGTGCTTCTGCCGGTAGCACTTGGCCTTACTGACAGTGAAAATGACATAACATTCTCCTTAGCTGGTGGAATGCGCATATTGCGCCTTCAAAGAAGCTATGCGCAAAAACGTGGAAATACAGTGTGTACGATCACGCATCATCATGACATTTGCGCAGGTTTGCCTGAGTCGTGTGCACTGATTGAATCTGCACGAGCGATCCTGGAGATCATTTCGCAACATAAATTGGAGCAGGGAAGCAGTAACCCGGTTGAACATTTAGGTGACCGATTCTGGCGATAGCGGCTGGTGCTTCTATCAGATGAAGCGTTCTTGGTACTAGGTGTAGAGTTCCGTGGGTCATCCTCGTACTCGGTATAGTTGCGTGATTTACCTAATAAAGCGCCGAAAACTAGTCTTCCGATGCACCGGTTATGCTTGACGACGGGTACTTGTAGCCCAGGAACAGCAACACATCGGAAAAAGATACAATGTCTGATAACATGTATTCCGTAATGTCGGATTTGGCTGCGGAGGATACCTGCCCCGGTGCTTTACCTTCCTCCCATTTCCTCTTGAAAATGCTAGCCTTGGAGTGGGTCTTGGTTACTTCCTGACATGCCGCAATTCCCTAGTGTCGATGCTTTACTGGCGGACGCAATTTCCCACCAGGTTTTTCCCGGAGCTGCCTACGGAGTGCTGCAACGTGGCAAGCCGGTTCTCCTTGCGTCGATCGGAGGATTTACCTATCAGCCGGATTCACCTCGTGTCGAGCCCGAAACCGTCTTTGACATGGCCAGCGTCACCAAGGCAATGGCAACCACAGCGATGGCGATGTTGCTTTGGCAGCGAGGCCAGCTCGATCTGGACGAGCCAGTAGCAGCGTGGCTGCCGGAATTTCTTCGAACTGCGGTCGCGATGGGAGCCGTGGATGATGCCCGGCAGCATGTCACGGTGCGAATGTTGCTGGGTCATTGCTCCGGCCTGCCCGCATATGCCCGTCTTTTTGAGCAGCACAGTACCTCACCTGCGCTGCTGAACGCCTGCCTGGAAATGCCCCTCGAGGCGACTCCTGGAACTCGCGCGGTTTATTCCGATATTGGCTTTATTATTTTGGGCCGGCTGTTGGAAGCAGTTGCCGGCGAGCGACTGGACAGGTTTTGCCACCGCGAGATATTTATGCCTCTCGGGATGAACTCTACGATGTTCTGTCCGCCAGCAGAGAGGAAGCCGGCAATTCCCCCCACGTCTACTGGGGACAATTTTCGTCCCGGGATAGTACAAGGCGAAGTACACGATGAAAATTGCTGGGTGCTGGGTGGCGTAAGCGGTCATGCAGGACTGTTCTCCAACATTGCTGACACGCTGTGTCTTGCCGCTTGTCTTTTACGTGGAGGTGCCCCCTTGTTTCAATCGGAAACGGTGGCCTTATTCACATCGCGCCAGAAAGATCCGCCAGCAACGGAATGGGCGCTGGGTTGGGACACCCCTACTACCCCGTCGTCTTCCGGACAATTTTTTAGCCCACACTCCGCGGGACACCTGGGATACACGGGAACTTCCCTTTGGATCGACTTTGAAAAAGATCTCGCAATTGTTCTGCTGACAAACCGGACATATCCAGGCGGCGTGGCGGAAAAAGTTTCCAAAAACATCCAACAAGTGCGTCCGCGTTTCCACGACGTCTTGATGCGAGAGCTGGGTTGGAGTGTGCCAGGAAAGGTTCTGCCAGGAAGCGCGTCGTAATTCGTTGCTGATTAGGCGCATTCAAGGCGATACAATCGAGATGGAAGACTCCGTCCTGAGGTGGTTTGGAAGCTTATGGGAAATGGAACCAGTCCGATCGAGACATCAACCACGCGCACGGAAAGCAACGGCAAAGTCATAATTACCCATCTAGAATCGCTTACGACCGAAAGCGCCAATCAGGCCTCGCAGGGCTTCGATACCAAGTCCGCCTTGGATATCGCGCGCATAATCAACCATGAAGACGCAAAAATCGCCGCAGCCGTGAAGCGATCTCTGCCGGAGATTGCTGTGGTGATCGACAACGTCGCACGATGTCTGCGCGACGGTGGAAGGTTGATCTATATCGGCGCCGGATCGAGCGGTCGTATTGCGGCCCTCGACGCCTCGGAGATTCCGCCAACCTATTCCACTCTGCCCCAGACTGTGCAGTACATCATGGCCGGTGGACCTAAGGCCCTCGCCTCTTCTATGGAAACCAACGAAGACTCGCGTGAACTGGGCCAGCGCGACATTGCCCGCCGCCGTCCCACCCGCAAAGACATTGTCATTGGCGTTTCCGCCAGCGGCCGCACACCCTACGTAGTAGCTGCTGTAGAGTACGCGCAAGGACGTGGCTCGAAGACTGCTGCCGTCACCTGCAATTACAACTCGGAGCTCAGCACAGTCGCAGACGTAACCATCGTTGCGGAAGTGGGTCCCGAGGTTGTGCTGGGTTCGACCCGCATGAAAGCGGGCAGCGCCCAGAAAATGATTTTGAACATGATCACCACCGGCGCTATGACGCGGCTTGGGTATGTGTATGAAAACCTGATGGTGAACGTTCACATGAAGAATTCCAAGCTGGTTGAACGTGGCATCCGAATCCTGATGCAGGCATGCAGTGTGGATCAGGAGACCGCCGTTCGCACCATCAAGGCGTCCGGTAAAAGCGTTCCAGTCGCGCTGGTTATGTTGAAAGCCAATGTCGACAAGCAGGAAGCGGTACGCAGACTGGCGAGGTCGGACGGGAATGTACGCCGCGCGATCGAGGATACCACGCTCGATCTGTAAGGCCTTTCTGCTGAAGCTTTCCTGCGCCCTTCATCGCGAAATACAAAAATTCGAAATCTTCACGAGTGGGTGGATCCATGGACAAGTTCGTCATTCGCGGTGGAACCTCTCTGCAAGGCACGCTTCGCATCAGCGGCGCGAAAAACTCCGCGCTTCCCTGCATGGCCGCTGCCATCCTGACGGAAGAGGAGGTGACGCTGGAAAATATTCCAGACGTCCGCGATATTGAGACGGAGCGAAAGCTGCTGGTCTCAATGGGCGCCGAGGTCGAGCTCGGCTACGGCCGCGCCCATCACCGCACCCGCATTCGGTGTGCCTCTCTGTCTGACCCGGTGGCAAAATATGAAATTGTAAAAACTATGCGCGCTTCTTCACTGGTGCTGGGACCCCTGATCGCCCGCACCGGCATGGCCCGTGTGGCGATGCCCGGCGGTTGCGCCATTGGCGGTCGTCCCATCGACCTGCACATCAGGGCTCTGCAAGCCATGGGCGCGGAAATTATCCAGGAACACGGTTATCTGGAGGCTCGCGCGAAACGACTGCATGGCACAAGAATTGTGTTCGACAAGATTACTGTCACCGGTACAGAAGATGTGTTGATGGCCGCCGTGCTGGCCGAAGGCGAAACCCAGATGGAAAATTGCGCCCGCGAGCCAGAAGTAGCTGATCTCGCAGCATTGCTCACCGCCATGGGAGCGCGGATTGAAGGCGCAGGTACCAGTACCATTCGAGTCCAGGGCGTAACGAATCTTCACGGTGCGAAACACCGGATCCATCCGGACAGAATCGAGACCGGCACATTTTTGGTTGCGGCGGCTATCACAGGCGGCGACCTTACACTTACGAATTGCAATCCGAATCATCTTCCGGCTGTTATCGAGAAGTTGCAACAGACTGGGGCGGTGTGCGATTTGGGCGTCGACTCGATTCGCGTACGCGGCCCGCGGACCCTGCGCTGCGCCAATATTTCAACGGAAGAGTATCCCGGTTTTCCTACTGACATGCAGGCACAATTTATGGCGCTGGCCACGCAGGCCCAAGGCGCCTCGCTGATCACGGAAAACATTTTCGAGAATCGCTTTATGCATGTGCAGGAATTGATCCGCATGGGCGCCAACATTCGCGTCGATGGCCGCACCGCTGCTGTGCTCGGCAAGACACCCTTGTCCTCTGCCGCTGTCATGGCTTCGGATTTGCGCGCATCGGCATCGCTGGTTCTGGCAGCTCTGGTGGCGGAAGGAGAGACAATTATCGACCGGGTATATCACATCGACCGCGGTTATGAACGCATTGAAGAAAAATTGCGCAGCGTAGGAGCCAAGATTCGCCGTATTGGCAACGTCTTTCCA
>JAJYSL010000041.1 GCA_021793595.1 Acidobacteriota bacterium
TGCAGGTGCTGGGATTGGACGGCAGCGACTTTTAAATCGGTGCGTTCACTCTCCGCCATGGTGGTCATGGCATGGAGATCGTCTGTCATGGAAATGACAGGGAGAAGCAGAAACGACAAAACAAACGCCGTTACATAGCGACGGCGTCTCTCGGACCGGCCAGGAGGGCCCTGAACACAACACCAACTGCCCCAGGCGCCTGCTAGCAGGGCCAGCGACAGCAACAACCAAACGAGATTGAGGAGGAGTTCCAAACAGGTTGTATCCCCTTCCCAATTATAAGTGCAAGCGGAAAAAACGATGACCGATGCCGACTATCAGCCTACAATCGTTCCGCCGGCGAGGAAGGTGTTCCTCGCCGGCTGCCGGCAATCGATACATTTACGACTCACTTGCCACGGTCATTGAAGCTGAACAAATCCATCAGGTCTCCGATGGCCGGACTGTTGGTGGGAACATAGGGATTGACGCCATTCTGTTTTGGATTAGGAAGGTTGTCGCGGCTGCGCTTGGTAAGCGGATCCAGACCCCAGTTCACTTCAATGAACTTGAGAATGGAGACGTGATCGTTGTATTGGTGCGAAACGTAGCCGGGCCTGGTGTACGGCGACACGACAATCATGGGGACGCGCGTTCCATCGCCAAAAAAGTCCAGGGGCTGCACGTACCCGGAGTCATAGTAGCCGCCGCCTTCGTCCGTCGTGATGAAGATTGCGGTGCTCTTCCAGAGTTCCGGATTGGCCTGAACATTGTCGACGACCTTTTTCACGAAGCCCTCAAACAAATCGAGCTTAGACGAAGCTGGATGCCCATCGACGTAGCCGCTGGGCTTGACATACGACACGGCCGGCAGCGTGCCGTTCTTGATGTCGGCATAGAGGTCGATCGTGTCTTTCAAATGCGCATTCCGTACGGCCGCGTTGGTCATAATGGACGTGGAGTACTGGAAAAAGTTGCAGATGTTGCAGTACAGGTCCGTCGCTGTCGCATAGTTCGAGTCGGGATTGTTTTTGTAGGTGTTCCACTGATCGCCAAAGTAGGCCCAGGAGATGTTCGCCGCCAGCAGTGCATCGCCGATATTGCGTACCGTCGAAGGAGGAACGGTGAAGACGGTGTTGCCTGCGCTGGTGTCGGTGGAGGCGACCACGCCATTGCCGTAGTAGCCGGGGTTGTAGTTATTCAGCAAATAGTAGTGGCCAGGATCGCACTTCGGATTCACTTCATATGGAAGCGAACTGAGGTAGTGGAGGACCGATCCCACACCGGGGGCATCGGAGTCTGAGCAATTGACGTAGCTGCCTCCACCGTAGGAAGGCGATCCGTAGGAGCCGCCACCATAGCCGTCCTCGGTGTACCAGTTGTTGGTGCCTTTCGCGGCGTTGGGATTTTCAATTTCGTCCACCACGCCTGCATTGACCGTTCCCGCAGCCACCAATCGATTGTGCGGCGGACGTTCGGCATTGCCTTTCCCGTCACTGTACCAGATGGCATCGCCGGTACCCATCATAATGTGATTGGCTCCGGTTCCTCCCATCACGGCCTGGTGATAGTTGTCGCTCATGGAATAGTTGTTCGCCAGGTACGTCAGGTAGGGAGCATCTCTCTGCTGCACGTTATAAAAGCCCATGGCAGCTGAACCCTCGCGGGTCGACTCTTCCGTGAAGGGCGTGGGCTGCGGTTTGCCATTTGCACCTGCGCCGACGCTGGTTTCCACCCATGGAAACAGATCTGCTTTGCAGCCGCTGGGATTCCAGCGAGCGGCATATTCGACGTTGCAATCCATTTGCTGCCACATCTGAAAAAAGCGATGCACGGGACTGGCGGCATAGTCGTCGTAGGCGACCCCGGGGGTTAGCTGGAACGGTCCCGGAGGCAGGTCGTTGTAGTTGAGGACGCGAGTGTCGGGAGTTCCGGCTTTCAGGCCGGTGCCGCCCGTCGTCATGTATTTGTAGTATCCGGGAGCCAAACCGTTTTCAACCGCTTTGGCTTCAGCGATTGTGGAAATATACGGAGTCATAGGTCCACCGGCCAAGGGAACAGGAAGCAATGGGTAGATAGATTTGCCCATCGGGCTGGCGTCATATCCGTCACGATGCGAATCGACAGCGCCGAATTGCGTGGCCCGCGCGTAATTGGGTCCGGGCGAACCGTCGGCGTTGACGATCCCTTCAGACAACAGATTCTCGATCTTTTGTCCGTGCCTGGGTTTATAGGTGGCGAAGATTTGGTCGAAGGTGCGATTCTCGCCGATGATGACGATGACGTGTTTGATGGGAGTTCTGGTTTTGATTTGATCCGCCGAGTCTTGCGCCTGCGCGACGAACGTGCAACTGGCAAATGTTTGCAAACCGGCCAGAAACAAGGCGCTGCATTTCAGGGACCAAGTGTGAGAGGCGAGCCCTTTTCGATGCATAGAGGTGGGTCCTTTTTGAGGAGAGGATGGCGTCGCGTTCGCAAGTGGAAATTACCTGCGATCGCGACGTCTCAAACTTACCCACCTAAAATATTTTTGCGTTGAACGTTCAGAAAATTGACGTTGAATTTCCTGTTACGCGCACCACTCCCTATTCGTCTACCGAGAACCGTGCAGATCCGCAAGAATGCTAACGGTAAACATGGGAGTGAACGGTGCCGGATAATTACTCCGCGCCAAGGTAAAGGATGCGCCAGCACCCCAGGTCATGGAAAATCTTCCTTTGTGGGGCCATGTGACCTCCACTTCAGGCATTAAGTTGAAGTAAGAATATATCGGTGTCGTCGCATTGCCAAAGATCAAGCTGTGGCCGGTCTGCCACTCGCCCAGATATTCCACCAGATAGCCTAGAACCAGTCTCATAAACATTTAAGGTCGGCGAAATAGTGCAAACTGAAGGTGCTCTGTGTTGCTCCGCGTATACCGATGGCAGGACGCTGGGAATTGACCGATGAACAATGGGAAACAGTCGAGCGATTTGAGTCCGTCGATTCGAGCCAAAACCTCAGCCCAATGCCTTCTCCACAGCATCGGTCAGGTATTTCAACCCCGCTTCAACATCTTTGCCGAGATGTGCGCGCAAGGCGCGACGCCCGCGCTGCTGCAACACGCTCAGATCGCCGGCAGCCTGGGCATCGATGACAACGCCGAATGTGTATTTCTGATCCGGAATGGCAAGGTCTTGCGCGTGATCGCAAGTGATCTGGAGAAAGACTCCTGTGTTGGGACCACCCTTGTAATCCTGGCCGGTGGAATGCAGAAAGCGCGGACCAAAGCCGAGACAGGTGGCAACTTTCTTGCTGTCACGGACTTTGTGGCGCAACTGCTGCATGGTCTTTTCGTGCGCGCGATCGCGTTGGATGAATCCAAGCACGGCGAAATAGTCTCCGGATTTCAGTTGGGCTAGATGAGCGCGCAGGTATCCGGGTAAATCCGACTGTCCAATATCCTGGCCCCCGTTCAGAACAGCGGCATACTTGGGATCAGCGAACAGCTTCACGTTTCCGTCGTCGAAGATCGGCGTCTGCTCCGGCAACTTACCGGTCTTCTCATATTCATCTGTCAGGCGGCGCGCTTCAATTTTCGCAGCTTCCACGTCCGGCTGATTGAACGCATTGATGCCGATGATCGATCCCGCAACCGCCGTTGCAATTTCCCAGGTAAAGAATTGCTCCGCTGCATCGTAGACATCGCGCATTCCCAAACGCACAATCGGCTGGCCAGCCTTCTCCAGTTTCTCGACGGCGGCATCGAGATGGGCATTGTCCGCGCCTTCCAGGCGTACATAGGCAAAGATGCGATCCTCACCGTACTCATCGGGGTCGGCAATTTCTTCCAGGTCGACCGGGGTAATTCCCTTGCCTTGCTTGCCTGTCGATTCCGCGATCAATTGTTCGAACCACGCGCCCATGTCATAGATGGGCGGCGATGTAAAGAAGGTGATCTTGTCGTGGCCTGCGTTGGCTGCGACTCCGAGAATCAGGCCCAGTTCCACGCCGGGATTTTTCTTGATATCGGTCGAGTGACACGCGTCGACAGCGATCTTCGCCTTCGCCAGGAACTTCTCCACATCCAGACCCATGACGGCGGCAGGAACGATGCCAAAATTTGAAAGTGCCGAGTAGCGTCCGCCAATCTGTGGATCGCCATAAAAAATGTGGCGGAAGCTATCCGCCTTCGCGACCTGTTCCATGTGAGAGCCTGGATCTGTGACCGCGATGAAGTGCTTCCCTGCCTCCTTCGCGCCGACCGCGTCTTTCATGCGAGCCATGAAATATTGTTTCAGAATATTCGGTTCCAGCGTCGAGCCAGATTTGCTGGAGACGATGATGACGGTTTTTTTGAGGTCGACACTTTGCTCGGCGGCACGCACCTGCGCGGGATCGGTGGAATCGACAATGGAGAAGCGCGGAAACCCTTCCTGCCGGCCAAACGTTTCCGCCAGCACCTCCGGACACAAACTGGAGCCGCCCATGCCGAGCAGCAATGCATATTGGAAGCCGGCTGTCTTGATGTCCTGGGCGAGCGCACGAAATTTCTCCAGATCCTTCTGTTGACGTTCCACAATGTCCAGCCAGCCCAGCCACTTCGACTCGTCCTGATGGGTCCACAGAGAAGCGTCGCGGGTCCACAAGCGATCAATGTTCCCTTTTTTCCAATCTGTAACGGCGGTCGAAAAATCCTTTTCAAGTTTTGCCGGAAGCGAATAGCGAAAGTCCATAGTCTCAACTTCTTTCATACGTTGGATTCTGATGCGCCGATCTCGTTCACTTGATCATTATGATAGATGCCGACAGCGAAGGACAGGAAGCGACCCCACGTTTGCGACTTGCCGCCGCAGGCCCCCACCGAAATTTACGCCGACTTCCGTCGAAAAAAATATGGCCCACACACCGCGTGTGGGCCATATTCAAGCTGAGCAGTTTTATGAGGCCGTCGTCTGGGCCCTAGAAATGAGCGTCCACACTCACGTAGGCCGTGACCGGCGCTCCAGGATAAGCGGTGACATAGTTGTATGCGTACGGCGATCCAGCCGGCGCTGTGGAGGATGTGTTGAAGTAGGAGCCCGCGGAAATGTACTCAAAAACGTTGTAGCTCTTATCGAGAACATTCAACGCCATAAACGTGAAGTTGAAGCGCTTGTATGGGACTTTTGCTCCGAGATTAAGCGTTGCGTAGGCCGGCATGGTTACAGACTTGCTGGGTGCCGGGCTCTGACAACTCTGCGTTGTCGGATCCAATGCGCAGTTGTCGAAAACATGCTGGCTGCCGACGAACTGGAATGAGGCAGTTGGCTGGATGGTCCAGTTCTCAGACGGATGGAAGCTATAGAACGCACCCGCATTCAAGGTCGAGGTGGGCACGTAGGAAACGGGATAGCCGTTGTAATCGAGGCAGCCTGCAATGGGACCGCTTGGAGGATTGCAGGTAGCCTGGCCGTTAGAGATGATTCCACCAGTGACATAGCTGCTGTAGCTGGCGGCTTCAATGTTTGCATTCGCGAATAGATGAAGCTCCTGGAGCGGGTCGTCATCGAAGAAGATGTTGACCCCATTGTAGTTGGAGGTTCCATTGGCGTCATAGGTGTCGCCGTTGGCCAGAGTGGTGTCGATTTCCTGATTGGCGAACCTGTTGTGGTAGTAATTGGCGCCGAACAGCATATTGTTTTTGAAGCCGGTTCCCAAAGTATGCGTCTTGAAGCCGAACTGATAATAGGTCCCGCGCTCCAGGTGATAGCTGGCCGGATCGACGGACTGAAATAGACCGCCGCCACCGCCGAGTTGGGGAGCACGCAGCGCTTCCTGGAATCCGCCATAAATGTTCAACCAGGGACGCGCCTGGTAGGCAACGTCCACCGATGGCTCGACGCCGCTGCGGTTCTCGTTGGCAGCCGGACAGGCGTCCTGAACACTGACCGTGCCCTTGACTCCGCCAAAGTTACCGTACCGGCAGGTCGTGCTGAGGGTCGCGCCGGTAGCGAGCTTGAAGTCCTGTTGAACTGCGTTGTAGAACCCGGCAGCAAAACCGACGTAACGAATGCCGGGGGTGATGTGCAGAGTCGGAATCGGATGAATGTCATCCTGCAGGAAGATGGCGAAATCATCCTGATTGAAATAGCTTGAGCGAATCTTGCCTCCGACGTTCGCGGTCCTCTTACCGCCGCCCCATGCGGGACCGTAGAAGTTATTCCGGCTGTTGTACAGTGCATGGAGGTAGTAGCCGCCGACACCGACGGTATTCCACGGAAGATTTTTTGTGACAAGCAATTTGTCGCCGATGGTGTTGGTGTAGGGATTATTGTGTTCGTTCTGCTGCTGATCGCCGTCTGGGCCGGAATTGTTCTGGTAGACGTCATTGTAGCGGTCATGCGAGCGCCGGACGTGCATGTACCAGGATAGGTTCTGCACGGTTGTGGATCTGTCCGGCTGAAGATGCTCACGACCGTAGATCAACCCCATCTGGTTGGTGTCGTATTTGTTGTAGCTGTTGAAGGGAAGCGTGCTGAAGAAGCCCGAACTCGGCTGGCTGTACACTTGTCCGCTTGCGGTGCCATCCATGGTGATGTAAGGATTGGCCACGACCGGGATCACCTGCGAGCGATAGCCGCCGGCATAGGCGTAATAGCTGCCGAGCTCAAAACTATTTCCACCCGATGACTTGACCGTTTTTGCCAGGACTGCCCAATCCTTGCCCGGATTCTTGAATCCATCCGGCGCCTTGCGGAAATCATCACCCTTGCCGGCGCCGCCGCCAAGAACCGTGGCCCAACCGTGATAGAGGCCCGTGTTGGCGTGCGCTACCAGATCTTTCTGCTGATAGCTGCCGTAGGTCGCGGTTACGTCGGCATGAGGTTTTGCGGTCGGCTGGACGGGAGTAAATTCCACCGCGCCGCCGACGTTGCTGTACCAGCGATCAATAGGCGCGCCCGGACCGTACGTGACATTTAGATTCTGAATCAAGCCGTTTTCAGGGATCGTTGCCGAAGGCCATAAGCTGGTGGCAGGGTCGACGATCGGTACGCCGTCAAATGTGATTCCCAGTGCAGCACCGCCGGTGTAGCCACCGTAGCCGCCCCAACCTTGATTTAATCCATTCAGCGTGACGGTATACTTCGTAGCTCCCGTATTTCCATAGCCTGTCACAATGGCGCCTGGAGCCGTCGAGATAGCCTGGGCTCCGCCCGCAACCGGCCCCACCATGCCCATCTGCTGTCGGTCAATGACGCGAATGGATTGACTGGATTCAAGAACTTGTTGCTGCGAAGGCTGGGTCGTTACGCCGTCGAGCGCTCCAGCATACACTGTGACCGATTGGGATACGGTGGGGAGAGACATCGAGATGTCGACATTTAACAGCTGGCCGACACTGAGCTGGAGGCTGTCCTGGTGATATTGCAGAAAGCCGGCCTTCGAGGCCGCTAGCGTGTAGGTGCCGGGCGCCAACCCATCCAATTCGTATTCACCGTTGGCGTCGCTGACCGTGTGGGCGCTGACTCCCGATTCGGACTGGGTCAGCGAGACATCTGCATCGGGAATTGCAGCGCCGGAAGCGTCAACGACGCTGCCACGCACGCGGGCCGATCTGCGAGGCGATACAATTCCTCGCGCACTGGCACAAAACAAGCTACACAGCACGATTGCATACACGACAAGTAACTTACGCACTCTTTGAATCCTCCTGGAAGTTTGAAACCTGGCTGGGATGATGGCTGAATGGAAGTTTTCTTCGGCCACCGTGTGCATGGAAAACCGAAGGCGGCAGATGTGGCGACCATCACCGTTATCGTCGCTGAATAAAGTTGCGTTTGGGTTACACGCAAATGAACATCCGATTACGATTTTTCGTAAACGATTGTGGAGCATGTAGAACGAGGAGCGACGAAAACGGGGTTGGATTTGCGCGTCTTACAATGGGAGACGTGACTCTGTTTGGCGTCGCGTCGCGCCTGCCGAGCTGCAACAGTTCATCGACAATTTGGAGAAAGCGGGAACCGAACAATGGATATTCAAACAATTGATCAGCAGTACAGCCAGCTGCAGAATGCTTCGCAGCAGGTGGAACAGGAACTGAAGGAGCTGGCGACTAAGTTGCAGGCGGAGTCGACTAGCGGGAATCAGCAGGCTCGTGAATGGGTGTTGGATTTGAAAGAAATCGCGCTGGCCATCCAATCGCAGCAGCAGCAAACGACGAATCTGCTGCAGGCGATCCACGGCTTCGTGGCAAATCAAAGCCAGGCGTATGGACAGGGATACCCGCAGCCCGTGCAGGGCGGCTATTCGCAGCCTGGATTTGTCCCGGGAAGTGGACCCATGCCAGTGCAAACGACGGGCGGCCTGGGGGGATTTTTGCAATCTGGATTTGGTCGCGCCATGGAGATGGGCCTGGGATTTGGCCTGGGCGATGACCTGATGCGGAAGATATTTTAGGCCGGTCGCGATAGAACCGAAGACGGCTGCAGGAGGAGCGGTGCGCGACGTCCGGGAACGCACCTCCGCCAGCCGTTCGTGAGGGTCACTCCGGCAGGAAGCCTAAGAACCAGGTTTCTTTGGGGGGAACCACTAGGATGGATTCTGCTAGGCTCGACGCACCAGTTGCCGAACGCGACCACCTTGCTCGGTAATGCCGTCGAGGACGCCTTCGAGGCGACCCAACATTTCATGACCATCCTGCAGCAAATCTGGAACGTGTTTCCACAGCTCCTTCATCGCTTCCGGATCCTCGGATAGGATGACCGCTGCTCCCAAACCCGAAGCTGTCAGCGCAGCCTTCTTTCGTCCGGTCAGCAACAATGCGGCGGCGGCAACCAAGGACCCTGCTGCCAGCGCTCGCAACCAAGTCATTTCCTGTTCCATTGGGTTACTCCTTTCGCAAACTGTATCAGATTAGAGATGCTCTCGGGAGTGATTTCAGTTGCGGAAAACTCGTACAAAATCTGAAATCCAGAGAGGGGCGTGTTTTCAAGAATTTGCAGCAGCGGGGTACCGGGTGGGCAAACGTCTGCAAAGCGTTTGAGTCCGCAATTTCAGCCGCCCCCTCGTGCCTTGTGCCAATGGCGATGAACCCATTGCCAGACTCTCCACATGTAAATCGCTAAGTTCGCGACGCAAACAGTAACGCCGCAAGCAACAAGAAGCGTCACGGAAACATTAGGATATACGATCGAGCTAATGTAATACTGCAAGAAATTTCCACCGCTTGAAACTCCACCCGCCCGCCACTGGAAAAAATCTTCGGCCATTGTGAGAGGACACGGCCAAGGTCCAATCTCAACCATAATTCCCCACACCAACGAAGCGATGTGAAATGTCGTCAGCCATCGGTGGCCAGATGTCCAGAAGGCTCCGAGGATGACCCACAGGATCCATGCGAGGTGCGCGGAGAGCACCAGAAGGATGGCCACATGGTCGAAACGCGCGCCGTTCATCGCCCATCCTCCTCTCCCGGTTAGACTCTTCGAATCGGCGACTCGATGAACGCGCTCGGCATTGGATCCAGGTCAGACACCGCGCTGGAGGATCACGCTTGCCCCATATCAGCCGCTCTGTTACGCTCAGGCGTTGCAAATTTTCCCATCGAAAGGGCCCTCTATGAAAATCGGGAATCTGGCCTTACTTTCCGCAGTTCTTGCTGTCGCCGGACTGTCGACCATGCCTTCGATCCAGGCACAGGCGGACACGACTGCAACGCCGGCGCAGGTCGTCGATCAGTTGCTGAACATGGTAGAGGGAGAGATGGTTCCGCTGGTGGAAGCGATGCCCGCCGACAGATTCAATTTTGCTCCGACCAACGGGAATTTCAAGGGCGTTCGAACCTTCGGGCAGCAGGTACAGCACGTGATCGCGGCGAACTACTCGATGTTCGGCGCCGCCGCTTCCATCCAACCCCCGGATCGGCAGACCTTCAAGGAGATGAAGACCAAAGGACAACTGGTCCAGGGATTGAAGGATTCATTCGCTTTCGCCCATCGCGCCATT
Organism: Acidobacteriota bacterium; assembly: GCA_021793595.1. The sequence goes on from JAJYSL010000041.1 coordinate 9,949, forward strand.
GCGACGCTGACGCCACAGAACGCGCTGGAGACAGTGAAACCTGTGGATGGGGTTTCCACGCGCGGAGGAATCATGGCATTCGCAATCATTCACATGAACGATCACTTCGGTCAATTGGTGGAATACCTGCGCATGAATGGTATCGTGCCGCCGTCCAGCCGTCCGAAGGCCAAATAACGAAGATAACCAAGCCTGGAACCAACGCTATGCGAGGACCGTATATATCCTCGTGTGCGGGAAGTTCTTGTCCCGGTAGCAAGAGTCTGGGACCCGCAAAACGGAGGCATGATCATGCATCTTCGCCGAACACTCGTCATTCCAGCCATTGCGCTCACCATGCTCGCGCTGACTCCGGCGGAACTGTTCGCCGCTGAGGGAACATTCGACAAGACACTCTACGTCAACGGCGCCGCCACCCTCTTCATCAACACCGGCTCGGGGTACGTCCACATTACGCCCTGCGCCGCAGGCTCCATCCACATCATCGGCCATGTCCACTCATCCATGGGCTTATTCTCCGGCTCGCCGGAAGAGAACGTCCGCCACGTCACCGACAATCCTCCCATCGTGCAAAACGGCAACGACGTTGAAGTCGGCCTGCACACCCATTACAACAACGTGTCCATTGACTATGTCGTCACCGCACCGAGCGGCACAAATGTAAACGCTCACTCCGGTTCTGGCGACCTCAACATCACAGGCCTCGGCTCTCCTCTCAAGGCTTCAACGGGATCTGGAGACATCTACGCCAGCGACCTCACCGGCGACATCTCGCTCAGCACTGGTTCAGGCAAGCTCCATGCATTGATGAAGGGCGCCCATTACACCAAAGCGGAAACGGGAAACGGCACCATCCAGCTCGAAGGCGTCACTGGCGGACTGTATGCCCAGACTGGTTCCGGCGATATCACTATCTCCGGCCAGCCGAGTGACAACTGGAAGCTCGAAACCGGCTCCGGATCCGTGACTCTCAACACTGGACACAGTGCCTTCAGCCTGGACGCCAGCACCGGTTCGGGCGACTTTCACAGCGATCCTCCGCTCACGACTCACGGAACCATGAATTCCCACCACATGACCGGAGAAATCAATGGCGGGGGCCCCACCGTGCGCGTCAGCACCGGCTCCGGGGACATTCGCATCCACTAAGTGGATTGGCAGGAGTAGAAGGTTTCAACCTCCCACTCCTGCCAATTCCTTTCTGCCCCAGTAGTATCGGGGAACCTCTCCGGCAAATCGCCAAGCCAGGATCTCGCAGGGAGAAGTCAATTTCTCCTTGAGGTTGTGGCTATCTACAAATCAATTTCAAATTCAGATGAATTGTTTGTCGCCATGCGAGCGATCTTGCTAACCATCGCTGTCGATGCCGCATCCAATAGAGAGTAAGACAATAGAAGTTCGGGGCAGAATCACTTCGGTTCGCTTCACGAGTTGTGTTCTGAGATTTCCTACCTACTTCTCCCCTACATCGAAGGAGCTCCTCTGCCATGTTGAGTCATTGCGCCAATCCGAATTGCAAGAAGCCGCTCCATTATTTGCGCGAAGGTAAGGTCTTTCTTTTCTCTCGTAAAAATAGCTCGAAGCAAAATTCCAAACCGTTTCAGCTGTTGGAGCATTATTGGCTTTGCGGGGAGTGTGCGCGCGAATGGACGCTCACCATGAACAGCGATCAGGGCGTTCAATTGTCAGAAAGACCGCGTGGCAAGTTCCGTGCCGCGTATCGGCGGCAACACCCGTTGGCCGCCCACTAAGCTGTAAGCTGCGTTCTCCTGGAGCCGGGCTGGCAATGCACTCGAGGACGTCCGTCAGGTTTTGGCGACGCGAGTTGGTCTCTTCTTCCTACACCCGCAGTCGCCCAAGCCATCTTCCTGATGATAGTAGCCGGCCACCGCATAGAAGCGGACCTTCAACAAGTCCTCGAGCATTTTCAAACCGTCTTTGAGGTAGCTGATGCGGGTGCGCTCGTCGTGCCCCCAGGTGACCGGCACCTCAACAATACGCATGCCCAATCGCAAGGCAATGTAGAGAATTTCGGGATCGAATCCCCACCGTTCAATGCGCTGGCGCATAAAGATTGCGTGCGCTGCTTCCCTGCGAAATGCCTTGAATCCGCATTGCGTATCCGCCAGTGGAAGATTCATGATGAGCCGCGTGAGCCAATTGAAGCAGCGCCCGAAGAAGCGGCGATAGAGCGGCTGGCGAAGTGTCTGGCGAGACCGATCCAGCCATCGCGATCCGATGGCAACGTCGGCGCCGTTGGCGATGGCGGCGAACAATAACTCCGCCTCTTCGATTGGGGCGGACAGATCGGCGTCGGTAAACATCACGATCGCACCTCGCGCTTGCAGCATCCCGCTGCGCACGGAATAGCCTTTGCCGCGATTGCCAGGGTTTTCGATCAGCCGGATATTGGGATGCTTCAGCGCCGCTGCCGCCACGATGGCAGCCGTCTGGTCGCGAGAGCCGTCATTCACCACCAGCACCTCAGCGGTCCAGCCGTGGGTCTGGATGCATTCCGTGACTCGATCCAGGGTCGCACCGATGCGTGCCTGCTCGTTGAATGCCGGTATTACGATGCTGTATTGCGGCTGATCCATGGTTGTCAAATGCCAGTCGTCACATGCCGAATTCGGGCGGCGCACAATTCAGGACAAGAGGAGAATGTTGCATGCCAGGCGCGGAGTCTGCACCAATTATGGTGGAAGGCAGATAATTCTGCAATCTCGTCTACAGAACCCGCCACGTCGGTTGGGTGTGATCCACCGCCCTTGCGGTGCTACACTCCCCGGTATGGACGTGCAAACCGAGACGAGATCCGGACATTCCTTCTGGTTTTGGCTCAGCCTGGTTGGGGGGCTGTTTCTGCTGTTTGTTCTGCTGTTGTGGACCGCGGCATGGCATGTGATGCGATCTTCCGGTGGCTCCGCGGCCGGTTTTGACGGATTCGGCTCCGGCAAGATTGCCGTGGTGGATCTGAAGGGCGTGATTCTTTCAGCGGACAAAACCGACGATCAACTGGAGAAGTTCGCCAACGACGATTCGGTGAAGGCGATCATTCTTCACATTGATTCCCCGGGCGGCGGCGCGGCCGCTTCACAGGAGATTTATCACGAGGTCTTGCGCATCCGCACAAAACACAAAAAGCGCATTGTCGCGTCCATTGAGAGCGTAGGCGCCAGCGGCGCCTACTATATCGCCACCGCTACGGACAAGATTTACGCCAATCAGGCCAGCATCGTCGGCAGCGTCGGCGTCATTATGGAGTGGATCAACTACGGCGACCTGCTGAAGTGGGCGAAGCTGAAGAATGTGACGCTAAAAGCCGGCGCGCTGAAGGATGCCGGCTCGCCCACCCGCGACCTGACACCGGCGGAGCAGGCCTATTTCCAGGGCTTGATTGACAATATGCATACGCAATTTATTGACGATGTAGCCACAGGACGCCGTCTACCGGTAAAAGACATCCAAACCCTGGCGACAGGGCAGGTGTGGACCGGCCAGGAGGCCCTTGGACTGCATCTGATAGACCAGTATGGAGGCTTTCGCGAGGCGCTACTGGACACAGCTCGCGCTGTGGGTATAAAAGGAGAGCCGGTGATCGTCCGCCCGCGCGTACGCCATCCTGGCCTGTTCGACCTGATCCTTGGGGCCGACTCCAAGCTGCCCTTCCCCAATCCGGAGGAGTTGCAGTCCCTGCTGGAGAAGAGTCCAGGATTTTATTTTCTGTGGCAATAAGTTGTTGCGATATCGATGCGCAAACCCCAGCACGCATCCTATACTCTGAAGGAGAAAGGGCCTGTTCATGACCAAAGCCGATCTTGTAGTGGACGTAATGCGACTGGGGGATCTGACGCGTACTGACGCGGAGACGATCATCGAGACCATCTTTGATTCCGTTGTAGCTGCTTTGCGCTCCGGCGATAAGATCGAAATCCGCGGATTCGGCAGCTTCCGCACGCGGCAGCGCAATCCGCGCATTGGCCGCAATCCAAAGACGGGTGCGCGCGTCGAGGTTCCGTCAAAGCGGGTACCTTATTTCAAGCCGAGCAAGGATTTGCGCGATCTGGTGAACCAGCAGGCAGCCAGCGGTGAAGGAAAAACTGCTCCGCCCGCTGCGGAACAAACTGCCGAAGGCGCGACTCCGTAACACAGCTACATTCAAACTGCAGTCCGGAGCCTCCAAAGCTGACGCGCCAACTGCAGTGCACCGATTCCCATTCGATCAGATTCAACCCGGCCTGAGTCGAATCCCCCGCGTCTGACGGCATCGCGGCTTCGTGTCCGCGCTTACACCGCTACGTTGGCGGGATTCGAAGTCACCTTCATAAATGACTGGCGACAATTGGAATCGATCAGGTCCCAGACTTTTCTTGGAGCGGCGCGCTCCTCTTCCTGAATCGCGCGGGCCAGTTCCTCCGTCTCCGTATCTCCGGCAAAGGCGGCAACCCGGGCCAGCTCCTCGTACACAACAAATTCGTCATAGGCCCGGTTGAGCAGGCCCTGCAGGCAGTTTGAGAGGCATGGCATCTTTGAGTTCTCCACGGCGCAATTTCCAGTCGACCGGATTGAGGCTAGTCGCAGCCACTTTGATCAACAATTCGCCGACTCCTCGTTTCGGGCTCGGGACATCTTCATAGAACAGCTGATCGACGTCGCCATAGGCGTTCCATTGAACCGCTTTCAAATTTCTGTCTCCCCGAAGAGATCACGCTCGATCGCTTACCATCCATTGGGATAGGAAGCGCATGGACAGAGGACTGTCGCTTGACCGCCGAGCATTGACCTTCACGCGGAGAACCGGTCGCAAAGGGCCGAAAATCGCTGCGGGAGAGGCCTACGCCGTATCATTTCCCCATGCACCTCGCCGTTCTTACCCTGGAGTTGAGACTGGAATATGCTCGATCGCTGAAAGATCGGCGCCAGTGCGTGCGCAGCCTGAAAGATTCGCTCCGGCATAGCTTCAACGTTTCTGTCGCGGAGCTGGATGAAGTGGTTGTGTGGCAGCGCGCCACTATGGGAATCGCCGCGATTTCTGCCTCCAGGGACTATCTTCGCGGCCAGATGCAGCAGGTGGAAGAAGCGAGCATCCGCATTGTGGAAACGCATGGCGGCCAGGTGAGCGATAGCTGCGTGGAGTTCTTCCCAGAGGAATAAAGCGCCTGAATGGTTGATCGGGTGCAATTTTGATATCCTCATTCGTTTGCTAGATTCTTCGCAGCAACCGTGTTGATGCGATGGAATGGAAAGGGGTGACACCATGCCAGAACAACGCGGACGCACATATCACCAGAACCGCGTAGCGGAAACGCTGCGCGAGGAAATCAGCGCCATGCTGGAAGGTCAGCTCAGCGATCCACGCATCAATTTCGGCTACGTCAGTGAGGTGGTGCTCGCTCCAGGAGGAAAATCGGCGCGGATTTATGTAGCCGTGGACGGCGACAGCAAGGATGAAGCCGATATGCTGGCTGGCCTGGAAGCGGCGCGCGGATACATTCGCCATCAACTGCTGCAGCGAATGGGCGTTCGTCACATCCCAGAGCTGTTTTTCCAGGTGGATCACTCCGAACCGGTACGAGCCAGAATTGACGAACTGTTGGGCAGAGTAGAACGACGCAATCGGCAGAAGGAAAGATTGCAGCAAGAAAACGCGGAAGCCGCCGCGATTGCAAAGCCATCATCGAACGAGCCCGAATAGAAATGACCGAACCCTCCACTACCGCGCGGCAGACCCCAGCAAGTCCGATGGAAAATGGCGGACGCATTGAGGCGCTGACGCGCGATACGGCGCAGCGGTCGATGGTGGCGGTGTTGGACGCGATCCGCGAGCGGCATCGTTTTCTGCTGACATCGCACGCGCGGCCGGATGGCGACGCGGTCGGGTCCCTGCTGGCGTTGTGGATGACGTTGAACGCAATGGGCAAGCAGGCGGAAATGCAGCTGTTCGATCCCGTGCCTGTGATTTATGGCACGCTTCCGGCGGCGGACCAGATTCGGCAGTTCGCGGGCCCAATGGTTGGCTTCGAGCCTGAAGCTGTGATCTTTCTGGAGTGCGACAGCGTCGATCGCTCACGCCTTGAAGGTCTGGACGACAAATTTCTCATCAACATCGACCACCATACCAGCGGCACTCTGTTCGCGAACGTGAACTGGATTGACACCACGGCGAGCGCAGTTGCGGAGATGGTGTATCGGTTGGCTGTCGCCGCCAAGGTGAAGGTCACGCCGGCGATGGCGACATGCCTCTACACGGCTTTGTTGAGCGATACCGGTTCGTTTTGCTATGAAGGAACCGGAGCCAATACGTTCGCGCTGGCGAAAGAACTGGTCGACATGGGAGCCATCCCGGCGCGCATCGCCGAAGACCTGTACTTCAGCAATCCACTCTCGAAGATGCGTTTGCTGGGCGCGGCGCTGACGACACTGCAACGCGATGGCAGTGTGGCGTGGCTGTGGGTGACGCATGACGATATGGTTCGCCTGGGGGCCAGCGATGAAGATGCGCTCGGCATCGTGAACTACGCCATTGGAATTTCCGGAGTCGAGGTTGCAGTCTTCCTGCGTGAAATGGCGGATCGTCGTATTCGCGTCAGCTTACGGAGCAAGAGCACGGTTCGCGTCACGCATGTTGCCGAGCAGTTTGGCGGCGGCGGCCATGAAAATGCCAGCGGCTGCACCCTGGACGGCCCTATCGAAGAGGCCACAGGTCGCATTCTGGAGGCGGTGCACCAGCATCTGCGCCTGCATGCTGTCACTGAAAATGCTTGAGATTTGGTGAGACCGATTTTTCCTCTACCGCAGAATCACCCTAGACATCACACAGATTCGCCGCCTGCAGCAGTCCTGCGTAGGGATCGCCGACAGGCACAAATTCGTGCGCCACATATCCGTGGAACGTGGTGGCTACGATCCCACGCATGACACCGTCCCATTGGACCTCCTGCTGGTCGTTCAGCTCATGCCTGCCTGGGACACCGCCGGTATGGAAGTGACCGATCCACTGAATGTTCTGCTGGATGGTATCGATCAAGTCGCCTTCCATAATTTGCATATGATAGATGTCATACAGCAACTTCACGTTGGGCGAATTCACCTGCTGCACCACCTCCACGCCCCAGGCGGTGTGGTCGCACATGTAATCCTTGTGGTTTACTTTGCTGTTCAGCAGTTCCATGCAGATGGTGACACCGTGGTCCTCGGCAATTTTCTTCACTCGATTCAATCCAATCACCGTGTTCTTGGCACCTTGCTCGTCAGAGAGACCCGCTCGGTTGCCTGAAAAGGTGATGACATTGGGTACCCCAGCCTTTGCAGCCAATGGAATATTTCTGCGAAATCCATCTTCGATGGCAGCGTGATTTTCGAGGCGGTTCAAACCCTGAGCAATCCGGCCGCCGTCGGCGTAACCCATGGTGCAGATCAATCCATAACGTCGCGGCACGTCATACTGGTCGGGATTGAGGAGATCAACGCCCTTCAATCCAATATGGGCCGCGTAGGCCGTCAGGTCGTCCAACGGAATATGCGGATAGCACCACTGGCAAACGGATTGCTGAATTCGTCCGCGCCGAACGATCGGAACATCACTCACGGCCCACAGCGCCGGTCCGCCGGTCGTGACCGCAGCGCCGGCGACGATGCTTTCCAACATGCGACGTCTGGAAATTCTCATTGCTACTATCCTGCCAGATTTCATTGATCCCTTGCACGGGATCATTCAAGTATTTCCGTCCACGAGACATGGGTCATGTAACTGATTTTCGCTTTCCGTCGTCATTCATCGCAGCATTTGGTAGGCTGAGAAAGGTCTTCGTATGTATCATCGCGAAGCTGAGTACTCAGGACGAAGTGATCGCAAATCGAAGCGACAATTGGAGGCAATACCTGCCAGGCGGAAGGTTCTGGCAGAAGCTCACCGCCGCAACGGTGGCTGAGTTCGCTACGCTGGTAGGTTTCACGACCTTCTTTCTCGGTTATGGACTGATTCCCTACCTGGGTGGGTCGGTGATTGGCCTGGTCGGCGCCGACGAGCCCCGCTATGCGCAAATCGCGCGGGAAATGCTGGCCCGGCATGACTATATCACTCCGGTTTTGTATGGCAAGCCTTGGCTGGAGAAGCCTGCGCTCTACTACTGGCGCGCCATGTTCTCCTTCAAAGACTTTGGAGTTCATGACTGGTCTGCGCGGCTGCCTTCGGCGGAGTTCGCTTTCATTCTGATTATCCTGATCTATCTGCACATGCGGCGGTTTCGACCGGGCGGCCAGTTGGATGCTGCGCTGATTACCGTATCCTGTGCCGGAATTCTTGGATTCGCCCGTGGCGCATCGACCGACATGCAGCTGGCTGCGCCATTCTGTATTGGCATGCTGGGTTGGTATGCCTGGTATGAGACCGACAAGAAATTCTGGTTGTTCGATCTGTATTTTTTTGGGGGCGCCGCGACACTCGCCAAAGGCCCCGTTGCGCCGTTTATGGCGTTCGGTATTATTTTTCTGTTCGCGGCGCTGCGCAAAGAGTGGTCGCTACTGCGCCGCACAATATGGATTCCGGGAATTGTGTTGTATCTGGCGATGGTATTGCCCTGGTTTATCGCGGTGCAGCATCGAAACCCGCAGTTTCTCCGAGTATTTTTCTGGGAACACAATCTGGAACGCTTTGCCACCGACCGTTTTCGTCACTCGCAGGCAATCTGGTTCTACATTCCCATTATGGCGTTGGCGCTGCTGCCATGGCTTGCGCTGGCGTGGGCGGCCTGCTGGGACGCGGTGCGGGATTCCATTGACGAATGGAGGGTCCGCCGCAATCCGGATCGCTACATCGGTAACCCAAGGGCAGGCGATGCATTCCCTGAGTTCCTCGTGTTGTGGGCGGCGTTCCCCATCGTCTTTTTCAGCTTCTCGCAATCGAAACTTCCTGGCTACATTCTGCCGGCGGTGCCGCCAATCACGATTCTTTGTGGCGACTATCTGAACCGCATACGAAAACGTGGCCTGAAGATGCCTCTGCTCACGATTCACTCTATCGTGGTGGGTGCGCTGGTGGCAGCGACGCTAATGCTGCCCATGATTCTGGTCCATCCGCATGAGTGGCCGCCGATGCGCATCATTGTTGCCGCAATGATAGACGGCACCGCCGTTGCGATCGCGATCCTGGTGGTGGTCGTGCGCTTTGGTTTGAATCGACTGCGGGTGGCGACGCTGGTACCGGTGGCGCTGGTTCTTGTGTTCCTGCTGGGAACGCGCAACGGCACCCTGCTTGATCAGAAATATTCCGCGCGTACGCTGGCGAAGGAGATCGTCGCCCTGCCGGATGTTCCTCATATGGTCGCGGTCTATCAGGCACGCCGCGACGTGCAGTATGGTCTGGGCTTTTATTTGAATGAGCGCGTGTCCAACTATCAGCGAGCCGGAGTTCCCCCGGACGCGCATCTTCTGGTGGTGCAGGACTTTTCCAATCAGGCAGAAGAACAGCATTCGCGGGATGAGCTAAAAAAGCTTCTGGCGGGCCGGCAATATGAGCCGTTGTTTTTTTATCGTCCGCAAGATCTGACCATCTATCGTGTCAGCCCAAAGTCGCAATAACTCTCAACAATACATCGGTCACAACCTTAATCGAAGGTTGTCAGGTGATGTACACGCGCCAAATCCGACGCGATTTCTGGATTTGCGGCTTTCCGATTCTACCCACAATGCCGTACACTCGCGCCATACGGTTGATATTTCCGGCCGCGTGTATTCGCGAGTTTTCTTCCCCTGGATTCAACCGCGAAGTCTGCCATGACCTCCGCGCTCGAACTCGAGTTTTTAGATCTGCGTCATTTTTCCGCACAGCATCTTCGTCCGTTGCTGGAGGAAGAGAGCGCGCTTTGGAGCCAGCGCCTTCACTGGGACTATCGCAGTTCCGCCAGCCTGGTACTCCAGTACATCGAATCGCATTTGTTGAGCGGTTATGCAGCTCTTGATCAGGGCCGTGTCTGCGGGTATATTTTCTGCGTCTACGAGACCAACAAGGCTGTCATTGGCGACGTGTTCGCGTCACGCCAGCGCGTAGACGAAACCGCCGCCGTCGCCGTCGAGCGGCAGTTGATTGCTCGCCTGCTGGAAACGCTGCAACACTCGCCCGATCTGACCCGCGTGGAGGCGCAACTACTGCTGCACCCGCATGGCCTGCATCGTGAACCGTTTGAGCGAGCCGGCTTTCAACTCTATCCGCGGCTGTTTATGGAGTTGGAATTGAAACCATCGGAGACGACAGCAGCCGTTGTTCCCGCTCGCCCCGAAGAATTCGCAGGCCCCGGCGGAGGCCATTATCGCCGCTGGAAAAATTCTGACTTCGATATGTCTCCACACTTGATCATCGCGGCCTACGCGGGACATATCGACAGCGAAATCAATGATCAATATTTGTCATTAGGTGGAGCGCAACGATTTTTGCATAATGTCGTGCGTTTTCCAGGATGTGGAATTTTTGAGGAACAGGCCTCCTGGGTGCTGGCTTCGCCGAACAACGATCGGCTGTATGGACTTTTGTTGTGTTCGCGAGTGAGTGCCAGTGTTGGCCACGTGACACAGGTATGCGTGTTGCCGGAGTTTCAGCGCCAGGGAGTGGGCGTAAACCTGCTCGACTTGTGCGCTGGCTCTCTGCGGGCGACTGGATGCACCTCCGTCACCCTGACGGTCACCGAGCGAAACACCGGCGCCGTCAACCTGTATCGGCGGCTTGGCTACCATGTGCAACACCGGTTCGACGCGATGTTGTGGGAGAAGCGCTGGCAATAAATTTCAGGATATTGCGTCACGGGGCCATGCGGCAGCCTGCAACGGATGGGCAAGGTTGTCTATGGACGCATCAGTGTTTGATCAGCCACATCGTCCAGCTGGCGGCGATGGTTCCCAGCACAAACAGGCAAAAGCAATACACACCATAGCGAATCATGGCTCGCGTTTCTGACCGTTGGGTAATCCCAAAAACCACAGACGTGAACAGTGCAAATAAGAGCACCGCGGTGAAGTGCGAGGGAGTGTACATCAGCTTTTCCTCCCTAGCCGGAGGCTGTGTGCGTCAACGGCAGAAACGAAGTTCAGCAGCCCGGCAACGACGATAAACTTGGTACCGTAATCCGCCGTGACAACCTGGACGACATTCTGACCCCAGCCGAAGAACGAGGACAGAACATACAGGATGCCGTTGCCCAGATCGCCGAAAAATCCCAGCATGTCGAGCAACTCTCCGGAATTGGCCGAATAAATTTTGCCGTGCATGGCCAGACCGAGAGAAAACATGCAGGTGATGGAAATAAACAGCAGTGCGGCCCGAATCCACTTCCCCTGCATCAAGTGACCGAGTCCGGGAATCAGCCAGCCTGCGATCAGCACGATTCCAGCAGCATATCCATGCGAGCCGACGGAAGGTTGCGCGGCGTTTTCTTTCGTGGTGGCTTTAGCGGTGGACATCTCCAACGAATATACCAGTTTCGTGCCGCGCATTTGTTGCCCTGCGTCGCTGCCATCGGTGCATTGCAGGCTCCCGAGCGACGGTCGCGTGGCAGCGCAGTAAATTCAGCGCGGCGAAACTCTAGATACGCACTAGCTCCTTTTGGATTCGCCCGGTCACTTTGGCTTCACCGGGACGTGTCATCATATCGACTTCGCTGCGCACGCCAAACTCGGGGAGATAGATCCCCGGCTCGACTGAAAAACAGGTGTTCGGCAGGATCAAGCGTTCATCATGCGTTTCAAAATTGTCCAGGTTCGCGCCGTTGCCGTGAATGTCGGTAGCAATGTTATGCCCGGTACGGTGGGTGAAATACTTTTCGAAACCGGCGGCGCGAATCACGTTGCGAGCGGCATCATCGGCCTGCCAACCGGCGATCGGCTGATAGTCGGTGAAAGCTTGCGAAATGCGCTGAATCGCCGCATCGCGGGCCGCTGCAACCGTTTCAAACACCTGCTGTTCGCGGGTCGTCGGCTTTCTGCCCACCACGCCGGTCCAGGTGACGTCATAGAAGACGGTTCCCGGGGAATTCTTCCGCGCCCAGATATCGATCAACAAAAAATCTCCCGCAACGATGGGCGCTGTCTTCTCCGCAGTCGGTTCATAGTGGGAATCCGAACTATTGCGATTCACAGAAACATTCGGCCCGTTGTCCCAGACCAGGTCTTCGCGCTGCATCGCTTCCTGCAGCCATCCGACCATGGCAAACTCGGTGGTGCCACCGGCGCGCACCCGGCGGCCAATCTCGCGAAAACCCTCCGCCAGAATCGCGTCGAGAGCCTGCTGCGCGGCGTAGTGACTGGCAATCTGCTCCTCGCTCAAGACGGCTTCAAAGTGACTGACCAGATCCGCCGAACTGACAATCTCCTTGCCAAGGCTACGCAGCACCTCGACCGTACCCGCATCGACCATCGAAACATACATGATCGCGTTGCGCGGAGAGTATTGCATGGCCACGCGTGTGGAGTTTTCGAGCATCAGTGCCAACTGCGCTTCCAATTCCTGCCAGGTGGAATAGACCGCCTTTGAGCCCGGCAGAGGATCGAGTCTTCCCTGCTCAACACGATGCACCAGCTTCTTCGGTTCGCCGTTCGCGGGGATCAGGTAGAACCAACGCCGCGTGACGTGCAATGAATCGCTCAACCCCAGGACGCGATATGCGATCGGGTCGCGATGGTGGTGATCGTAAAAGAGCCAGCCATCGAGGCCGGCTGTCTGCAACGCAGATTGAATAGCTTCAAGATTCATAGTGATAGTTCCGCCAGAACTATTGATTTTAGCCTGTTCACCCACCGCTGACCACTTCTGCGAATGCGATAGAAGAACGCTGGCGCTGACGCGAATTGTGCGAAAATGCGATCGAGTGCGACACTAATGTTGTTCGGTACCAGGTTTTCAATCGCTCGAGACACCCCTTCTGAGGTATTCAGTCCAATGATTCATCGAATGCTGCGCTGTGTGTTGGCGCCAATGCTGCTGGCAGGCCTCTGCTGCTCGATCGCGAGCGCCCAGGAATTTCAGACGATTGAGAGGAATTTTGCGCAGCATGTGACCGTGAAGAAACTTCCCAACGGCCTGACTCTGATCGTGTGCGACCGGCCGGAAGCGCCGGTGTTCAGCTTCTTCACCATTGTGAACGCGGGCAGCGTGCAGGACCCCAAAGGGGAAACCGGGTTGGCGCACATGTTCGAGCATTTGGCATTCAAAGGAACAAAAGATATTGGCACCACCGATTACCCTGCGGAAAAAATCGCACTGGCCAAAGTAGAACGGGCGTATGCCGCGTATGACGCTGAATATCGCAAGCGCGTCGGTCAGGATCCGGCCAAACTGAAAGCGCTGAAGGCACAATTCGATGCCGATACTACCGCAGCCAATCAATATGTAATCCCGAACCAGTTCACGCAAATCGCAGAGATGAACGGCGCTGTCGGAGTGAACGCCGAGACCGCCAACGACGAGACAGAATACTTCTGGAGCATGCCGGCCAATCGACTGCAACTGTGGGCCTACATGGAAAGCGATCGCATCGCCAACCCCGTGCCGCGGCAATTTTATAAAGAGCGCAATGTCGTGATGGAGGAACGCCGCATGCGGGTCGACTCCAACCCCATCGGCTTTATGATCGAGCAGTTCCTGGCGACCGCCTACGTCGCGCATCCCTATCGAAACCCGGGCGTGGGATGGATGTCGGACGTGAGCCAGATCAGCGCCACCGAAGCGGACGCATTCCACAAGAAATATTATGTGCCGTCCAACATCGTGGTCACGGTGGTCGGAGATGTGACTGCAACCAAGGCCATGCCGATGCTGGAGAAATACTTCGGCAGCATTCCAGCCGGACCGAAGCCGCTGCCTCTGGCGACGGTCGAGCCGCCGCAGCAAGCCGAGAAGTCCGTCATCCTGGAAGAACCGACGCAACCTTTCTACATCGAGGGCTATCATCGTCCGGATTATCTGAATAAAGACGACGCGGTCTATGACGCCATCGGCGACATTATGTCGAACGGGCGCACCTCGATGCTATACCGCAGCCTGGTGCGGGATCAGAAGATTGCAGCGGATGCAGAGGGATTCAGCGGATTTCCTGGCGACAAATATCCCAATCTCTTCGCGTTTTACGCGGTCCCGACCCCGGGGCGTACACCGGAGCAGATGAGAAGCGCGATCCATACTGAAATCGACAAGTTGAAGACGCAGGACGTGACGGATGAGCAGCTGGCCTTGTTTAAAACACGGGCCCGCGCCGCTATTCTTCGCAGCCTGGACAGCAACCAAGGGCTGGCACAGGAGTTGGGTACCTATCAGTTGCGTTATGGTGATTGGCGGATGCTATTCGAACAACTGAACAAGATTGATGCCGTCAGCAAAGCCGATATTCGCCGCGTCGCCAACCAGGTATTCACCGCCAAAAATCGGACCTACGCCATGATTGAATATGCCGCGCAAAAGCCGGCGAAGCCAGCGCCCGAGGCACCCGCGCAACCCGCAGCCAAGACTCCTCCGTCGAAACAAGGAGACCGCTAATGCGCACTCGCATCGGACTCTTCGTGGCAATTCTCGGCGTAGCGTTCGCAGCATTGGCGGCCCCAGCTTTCAGCCAGGCCACTACGCCGACGACAGCAGCACCGGGATCACCCGCTCCCTGGACTTCATGGAAGAAAGTTCCCATCCCCCCACTTCCGGCATTCCATCCGAAACAGCCGACGCGGATCACCTTGAAGAATGGGATGACGATTTTTCTGCAAGAGGATCACGAGCTGCCGTTCATCAATGGCTTCATCATGATTCGTGGCGGCTCGCGGGATGAACCGGCGGACAAGACTGGACTGACCGATTTGTATGCCGAAGCGTGGCGCACTAGCGGCACAGCGACCATTACCGGCGACAAGATGGACGACATTCTGGAATCGAAAGCCGCCAAAATAGAAACCAACAATGATACAGAATCCACCAGCCTGACCTGGTCAAGTTTCAAGCAGGACTTTGACCAGGTATTTGGAATGGCGACGAACCTGCTGCTGCATCCGGAATTTCGTGCGGACAAGCTCGCGCTCGCCAAGCAGGAGGAAGATACCGGAATTATTCGCCGCAATGACGATCCCGAAGAAATCGCGATGCGCGAAGCGGAGCTTCTTGCCTATGGCAAGAACAGTCCCTATGCGCGCGTGCCGGAATTCGCTACCGTGCATGCAGTCACTCTGGCGGACCTGACCGCATGGCATGATCGCACCGTGACGCCGAACAACATGATCCTGGGAATCAGCGGCGACTTTAACACAGCGGAGATGGAAGCGAAATTGCGCGCCGCCTTTGAGCCGTTGCCGCGCGGTCCGGATTTCGTCTCAGTAACAACCACATTTCCAGGGCCCACGCCGGGCGTATACCTGGCGCAGAAGAGCGACGTGAATCAGAGCAATGTATGGATCGTGGGGCTTGGTACGGAACGCAGCAATCCGGACTATTACGCGCTGAGCGTCATGAACACGGTGTTTAGCGGGGGTTTTGGCTCACGCCTTTTCCAGGATGTCCGCACACGACTTGGACTTGCCTATGAGATTGATGGAGCCTACGGCGCCAGCTACGATCATCCGGGGCTCTTCTATGTTGCGGCGGGAACGAAAAGCGCCAGCACCGTCGCTGCTACGCAGGCGATGCTGCAACAGATTGGCGAGTTGAAAACCGTTCCGCCCACCGCCGCGGAACTGCGAAATGCGAAGGACCAGGTGTTGAATTCCTGGATCTTCCACTTCGATTCGCCGGAAAAAATCTTGCGGCAGCAGGCGACACTTGCCTTCTTCGGTTATCCTTCCGACTTTATTGAAAAGTATCGCGAGGGCATTGAGAAGGTGACAGCCGCCGACGTCACCCGGGTGGCCAACAAGTATGTTCACCCATCGAAGTTGGCCATTTTAGTAGTTGGAAACGCGGCGCAATTCGGCACCCCACTTTCAACGCTGGGGCCGGTAAAAACGCTCGATATCTCGATTCCGATGCCGCCGGGAATGCAAGGGCAAATGGGTCAGCGGTGATTGCGCCCTCGCTAATTTGCGACGACAGCCGTCCGCCGGGCCGCCCTATTGTTTTTCGAATTTCAGGGCAGCGGAGTTGATGCAGTAACGCAGCCCGGTTGGCTTGGGACCGTCTGGAAATACGTGGCCGAGATGGGCGCCGCAACGCGCACACGTCGCCTCAATACGACGCATTCCATGGCTCAGGTCTTCATGGTTCTCCACCGCGTCGGGCGAAACGGGGAGCCAGAAACTAGGCCAGCCCGATCCGGACTCAAACTTGGTCTCGGACTTGAACAACGGCGCGTCGCAGGCCACGCAGCGATAGCTTCCGTCTTCGTGGTTTTTGTAGAGCGCGCCGGAAAAAGCCGCCTCTGTTCCCTTTTCGCGGGTCACGTAATACTGTTCCGCCGTCAGCTGCTGACGCCACTCCTCTTCACTTTTTTGGATCTTTTCTGTTTTCTGCACGTTCTCAGTCATCGCTTCCTCGCTGATTTCAGAGTATGTCAGCCATTGGCATTGTTCAATCTGGTTTGGCAGTCTTCCCGGTGGTTGATATACTCACCAAGAAGCAGCAATCGGAAATATTCATTTCCCTCCACTCGTGTGCAGAGTTCCCTTCTGGAAAATCTACACGGCCAGGTAGCTCAGTGGTAGAGCGCAGCCCTGAAAAGGCTGGCGTCGGGGGTTCAATTCCCTCCCTGGCCACCACTCCAACATCCAGGCAATTCCAATAACATCCAAAATCCTCATAAATGTGAGGATTTTATTGAATGTAGCGTCCAGTAAGGGATGCAGGGTTCTATTGACATCCAGTGGCCCGTGGGGGCAACCGAGTAGACACTCCAAGGAGTTGCCCCTATGCCCTTTAACCGATACCGCAATCCGTAATGCCAAACCCGGCAAGAAACCATCGAAACTGTACGATGAACGTGGTCTCTATCTGGAAGTCTCTCCGTCTGGGGGAAAATGGTGGCGGTTGAAATACCGCTTCGATGGCAAGGAAAAGCGGCTGTCGTTAGGTGTCTCCTGCTTATCCGGTTGCTTCAGCAAGCCACAAGGGGTAGTGTGATGGTGTGTCGCGTCCAGGATTTCCGAAGAACCTGTATGAATTCCAGTCGGAATTCGCCAGTG
>JAJYSL010000337.1:0-4711 GCA_021793595.1 Acidobacteriota bacterium
AAACAAGTGGTTCGCGTTGCGTTTGCGCCAGCCGCTCGATCCCATGAGAGACAGCTTCAGGCACACGATTTTCTCCAGTCCAGGAGCAGTTCATGCCGCGCAGCCTATTGTGTCTCGTCCTGGCTCGCCAGTAACGTTACGGAAGACGGGGGACGTCGGTACTCTTTTCCGGGGAATAGTTATGGGTTGTAATCGTACTCACGATCATGGATTTGGGAGAATCCGGTTGCAATCGGCAGGAAACCGCCGATTGCAACCTTTTTTTGCACAGTGTTGTTTTTATTCCACTTCCCTCGACTTTTCGGCATCTTAATATTTTATGATCGGTAAACGTCGGTGAAAGAGAGCGCCGCAATACGCTCTTGCGACGTCCACTCTGAAAATGCAAGCGAGAAAGGCTTGAGACATTTATGAAGAAATTTGTATTGGGCATTTGTGCCGTAACTCTGGTGGCTTCGCAAGGCTTTGCCGCCTCAAATAACACGAAGCTCGTCGATCGGTTGAACAGTGCAACCAACGTAATCAACGCAATCATGGCCACCCCCGATAAGGCAATTCCCAACAGTATTCTTGCCGATGCAACCTGCGTAGCCGTTGTTCCGAGTTATAAGAAAGCAGCATTTGTAGTCGGCGGTAGCTATGGGCAGGGTGTGGTCACCTGCAAGACGCATAGCGGCAGATGGAGCGCTCCGGCTTTTGTCCAGATGGCGGGAGGCAGCTTCGGCTTTCAGATCGGCGGACAGGCGACCGACCTGGTTCTGATCGCGGTGAATCAACGCGGTATGCAGGATCTGCTGAAGAGCAAGTTCAAGATCGGAGGGGACGCCGCGGCTTCAGCCGGCCCAGTGGGCCGCAATGCAGCGGCAGCCACCAATCTGACCCTGAAGTCCGAACTGCTGACCTATTCCCGCAGTCAGGGTCTTTTTGCCGGTATCGACTTGAACGGAACCGTCGTGAATCAGAACACGGAAGATACTCGCACGTACTACGGTCATGATATTCCGTTTTCCACAATTCTAGAGGGTAACGTCCCGACTCCTCCTTCTGCCCGGCCCTTCGTCAGGACCATAGCCAAATACTTCCACAGAGCGCAGTAAATTCGCGTCAGAAAAAAAGGCCGGCTCAAAAGCCGGCCTTTTGCTCGGGTTCAGCTAGGGAGAATTGTATGTTACGACAGGCACGTGATTCCGCGCTGGTAGTGTGACTGCTCATCCGTCTCTGCCCTAGAGCAAAAGCAGGGGCACTGTAAGTATCTGATGATCCTTGTGTAGGCTTTTCCTGGGAGAAAGCCTGCCATCTGCTATCGTTCCACCGTATACTTGCCTCTAGCGCATCGACGATTCGACTTCTTGCAACCAGCCTGCCGGCTTCAGAATTTCGCGCGGGCGGGAGCCGTCGGCGGGCCCCACGATGCCGTCTCGTTCCATCAGGTCGATCAGATGAGCGGCTCGGCCGTATCCTATGCGCATACGTCGCTGTAGCAGGGAAGTGGAGGCTTTCCCGAATTCCAGCACCAGTCGAACCGCATCCTCAAACAGTTCGTCGTTTTCCTCCTCCTCGCCTGCGCCATCCGCGCCGTCGCGTCCCTTCTCGTCTCGTGGAGCTTCCAGGAAGCCCTCTGCATAGTCGGCCGTGCCCTGGGCTTTCCAAAAATCGACGACCGCGGTGATTTCCTTTTCCGTGACAAACGGAGCGTGGAGACGCTGTAGCCGCGCCGTGCCGGGGGCAAGAAAGAGCATGTCACCGCGTCCTAGCAGAGATTCAGCTCCGTTGGAGTCGAGGATGGTCCGTGAGTCCACCTTGGTCGCCAAACGGAAAGAAATGCGCGTCGGGACGTTGGCCTTGATCAGGCCTGTGATTACGTCGACCGATGGACGCTGCGTTGCCAGAACCAGATGGATTCCCACAGCGCGCGCCATCTGGGCCAGGCGGGTGATGGATTCTTCCACATTCGCTCGGTCCAGCATCATCAAATCGGCGAGCTCGTCAATAATGATCACGATCAGCGGCAACGGTTTCTCATCCGGATTGTCGTCTTCGAACAAGCTGGGGGTGCTCTCGAACAGCTTGTTGTATTGCTCCAGGTTGCGGACGCTGCGAGAGGCCAGCAATTTCAGCCGTCGTTCCATCTCCCGCACCGCATTGCGCAAGGCGTTGGCGGCCAATTTCGGCTCCGTGATGATGGGAGTGAACAGATGCGGCACACCTTCGTACATGCCCAGCTCGACGCGCTTCGGGTCAACCAGGATCAACCGAACCTGCTCTGGCGTGGCTTTGAACAAAACCGACATGATCATGGCATTGATGGCCACCGATTTTCCGCTGCCGGTAGATCCGGCGATCAGAATGTGCGGCATGGTGGTCAGGTCGGCATGAACAATGCGGCCATTGATATCCTTGCCCATCGCCAGGGTCAGTCTGGATTTACTTTGCAGGAAGCTGTCGGCCTCAATCATGTCGCGCAGCCAGATGGTTTCCCGCTCGGCGTTCGGTACCTGCAGGCCTACCGTGCTCTTGCCGGCCATGCGCTCAATCAGGATGCTCTCTGCCCGCATGGCAAGACATAAATCATCTTGCAGGCCGACCACACGGCTATATTTCACGCCGGCATCGGGGCGAAATTCAAAGGTGGTCACCACGGGTCCGGGATTGATTTGCACGACTTGTCCGCGAACATCAAATTCCGCGTACTTTTCGACCAGTACGCGGGCTTCTTTCAGCAGGTCGTCTTGGCGAACGATCTGCTTCTCGTCGCTGCGATGCAGCAACGTGCTGGGCGGCAGGCGAAAGCCTTCGACGGCTTTTGCGGTTACCGTGACAGGTTTGACGGCTGCGTCGGCGCGCGCGCCAATCTGCACGCGCAGCGGCTCCGGCTCCCTGGCGTCAGGCTTGGCCGCGGGTTGCAGGGAACGCAGGGATGCAGTGGGACGGGCGATCTCGAGCTCGTCGGTTGTGCGGATCGGGACCGGCTCCGCGGAGGCGGACACCTCCTCGGCGTCCTCAAAGTCAATTTCCGCGTCGCGCAGCGAAGATTCGCGTATTAACCGGTGAGGCGGAGGCGCAACCACAGGCTCCTCCCAGAAGTCCGGGCGTTTACGGACTCGGGTTGGCAATACGTCTTTGCGGGTGTCCTCAAAAATGTGAGGGTCGTCTTCCGGATGGTTAGCCAGAGCGGCCGCTTCTTTGGCCAATGCGCGGGCCGCGATTTTGGCCGCCTTACGCTCGGCTCGGCGAGCACGAAAATTCTGCCAGCGGTCGCGCCAGGCAGCCAAAAAGGCAAAGTGAACCGTCAGCCATTGCCGCAGGCTGCCCACGCTGAAGGTCGTGGTCAGGTAGAGCGCGGCAGCCACCAGCGCCAAGGCCAGTACACAGGCACCCGGGTAGTTCAAATAATGCACCAGCACATCGGCAATCGCGTGGCCAGTGAGTCCTTCGATTGGAATGGTATGCAGCCACCACAGATGGCCCGGCAACAGGCCCATCAACGCGGGCACAAAAATCAGGCAGAGCAGCGCGCCAATCAGCTTCGAAACGGGCGAAGAAACGGCTCGGCTGCGCAGCCACAGCCAACCCAGGGCGCCTACCAGAAGGGGTACCAGAAATGCAGCCACACCTTCGGCTTGCAGCAGCAGATCGCTTAGCCCAGCACCGAGCAGACCCACCCAGTTATGCGCGGGTCTTCCGGCCAGATAGCCGCCGGCGGTGTCGAGCGATGGATCCAGTGGAGTATACGAAGCCAGTGCGAGGAGCAGGAGAAGGCCGCAGGCCAGCAGGAGCAGGCCAACCAGCTCATTCAACCGACGGTTCCTGGTCGGTGAAAAAATGAGTTCAACTACCTTCATGGGGGCGCTTGAACACTCGATCGGACGGATACCTCACCGCTCGTCGAATGCCAGAGACACCAGAGCAATACTGATTATCCCAGATTTACCCCACCTGCCAACCAAAAAATTATCCCGGCCGCCATGGTAGTTAACTCCGAACCGCTTCCCGTCTTTCGCTTGAAAGTGTATGAAGAGAAGGAAATTCACATCCGAAGGGAGACTACATCGTGCTTCAGAGCATGTTCCATCTGCAAATTCCGCTTCTGGAAAAGATTCTTCGGCCCATCATCGTGTATTTTTTCCTGATTTTCCTGTTGCGCATCTTTGGCAAGCGAGAACTGGCCCAGCTGAATCCCTTCGACCTAGTCGTCCTGCTGTCTTTGTCGAATGTGGTGCAAAACGCCCTGATCGGAAACGACAATACCGTAACTGGCGGTATTTTAGGCGCGCTGTCCTTGCTGAGTATCAATTGGCTGGTGGTGCGCTTCCTCTATAGTTCTCCGCAGGTGGACAGGCTGGTCGAAGGTACCGAGCGCGTGCTGATTTCCAACGGCGTTGTCGATCCAAAGGCCTTGCGCCAGGAACTGCTGACGGAGCAGGAACTTCTGGCCGTTGTCCATCGCCAGGGTTTCCGCGGATTCAAGGCCGTGAAAAAATGCGTGCTCGGGCCGAATGGCTTGTTTTATATCGAAGGCCATACGCCGACTGAAGCGGAAGAACAGCATCGCGAACTTGTGACGCGGCTGGAGCAGGTGCAGGTGCAACTGCAACAGATTCGGCAGCACTTGCCCGCAGTACAGTAGACAGCCGGCCGTGGGTCCAAAAGAGGCAATGCGGGCCGCGGATTTCATGGATGCTGCAAAAAGGTGCGAAAATTGCTTGTTGCG
>JAJYSL010000337.1:4721-5015 GCA_021793595.1 Acidobacteriota bacterium
GGGAATTTGGGATGGCTTTTGGTTTACGGCAAGCGACAAGGATATGGCTGTTGCCGGCGGTTGTCGCCATGCTTACAACCACGGCTGCCGCTGCCCTGACGATTGGCACACAGTCGAGAACAAACGGCCGGCGAAACACGTTGCGCCAGATCGCAACAATCGACTTGCCCGGCACAAAGGGCAAGCGCTTCGATTACCTGACCATTGATCGTGGCGACCAGTATCTGCTTTCGGCTTATCTTGGCGCGGGCATTCTGTATGTCATCAACATCAAGTCGAACAAGCTGGTGCACG
>JAJYSL010000338.1 GCA_021793595.1 Acidobacteriota bacterium
CAACAGGGCGGTTTTTCCTTCAAGGGAGAATAGTTCCAACGGAGGCAAAGCCATCAGAACTTTCTGGCGTCATACTATGAGCCGTATCCGAGGGTGTCAAGGCATTTCAGGCTCAAATTTCCATGAAAAATAATTACTTTATAATCAATATGTTACGGTAATTGTCCCTTCGCGGACTGAAAGGCCAATTGTTCGCCTAGGGTTCGCCTTGTGCTGCGTGGGCTCTTGCATAAGTTGTTTATTGTAAATAGCTTAAACAAAAATCCAGAGAGAACAGCCCGTGGATTTTTGATCGATTCACAATTTGGGAACCTTCGTCAAATGGTTCGACCGTGATCGGCAAGGAATCTCACTTGAGGTTCAAGCGAATAAACTCCGAGGACCCATCTTCCGGCAATCCGGATTTATTGCGTGCTCGTTGCAATGCGGCGCGTCCCGCGCCCAGAAAAATTCCAAGAACAATTGCGATCAACGCGAAAATTCCAACCAGCGCGGCGACGTCCAGAATGATTTGCGCAACCAGTCTTGGATCGTCGGCGTATGGTTTCTGATGACCCATGGTCACAATCTCTTCGTAGTGCACGCGTTGCAGCAGTTCATTCGCAGCTCCGCTGGAGTAGCTTCCTGAACTCACCGCAAGGAGTGGGCCGGATCGACGCAACTGAATCGCGGAGGGATTGCTGTCGGTCAGCGCCGGCGTCCATGGATATTGCATGCTGCCATGACTTGCGAAATATGCCTGGATTGCATGTTGCCGGTCAATGGCGATATCGCTGTCTGGATAGTTGATGATCGTCAGCGTGCCGGTGCCGCCCAGCGCGTTGTATTCCGCTGTGACTACCTCGGCGCTGCGGCCAAAGTCCACCAGGCCAGGAGGAAGCACGCCACCGCTCATCACATACGACTGCGGTCCGATCGCGTATTTCACCGTTCCTTGTTCCAGATGTGGGCGAGGCAAATAGTTGGGAAGCCTGGGGGGCGTAGCCTGATTGGCGATAGCCTTGGGCAACTGTGTGATCAGGTCGCGCAGTTCGCCGGCGGACATTGGAGTGATGTGTTCGAATGTCGCATCGACCAGAGTCTTCCCGCTCCAGAAAAGCACGCGCTTGCCATCGAACGCAGCGCCACTACCTATATCGGCTGCAGACATGTTGGGCCGGCGATAAAAGGTGAATGCCCCGAATGCGCCGGTGGCGTCTCCGAATTCCATGGCCTTCACTGTCAGTTGGCCGTCGTCGCGAGTGTAGCGTGCAGACTCATACCGAGTGAATCCATATTCCTGCAGCGGAACGGCATCTCCCGGATCGGCGTCCGACGCTTGCGTAGACTGCTCCGGTGTTCCAGTGATTTGCCAGCCGGCGAATGTTTCCGGCAATAAACTCTGGGGTGCCGGAGTTGCACTTTCGGTTTGCGACGCGGTCTTCGAGGCGGACACGGTCTGCTTGGGCGGATGGATTGCAGGGCGTGACTGCGCGTGTAAGGAAAGGGTCGCCAAGGTGACGATCAGCAGCGAAAAAAACGGTCGAGGTACAGATAAAGTCCGGAGCATGGTTCCGAACTCAGACTATCATTCGGGCTGCTATTCGGCAGGGGAGGGAAGCGTCTCGGCAGCGGTGGTTTTGGCGATACGAACTCCGCTCATCCCGTCAACGTATTCGGCCACGCCGCGATAGAGTGCTTCGGCCAGTCGTTCACGGTAGCGGGGCCGAGAGAGCTCGTCGGCATCTTCCGGATTCGTCAGAAAGGAAATTTCTGCCAGGATTGAAGGCATCTGCGCTCCGATCAACACAACAAACGGAGCCTGCTTGACGCCACGGTTTCTCAGTCCCGCATTGCCCGACAGCAGCCCGGAATATAGCTGTTGCTGGACATCCCCGGCGAATTCGCGGGACTCATCAATCTTGTCGCTCAGAGCAATCTTGCGCACCAGGTCGGACAGGTCATACACCGAGCGATTGGAGTCGGCATTTTCTCTGCCCGCGACCGCCATCGCGTCCGGCGAGGTCGTGAAGTTCAGGAAATAGGTTTCGACTCCACGAACGTCCGGATCGGAACTGGAATTGGCGTGGATGGAGAGAAACAAATCCGCGTGCGCCGCATTCGCAATCGCCGTACGCTCTTCCAACGGAACAAATTTGTCGCTGCGGCGGGTGTAAATGACCTCCGCACCTAAGCGATGCTGCAACAGATGACCGAGGCGCAACGCCACGTCCAGTGCGATGTCTTTTTCCTGAACTCCGCCGGGTCCAATGGTGCCGGAATCGTGGCCTCCGTGGCCAGCGTCGATAACAATGCGGCGAACGCGCAGCCCGAGAACCCGAGCCATGGAGGGTTGTACCGTCGGCGTCGGTTCGGCCTCGTACGCGCGCGACGGAAGCGCTGGGGAAGTCCGTTTCGCTCTTTCAAGTGGTTTTGCGCGGAGCGGAGTTGGCATAACGGTAGGAGTCTGTAATGCAACTGTTCGTGGCGTAGGTGTTGGAGTGTGCTGGATTGGAGAGTGTGGGATCGGGGGCGCATTCTCTTCCACGAAATGATTCTCTTCCGCGAAATCATTCGCTATCGCAGGCTGCAGATCCAGAATCAGCCGCGCAGGATTCGATAGCACGAAAGAACTGAAGCTCACCGGACGTTTCATCTGCAGCACGAGTGTTGCCTGGTTGGAGGTGAGCATACTCACGCGCATGGAGCGAAGATTTTCATCGTGAGATGCCATGATCGCGTGACCCAGCAAGGCTTCAGCCGATTGGGCGCCAAAAAAGACGATCGTAATCTGGCGGCCATCCTGGTTTGAATAGGTATGGTACGGAACGGCATCGCTGAGATCGATGGCAAGTCGCGTCGCGCCATTTTCATCCCAATACCTGACATCCTGCAGCACAGTCGACGATGAGACTTTGGCCGCAGTCGTAATTCTGCCCTCGCTCTCTGTTCCGCCCTCGGTCTCTATTGTGTTGGCCCGACGCGCCGGCTTCGAGTCAGGCTGGTTGTCGACCGAGATGACCCTGTCTGGGGTGCTACTGTCGACGCGGCTCTTTTCCGCCGGGGCTGATTCGGCTGATGCGACCGGCATTCCGGTAAATCGTGCGTCCGATTCTTTCACCGCAGGCAGGCGCGACGTGGAGGCTTTTGCAATCCGCTCATCTTGCAGGCCAGCGCGGGCCTGGTCCGCCAGCGCATGGTGTGGATATTTGGCTAGGAAAAGGCGATAGATTTTTTTCGCCGCGGCTCGATTATGCAGATCATGCCTTTGAATCTCGGCCTCTTGCAACAATGCCATCTGCCGCAGTGAACTGGTTGGATATTGATTCCGCAGGAATTCCCACTGGGCGACCGCGTCGTGCAGCAGTTTCGCATCGTGGAAGCAGCGTCCCTCGCTGGCCAGCAGGTCGGCTACTGCAGCAATGCTGCGGGCCGCGACCGGCGATGCCGGATCACCGTGATACACGGCGCGATAGGCATCCAACGCGCGCTCATATTGGAAACGCGTACGGTCGCTCTCTGGAATTGCCTCCAGCCGGCGTTGGATTGCAGCGGCGCGAGCATACTCAACCTCGCTGGCGTGGTGCGAAGCGAATGCCTGCACCGGACGAGGGCAAAGCAAGACAATCCCCAGGCCCAGTGAAACTAGGCAGGCAGCCGCACCGGGGCGGGAAGAGAGGCGATGGCAGAAGAAAAGAGGCACGTGTCTCAAGTTGCAGACAACACGCCAGAGCACCTTCAGTATAGATTTTCCGGTGGGCGAAGCAAAGGAAAAACAGACTCGATCAGCACCTTGGGAACGTGCCTTACAAACGACGTGACATTATCTCTTAGGCATTGTGCATAAAGAAATGCTTCATTGTGGTGAGATGGTGTAATTCCAGTCGCCGTGAAAAGCATGACGTTCAATGTCGATGGCGGCGAGCCTGGCATCGGAGGTTTTCACTCCTTTGGGATACTTGTTTTCATCCAGTTCGGCACGCACCTTCAGTCCGGCTGTGGTGGTTGTCGCCGCGATCAGTTGGATGATCGTCCTGAAGCTGCGCAGGGGCTTGCCGCGCCAATTGATGGTGATAAAGGAAAACAAGCGATGTTCGATCTTATTCCATTTGATGGTACCGGGCGGAAGGTGGCAAACCGTGATGGGAACACCGAACTCATTGGCCAGCATCTGCAGTTCGATCTTCCATAAGCGCACGCGGTGGCCGTTGCTGCCGCCGCCATCGGCGGTGATCATCAGGCGGCTTGCTCGGGGATAGCGATTCTGCCCCATCGCCCGCCACCAGCGGCGAATCGCGTGCACCGCGAAGCTGGCCGTATCGTGATCCATGCCCACACTCACCCAGCCCTTGTTATCGGCAATGTCATAGACGCCATAGGGAACGGCGCGGCCCAGTTTAGGATCGATAAAGTCATGCACGTTCACTGCTTCCGGCGCCGCTTGGGGGCGCCATTCCCGGCCGTTGTTCTTGTAATTGCCGACTAACTCTTTCTTTTGGGTATCGACGGAGATGACCGGCTCATCCGCCTTCAGAAACTCCGTGGCCTGATCGTTGAGATACTGAAACTGAGCGTTTCGATCCATGTGCCCACCGCCTTCCCGGGTCTTACGGTTGGCCTGTATAAGCCGTATCCCAGTTCCCGCAGACAATCGGCAACCACATGCGGGCAAACCGAATGCCCGCGGCCTTGCAACGCCTGAGACAAATGACGCAGACTCTTCTACGTCCAGCGCAGCGCCTGTCAGTAGCAGATGATATGTCCGGGTGAGATAGCAAGTGAAGTGTCCGCTATGCGGGCGGCGAGGATGGGCGACCATGCGAAGCATGGACGCATATCCGAGGGCCGCGGTGGAGCGGGCGATGAAGGTACAGGAAGTGATCTTGCGGGCAATGGCGCGGAAGATCACGTGGTGGCAGGCGGCGGAAATTATCGGCATCAGCGACCGGCAGATGCGGCGATGGCGGGAACGCTACGAGCAACATGGCTATGACGGATTGATGGACCGGCGGCGTGGGCGGCCCAGCGGCAA
>JAJYSL010000339.1 GCA_021793595.1 Acidobacteriota bacterium
TGTTAACTTCGACGCCGAGATTGACGCGAATCAGCCGCAGCGCTTCGTGGATTACGGTGAGCGCGGTGAGGCCGAGGAAATCCATTTTGAGAAGGCCGATTTTTTCGACCGCCTTCATGTCGTATGCGGTGACGATTTCGTCGTTTTTACCGCGGCTTAATGGAACCAGATTGGTCAAAGGCTCGGGAGCGATGACCACGCCGGCCGCATGGATGCCGGCCCCGCGCGCCAAACCTTCCAGTCGGCGGGCGGTGTCGATTAGCTCGCGAATCTGAGGGTCATTCTGATACACCTGCTGCAGCGGCTCAGATTCCGTGAGCGCCTGATCAATGGTGATGCCGATGGTGGCGGGGATCAGCTTGGCGATCTTGTCGACCTCGCCATAAGGCATGGCAAGGGCGCGGCCGACATCTTTAATGGAGGCCTTTGCCGCCATGGTGTTGAAAGTGATGATTTGCGCCACCTGTTCACGGCCGTACTTGCGGGTGACGTAGTCGATGACTTCGCCGCGACGATTCATGCAGAAGTCGATGTCGATATCGGGCATCGAGACGCGTTCCGGATTCAGGAAGCGCTCAAAGAGTAGGCTGGCCTGCAGAGGATCGACGTCCGTGATGTTCATGGCGTAGGCGACCAGCGAGCCGGTGGCAGAACCGCGACCAGGGCCGACGGGGATGTCCTGCTCCCTGGCGTAGCGGATGAAGTCCCAGACGATCAGGAAATAGCCAGAGAATTTCATCTGCTGAATGCAATCGATTTCGCGCTGCAGACGCTGTTCGTACTCTTCCGTGGTATGGCGCAGCAGGCCGCGATCGCGCAGCAGGCGAATGGTGGAGTCCAGGCGATGGCGAAAGCCCTCGCGGCAAACTTTTTCAAAGTAGCTGTCGATGGTGAAACCAGGCGGAACATCGAACTGGGGAAACGAATTGGAAATCTTGTTGATATTGACGTGGCAGCGCTCGGCAAACTGCATGGTGCGGGCCACAACCTCCGGCGTATGCGAGAAGACGCTGAGCATTTCCTCCGCAGACTTGACGAAAAACTGATCGCCGTCGAAGCGGAAGCGCTTCTCGTCGTGTATGGTGCTGCCGGTCTGTACGCAGAGCAGGACATCGTGCGCATGATGATCGTCGTGGCCGATGTAATGGCTGTCGTTGGTGGCGATCAGCGGAATGTTGAGATCTTTTTCCAGGCGAAACAGGTTGGCATGAATCTTTTTTTCGAGCTCCAATCCCTGGTCCTGAATTTCTAGGAAGAAATTTCCGCGGCCGAAGATATCTTCATATTGCTTGGCGGTGGAGCGGGCAGCATCGTAGTTATCCTTGGTGAGATGCTCGCACAGCTCGCCTGCGAGGCAGCCGGAAAAGCCGATGAGGCCTTTGGAATGCTCGGCCAGAAATTTTTTGCTGATGCGCGGCTTGCGATAGAAGCCGTGCAGCGAGGCCTCCGAGGTGATGCGGACCAGGTTGCGATAGCCCTCGTCGTTTTCCGCGATTACGAGCAGGTGATGGTACTGGTCGCCCTGCGGGTCGGCGCGATGATCCTCCTTTTGGCAGATGTAGAGCTCGCAGCCTAGAATGGGAGTGATCTCGTATTTTTTTGCCGCATCGAAGAAGTGGACCGCGCCGTAGATGTTGCCGTGATCGGTCATGGCGACGGCCTTCTGCCCCATGCCTTTGACATGCTTCACCAGTTTGTCAACGTCGCATGCTCCATCCAGCAGCGAGTAGTCGGTGTGCAGATGTAGATGAGTGAATTCCGCCATGCTCAACTTCCATTCTATTCGGCGATGCGACGGAATCGAGCCCGAGTCCTCGGAAACAAAAACAAGGTGAGGAAATCGAGGACAAAACCTTTTGGCAGGCAGAATTTCGTGCCGGTTGGATCCTGAAGACCGGCATCTCACCTGATGGGCAAATGCACCGGATCGAGTCGTAGCGGCCGACGGAATCATCTGAAGTGAGTAGCGGCGTAGATTTCATCGAGCTCTGAAACTCCGCTCAAAAAGAAAATGGAAGAAGCAAGTAGAAAAGAACAGAATGCAATGGCCGGAAGCGGCCCCGCGTCCGCGAAGGGAGGAATTTCGCTGGCGTGGCGAGCCTTGCGGCATCGCAATTTCCGCTTGTTCTTCGGCGGCCAAAGTATCTCGCTGATCGGCACATGGATGACGCGGATCGCGACCGCGTGGCTGGTGTACCGCCTCACCGGGTCGGCGTGGCTGTTGGGAATTGTTGGATTCTGCGGGCAAATTCCCACCTTTCTGCTGGCGCCATTCGCGGGCGTCTGGGTCGATCGACTCAATCGCCGCCATGTGCTGGTGGTGACGCAGACGCTGGCCATGGTGCAGTCGCTGGCATTGGCTGGGCTGACGCTGAGCCACCGCATTACGATTTCGGAAATTCTGGCTCTCAGCGTGTTTCAGGGATTGATCAATGCATTCGACATGCCGGGGCGGCAGGCCTTTATGGTGCAGATGATTGAAGACCGCCAGGACCTGGGCAATGCCATCGCGCTGAATTCTTCCATGGTGAATATGGCGCGCCTGGTGGGCCCATCTTTGGCCGGTTTGGTGATTGCCGGTTTTGGCGAAGGCTACTGCTTTCTGATCGATGGCATCAGCTACGTGGCAGTGATACTTTCGCTGGTGATGATGCGTCTGCCGCAATTTGCGATGAAGCCGACGATTGTGCCGATGATCGAACAACTGAAAGAGGGCTGGACTTACGTTTCGCAGTTTGCTCCGGTACGAACGATTCTGTTGCTGTTTGCGATAGTGAGTCTAATGGGGATGCCATTCACGGTGTTGATGCCGATCTTTGCGGCGAAAATTCTGCACGGCGGTCCGCACACGCTTGGCTTTCTGATGGGAGCGGTGGGAACGGGAGCGCTGATCGCTGCGATTTCTCTGGCAATGCGAAAATCTGTGCTTGGACTGGGGCGCGTGATCGCGATGTCGGCGGCAATTTTTGGAGCCGCGCTGGTAGTTTTTGGGATGTCGCGGCTGCTATGGCTTTCGCTGGTTCTGATGGTGATTACCGGCTTTGGCATGATGCGTGGCATGGCGGCCAGCAATACGATCATCCAGACCATCGTCCCGGAGGACAAGCGCGGTCGGGTGATGAGCTACTACACCATGGCTTTCGTCGGAATGGCGCCGTTTGGCAGTTTGCTGGCCGGAGGGCTGGCGCATCTGGTGGGTGCGCCGATTACGCTGACGATGACGGGGGCCTTCTGCATTGTTGGAGCAGCGTGGTTCGCCACTCGCCTGCCGAACATTCGCCTGCATATTCGTCCCATCTATCGCGACATGGGCATATTGCCGGCAGAGGTTGTGACAGCGATGGGAGACGGCAGCGGCGATTAGGAATGCATGGGAACGCGCGCACAGCGAATTCCGAATCGCTGTCGACTGCGGCAGAATTGAAGCGTTACCGGGCGCGGAATGCTACCTGTGGGATTTGCTGGTCGGCTTGGCTTTCGCAGCCGGTTTTGCAGGAGATTTGGCCACCTTATGCGCGGGTTTCGCCTCGGATTTCGCGCCGTTTTTGCCGGATTTCTTCGACGTGGTAGTGACAGCTTTTTTTGCCGCCGACCTAGACTTGAGCGAAGCCTTGGCAATGGACCGGTGCGCGGTTTTGGCTGAGGTTCTGGCGGTTCCATGGGAGGCGGCAGAGGTGTGGGCCGACTTCTTCTCCACAGGCCGGGACACGGCGGTGGTAGCCTTGGAGGCCTTGCCGTGCGCCTTGGCGACGATAACTGCCTTCCGGGCTTTGCCGTGTGTATTGGGCGCGGATTTCCCGCTCGGCTTAGTGCCGGTTTTGACGGCGGCCTTGCCCGCCTTCGAAGGTATGCCCTTGCTGGGAGCCTTGCCGGATTTGGAAATCCTGGCGGATTTGTCGGCGGTCTTTTTCGCGATGGGCTCCACTGCAACATTCGCCGGCGTCGCAGCAGTCTTTGACAAGGCTTTGGCTGCTGTCTTGGTAACGGCGGGCTTGGCCGCTACCGATGCAGCCGCGCCTGTTTTTTCCGATGCAGGCGCTTCTGACGCAGCCACGTCGCCCGCTGCCGCCAGGCTCAAGTCGGCACTCCCGTCCGCCGCCGCATTTTTGGCAGCCTTTTTCGCTTTTGCCCTAGACGCTTTCGATTCTGTGACCCGCTTCACCGCGCGACTGCGGCGCACGATGACGGGCGGAGGAGGGGCAGGCGGAGAATACGGCTCGGCAAATTTTCGGATGGTTTCTTCTGTCGGTAACTCTCCATCCATAAACGCGAAGGTCAATTTATCCAGCAACTCCTGGTATCCCTCGACCTCGGGGACGATCCGCATATCCTGCAGGATGGCATTGGGAATCTTCTGGCGCGCTTCCGGCCATTTGGTAAAGAAATTCTCAAACCTGTTCTGGACGGCTGCAGTTTTGTTGGCGAAAAACAGCCACAAGACCGCTTCCGGCTTCAGGCTATGCAGCAACTTCCATAGCTGGGAGGGTTTGGCGGCGTCCTTTGCGGTCATTTTTTGAAGAACA
Source organism: Acidobacteriota bacterium (assembly GCA_021793595.1). The sequence goes on from JAJYSL010000339.1 coordinate 4,524, forward strand.
TGTTTGGCATCGGCATCCAGCGCATTCATCTCGGCAATCAGATCGCTGCGCACGAAGGTCTTTTTCAGGGCGGCCAGCTGGGGTGGGGACAGCTTGGCCGTCAAAAGGCGAAATTGGGCGGCGGAAGGATCGGGATGCAGTCCCGCCATCAGCAGTTGCACAAAGCGCTCATGCAGGTGCTCCAGGCCTTGCACATCGGCGGAGTGGCTGCTCCAGGCAGAGGACAAGTGTTGCATCCAGTCTTCTGACTCGAGCGCCTTCAATACTTGCAAGGGTTCTTCTTCGTAGGCGATTTCTTCCAATTCATACCCGCGCTGCGCGGGCGTAATAGCGCTGATGACGCCTTCCGCTTTGGCGTTTTCATAGCGGGCCTTGGTACGCTCTTCCATTTCCCAGCCGGTGCGAGAGAGGAAACGAACAGCACGCACCATTCGAATGGGATCTTCGAGGAAGCCGTAGTTGCTGACC
>JAJYSL010000340.1 GCA_021793595.1 Acidobacteriota bacterium
CTTCGACCCAATGGCCTTCTCGATCGACAGCGTCAACCAGATGCTCTTACCCGCTCGTCGTCGCGGCAAAGTCTCCAGGAAATAAGCCAAGTATCCTCGACAACGCAGGCTTGCCGAAAACACACGCTACAAAGGACGTGGCACTCCGTGGAGCATTGAACGGCACCGTCCAGGCCAAATGGGGTCGAACACTCGACAACCTGGAAGCTCAGACAACTCTATCGATCCGCGGAAATGTTCACTCAAAAAGAAGCGGCGCAAGCGCTCTTCCCATTTCGGGAGTGATTTACGGAGCCTACAGCGCCGCCAATCAGCAAGTCGAACTCACCAACAGCTATCTCCAGATGCTGCAAACCTCCCTCACGATGAATGGCACTGTTAGCCGGCGATCCAGCCTGGCGGTCCATTTCAAATCCGGTGACCTGGCCGAAGTTCAAACGCTCACCAATGCTTTTCGCCTGGGCATGAATAGCAACTCCAGCCAGCTCGGCTTAGCCGGAACAGTCTCGTTCGACGGTATGATCAACGGCTCCGCTGCCGCTCCTCACATCGCGGGTCAGCTGGTCGCTTCCAATCTTCAAATCCGCGGGACCCATTGGAGATCGCTGCGGGCGAGTCTATCAGCGAGCCCGTCGCTGGTGAGCTTGCAGCATGGAACCCTTGTTCCAGAGCCACAGGGAACCGTTCATTTCTCGGGCAGCGTTGCTCTCCACAAGTGGGCGTTCACAAAGAAGAATCAAATTCAACTTGCACTCGACGCCAGACACCTTGATGTTGTCGATGTCACTAAGCTCGTCCATTCGAACCTGCCAGTGGATGGAACGCTGACGGCGAAGCTACACATTCGCGGAACCGTCCTGAGCCCGATCGGCCATGGAAGCATCTCTCTGACACATGCGAAGATTTACCAGCAGCCGATTCGTTCTGCAAATTTGAACTTCATGGGATCAGACGGCCAAGTTCAATGCCATCTCTCCGCTCACGTCGCTTCCGGCACCGTGCAAAGCGCATTTATCGTCCGTCCCGCACAACAGAGCTATGCCGCAAACCTGTCCGCGACCGGTATTCTTCTGGCGCAACTCGAAATTCTCCAGGCTCACCGAATTGACGCAAACGGTACCGTCGACGTGAATGCAAGCGGCGAAGGGCTGCTGAATAATCCGCAGTTCAACGCAACACTGCAGAGCTCGAAACTGGAAATCAGTCACCAGCCAATCGATGGAGTGGCATTGCAGGCTTCCGTCGCAAATCATGTTGCAACGGCAGAGCTCAACTCTAAGGCGATCCACAGCTCGATACGGGCATATGCAAAGATCAACCTCACAGGCGACTACTTTACGCAGGCAGCACTCGAAACGGAATCAATCCCGTTGCAGCCTTTGCTATCTGCGTATGCTCCGGCACACGCCGCCAACCTGGGCGGAACGACCAAAATCCATGCGACGCTGCGCGGTCCACTGAGGAATTGGAAACAAGTGGAGGCTCACGCCACGCTGCCCGAGCTGAAAGCGAACTATGGAAATTCAGTCCAGCTTGCTGCGGTCTCTCCCATTCACATCGACTATACCCACGGCTTGATTGCACTGCAAAAGGTTTCAATACGCGGCACAGACACAGACTTGCAACTGCAGGGAACCATTCCGACCGTGGGCAATCGTCCCATCGAACTGCTGCTTCTGGGGACAATGAATTTGCAAATCGCACAACTTCTTAACCCAGACTTCAAGAGCGCCGGACAGCTCCGCTTCAACATCAATTCCTATGGCGCGAGAGCCGATCCGAACATTCAGGGACAGGTCGATATCGTCGATGCCAGCTTCTACGGCGGGGATCTGCCGCTCGGTATTCAACACGGCAATGGCGTCTTAACCCTGACGAAGGACCGCCTCAACATCAAAACATTTCATGGAAACTCCGGTGGTGGCACTGTAACGGCGCAGGGAGGAGTCACGTTTCGTCCGTCGCTTCAGTTCGACCTGGGAATCGCAGCCAAAGATATTCGGATGATCTACCCTCAGGGCATTCGCGAAGAGTTCACAGGTAACATTCGCCTGGTCGGGAGTACCGACAACGCTGTGCTCGGCGGCCGCGTACAAATTGAGAATATGTCCTTCACGCCCGATTTCGATTTAGTCAACTTCACCAGCCGGCTCTCTGGAGGTATAGCCCCTCCGCCATCACAGGGGTTTGCGCAAAATACGCGGTTGAATGTCGCGATTAGTTCCATCAATAACTTGAACTTGGTTAGCCGTACTCTCAGTGTGAACGGGACCGCCAATTTGCAGGTGCGCGGGACCATCGCCCAACCGGTGATTCTGGGCCGCGCCAATCTTACGAGTGGAGATATGATTTTCAACGGCAATCGGTTCACTCTCAGCGGAGGAACGGTGCAGTTCATCAACCCATCCGAGACGCAACCGGTGGTCAACCTTGCGCTGAACACGACCATCCAGCAATACAACATTCATCTGCGCTTCAACGGCCCTGTGAATCAACTGCACACAAACTACACCTCAGATCCATCCCTGCCCACTGCAGACATCATTAACTTGCTCGCTTTCGGTGAGACGACCGAGGCCAGCGCCGCCAATCCAGCGACACCGACCAATCAAGCAGCGATGGGTCTGGTCGCTTCTCAGGTCAGTAGCCAAATCACCAGTCGTGTTGCAAAAATTGCCGGTATCTCCCAGCTCTCCATCAACCCGGTGTTAGCCGGCGGCAGCATCCAGGGTCCGTCCGGAGCTGTCATTACCATTCAGCAGCGGGTCACAGGCAATCTCTTCGTTACGTTTTCCACCAACGTCGCCACCACGCAGAATCAGGTGATCATGGGCCAGTACAATGTATCGCCGCGACTGTCATTCAGTGTGACCCGCGACCAGAATGGCGGAGTCGCGTTCGATACTCTCCTGAAGAAGAAATGGTAGTCACAACTGTGCGACGGACGGGCTTAGAGGGTAATCCAACCCGCTCCAATTGCCAGAAGTGAAGCAGTTGCAATCACCGCCCATAGACATACACACTGAAGAAAGGGACGTATGCCCACCCGGCGAATTGTGTTTTTCGACAGCCCTGTTCCGATCAAAAATAGTACGACCGTAAGACCAACTTTTCCCAGGTGACTCAGCACAGGATAAAACGTCGCCTCTATAGGAAGGTACGTATTCGCCACGGCTGCCATGCAGAACAGAAGAATGAACCAAGGCCATTGGATGCGCGTTTTGCTTTTGGTAGCGTAGGCCGTTACCATCGACACCGGGATGATCCAGAGAAAGGACTCTGCTGTCCAAATGGTAGGGATGAGGAAAGGTCAACCCATAAGCAATCCCCGCCACCAATGCAACGGCTGGAGATACAACTCCGCTTGCGGTCAAAATCAGCCCAATAAAAAAATGGTCTTCGAATTCAACGAATCCAACGATTCCTCCAATCTTTAGTCTTCCCGGCGGTGGAGGCGCAAGTCCAAGAGGAAGTTCTTATCGCGAATTGCTTGTCCTTATACCGGCGCCGTTCAATCGTTCATCTATAAATCGGCTTGATTCGCGACATTCTGCGACAATCGGAAGAACGACTCGTATGTTGCCGAAGCGAGTCCAATTGATTGCGGCGGACTCGACCCCGCTCGAACGAGTTGACCTTGCGATGGAGAATTTCCGATTCAAAGTCTTCCGAATCGTGGCGAAACACTTGAATTTCAGCCGCGCTGCGGAAGAACTCTCGCTTTCCCAACCCGCCGTCACACAGCAGATCAAAGCCCTCGAAGAGGAATATGGTGTTCCCTTGTTTGATCGAAGCGGCGGTCGAATCGCTTTGACTGCGGCAGGCAATACCTTGCTTCCCTTCGCGAACAAGTTGAAAACAATCTCCGATGAAGCGTACGAGGCCGTCATCAGCACCGGCCGTCATCCTGCGGGAAACCTTGCACTCGGCGCGTCACAAACCATTGGGCAATACCTTCTGCCACAGCTGGTGGCCGCTTTCCTGCGGGAAAATCCACGCATTTCAATCACCGCCAAGAGCGGAAATACCGATGAAATGCTCGCAGCCTTGACTGCCGGGCGGATTCAGCTGGCATTGGTCGAAGGCCCCGGATTGCGCAAAGATGTCCATATCGAACCGTACATGGAAGACGACATGGTTCTGGTAGTGCCGGCCAGCCATGAGTGGGCCGACCACGAGATCGAGATCGATCAATTGACGCACGAGCATCTGCTCATGCGCGAGTTTGGGTCGGGATCGCGCCGGGTCGTGGAAGCTGCATTATCGAAGGCTGGACTTAAGAAAAAAGATCTGAAAACGACCATGGAGCTCGATTCCACCGAAGCCCTATTGAGTGCAGTAGAAGCCGGCCTGGGTGTCACCTTCGTGTCGCGCTGGGCGGTGCGCAACCAGCTCGCACTGGGCACACTTCGGCTCGCGCGCGTCCGAAAGCTTCGCCTGTCTCGAATGTTTTCGCTTGCCTATCCGCTGGGTCCGGAACCGACTGGAAATGCGGGCGCCTTTCGTCGCTTCATGCTGCACCGCTCGGCCGACCTGCTCCCGCGGGTGACTGGGAAAGTCCGGAGCGAGGGCTGAAACCCTCCCAGATTCGAACGGATCGATCTAAACCTCGGATCCCAGCGAACAATCCTCAAAGCCGCCCTTTAGCCAATCGGCCAGGACCTCGCCGACCAAAAAATTGGAATGCGAAGGAAAAAAGTTGATTATATGTATTAAAAAGGTACCATTCGTAATGGAACGGGTTATACTCGCAATTGTCTTGCAGAGCATTTCCACCCGGACAAGATTCGCAACCTTGAAGTCTTGGCCCTCCGCAGCAGTCCCCCCGGAGGATTTTGTTCGACTCGAACACTGCAATTACCCTCTTTCCGGCAGTTGAACAATTGAAAGCGTCTCGAACGATAGACTGGGAGTGAGTTTAACTGTGCTTGGAGGTATCACCCGATGGGTGAGTCGGCGAAGGCAGAGATTTCGGTCTACAGTCCT
>JAJYSL010000341.1 GCA_021793595.1 Acidobacteriota bacterium
GCTTCCGACTGCGGCATCCTGATTCAAACCCTCGCCCTGGCATGCCTGTTGCACTATAAAAACCTTGTCACCTGGAAAGGCTTGGAATTCGCCGAGCTGGGCAAATCTCTTACTGCGGCGCTCCTCTCATTCACGGCGCTATGGGGCGTGGTGCATGTTTTGCCCCCGCCCGGCTCGTTTCCTCGCGACTTGCTGCAACTGGCCTGTGGAACAGCGGTATGGCTGGCGACGGCGTGGATCGTGCTCCATCTGGCCAAATCAGGCTTGCCCAATCAGCTAATCAGCCGATTTCGCGGCCGCAATGTACCACTTGCTCCCACCCCGGCCCTGGAACCGGAAACGCCGCAGCCGTCGAAGTTTTAGTAGATTGGAAGCAAGGGCTTCCTGCAAATCCACCCAAATGCCACTCCCCACCCAGCCCGAGCCGAAATCGTCCAATCTGCCGAATGAGGACGACGAAGATTATTATCTTGATGGACCCTATCTGGTGTTTACTGAGGCCTATCACCGGAAACGCGGCTTCTGCTGCCAATCCGGCTGTCGCCATTGCCCGTTCGGCTTTGCCGGAAATCGCGTCCAGCCGTTGGAAGTTTCAGAAAAAGAAAAACCGTAATCGATCTTCCCGCTCCCCCAAATTGAATGTGTCTCACCCCGAGTTGGTTACATCTAATTTTCACCCCGAGAAGGTAAACTGCGCCGGATGCACCAAATAGCCCATACCGACCACATTGAAACTCATTTTGAATCCACCGAGCTGGTTCGGGACGTTGTCATCGGCATGTCCGACGGCCTGACGGTCCCCTTTGCCCTGGCTGCCGGACTCTCCGGCGCGGTTGGCTCCTCCCACATCGTGGTGTTGGCTGGCCTGGCGGAAATTGCAGCCGGCTCCATCGCCATGGGATTGGGTGGTTATCTCGCCGCCCGCAGCGATGTCGAGCACTTCGCCAGCGAGCGCCGACGCGAGGAAATGGAAATTGTGGAACGTACGCGCGACGAGGAAGAAGAAATTTATCAAATCTTCGAAGAATATGGCGTCCAGCGCGCCGAAAGTGATTCCGTGTTGACGGCGTTAAAGCGAAACCCGCAAGCCTGGGTCGACTTCATGATGCGCTTTGAGCTCGGACTGGAACAACCTGCCAGCCACCGAGCCCGCCAGAGCGCCGCCGTCATTGCCTTTTCCTACATCGCCGGCGGATTCATTCCCCTGCTTCCCTACATGGTTCTCGACACCGCCTCCAGCGCTTTGCGCGCTTCGGTCGTCATTACATTAATCGCGCTCTTCTTTTTCGGTGCGGTCAAGGGCCGGTTGACCGGCGGCGGCACCTGGAAATCCGCGATTCAGACAGTTTGCATTGGAGGATTGGCTGCCGGCGCGGCCTATACGCTCGCGCGCCTGCTCAGTGTGCATCCTAGCTTTTAGATACCAAGGAGGATTGCATGGGAATTCTGGAAGTCTCACCTGTCGAAGCGAGTCAGTCGCAGTGGACGCAGCGATTCCATGCGGTGCGCGCCATGACCGACACCCTGTCGCGGCGGCTTACCCCGGAAGATCAGATGGTTCAGTCCTGCCCGGAAGCAAGTCCGGTCAAATGGCACCTGGCCCATACCACCTGGTTCTTCGAGACTTTCGTTCTGCGTCCCTATCTCTCCGGGTATCAGCCCTTCCATCCGGATTTCATCTGGCTCTTCAACAGCTATTACAAATCCCTCGGCAATCATCCGCAGAAACAGCTCCGCTCCTCGTTTTCGCGTCCGTCCTTGCAGCAGGTGCAGGCCTATCGCCGCTATGTGGAGCAGGCGATCGAGCAATTGTTGTCTTCCCATGCATCCGCGGAGATATGCGATCGCATCGAATTGGGGATGCATCATGAACAGCAGCATCAGGAGCTGATTGCGACCGACATCAAGCATGCCTTCTGGTCGAATCCCCTGCAGCCTGCCTATGCCGAGCCGCCCCTTCCGGAATCCTCAAGTCAGGCTGACGCACATCGCTGGCTGGATTATGAAGGCGGCGCCGTCGAAATTGGTCATCGCGGCCATGGCTTCGCCTTCGACAATGAATTCTCTCGTCACCCCGTGATTCTGCAACCCTTCCGCCTCGCGTCCCGGCCGGTCACCTGCGCGGAATATCTAAGCTTCATCGAAGACGGCGGCTATCGACGTCCCGAGTTTTGGCTCTCCGATGGCTGGGATACGGTGCAGTCCCTGCATTGGGATGCGCCGCTCTATTGGAATCGAAAAGAATCCGGTCGTTGGGATGTCTTTACCCTGCGCGGTACCGTCCCGCTCGATAGCCTTTTGTCGACGCCCGTCTGCCATCTCTGTTATTTTGAGGCCGACGCCTATGCGCGATGGGCCGGGTGTCGTCTTCCCACGGAATTTGAATGGGAACACGCCGCCAATTCCCTCCCCGCCTCCGGCAACCTGCTCGAAAACAATGTCCTGCATCCCATGGCGCAGGCGAGTGCGGACGATTCACCGCACAGCCGGCATGGCGCGTCCCAACATCAGGAACTCCAGCAAATGTTCGGCGATGTCTGGGAGTGGACCCAAAGTGCCTATACCGCCTATCCCGGCTATCAGCCCGCGCCCGGCGCGCTGGGCGAGTACAACGGCAAATTCATGTGCAATCAGTTCGTGCTGCGCGGCGGTTCCGTCGTCACTCCCGCATCCCATATTCGGGCCAGCTATCGAAATTTCTTTGCTCCCGCAACCCGCTGGCAATTCTCTGGCCTGCGCCTGGCTTCCGATGGAGGACCTGCGTGAATATCGCATCTGTTCTGGACGGCATCACGCTCCCTCTCATCGAGGCGCAATCCAAAGAAACTTCCGCAGTGGCCGAGGCCGTTGTGGAGGGGTTGTCTGCCCGGCAGAAGCATCTTCCCTGCTGGCTGTTTTACGATGCGGCAGGCTCGCTGCTGTTCGAGAAAATCACCCAGCTGCCTGAGTATTACCTGACCTCCCGGGAACATGCGATCTTTTCCTTGCACGCTTCCGAAATGATTGCCGCAGCCGCCGGAATGAGCCAGGAACCGTTGTCCGTGATGGAGCTCGGAGCCGGAAGCGCCAGTAAAACTCTCATTCTGCTACGCACTCTGACGGCACGCCAGGGCGAAACCCTCTACCTCCCTGTGGATGTCTCGGAGGAAGCCCTGCGGTTGGCACAGAAAAACATTCACGCTGCCCTGCCGAGAGTTGAGGTGCAGCCGATCTGCTCGGAATTCACCCACCAGACATCCTTGAATCTTCCCGCTGGGGGCCGACGCCTCGCTCTCTACATCGGCTCCAGTATCGGGAACTTCTGTCCCGAAGATGCCGTTGCTCTCTTACGCTGGCTGCGCTCCGAACTGCAACCCGGCGATGCTTTACTGCTGGGCACCGATATGGTGAAAGATCCTGAAGCCATGCTGGCCGCCTATAATGACGACGCTGGTATCACCGCGGATTTCAATAAGAATGTCCTGGCCCGGCTGAACCGTGAGTTGGGAGCGGACTTTGTCCTGAACGCCTTTGAACATCGCGCCATCTGGAACGATTTAGAAAGCCGCATCGAGATGCATCTGGATAGCAAGCGCAATCAAATGGTCCAGGTGGAGTCGCTTCATCGCACCTTCGGCTTCAAACGCGGAGAATCCATCCACACCGAAAATTGCTACAAATTTACTCCCGCATCGGTGGAGGATCTGTTGCTGCAAAGCGGTTACACCCTGGAGCAGACCTGGCATGACAACGATCACTGGTTCGGCGTGCATCTAGCCCGCGTTATCGAAAGCGAAATCATGCCCAACGACGGAGAAGAAGCCGCGTAGACAGAAAATTTGGGCTCCCCAGCTCTCGCATCTGAGACGTGGGTTGCTCAAGCTGCCACGCTACGGCAGAAAGCTCTATTCTCCGGCGATGGTCATGCCTTCAATCACGATCGTCGGACATGCCACAGCGCTGCGAAAAATCAGATCATTCCCGATGCTCGTAATGTTGTACAGCATCTCTTTCAGATTGCCCGCTACCGTAATCTCTTCCACGGGATACGCGAGCTCGCCGTTCTCAATCCACAATCCGGAAGCTCCGTGGGAGTAGTCCCCGGTAACAATGTTCACCCCGTGACCAATCAGATCGGTGACGTACAGTCCGTTGGGAATTTCCGCCAGAATTTCTTCCGGCGACTTGTCTCCCGGCTCAAGATAAAAGTTGTCGGCTCCGATTCCCGGGCTGCCTGCCAGCCCGCGCGCCGCATTTCCCGTGGATTGCAGCCCCAGCTTGCGCGCCGTGTAGGTATTCAGCAGATAGCTGCTCAACACTCCTCGCTCCAGCACCACTTTGCGTCGCGTCGGCAAACCCTCTCCATCGAAGTAAGAGCTTCCAAAACCGCCGCGCATCGTGCCGTCGTCGATGACCGTCAGATTGCTGCCGCCCACCGTCTCACCCAGCTTGCCCGCCAGAAATGAAGAACTGCGGTAGACAGCATTCCCGTTAATCGCTCCGATGATGGCGCCCAGAATCGAATCCGCGACCTCCGGTGCAAATACCAGCGGTACCCGCTGCGTGGGCACGCGACGCGCCCCTAATTTCCGCACCGTCCGTCGCGCCGCTTCCACGCCAACCGACTCAGGAGAATCCAGCATCGCCAGCGAGCGCTGACTGGAATACCAATAGTCGCGCTGCATTCCTCCATCGGGCGACTGAGCGATGGGTTGTGCGCTGATCGAACACGACGACCGTCGCGACTCGCCTACGAATCCCCGCGAGTTGGCTAGAATCTTGTGCCCGGTCGCTGCGTCAAAACTGCCTCCGCCGGAGTTTTGAATCCGCGCATCCGCCGCCATCGCCGCGGCCTCCGTGCGTCGCGCGTAGTCGATCCGCTCCGCCGCCGGCAGCGAGTACACATCTTCGTAGAACAGGTCCAGATCGCCGGAAATCTTTCCGAATTCCCCACGCTCCGGCAGCCCCGCGTAAGGATCTTCCGACGTAAC
>JAJYSL010000342.1 GCA_021793595.1 Acidobacteriota bacterium
CCCACTTTCCCTCCCTTTCGGCGGCTGCGGAATTATGAGGAAGAAGAAAACGCAAAACCGGACATTTCATGTGCTTAGAAAACCGGACATTTTAATTTGCTAAGAACACTCTGGGTGGCTCGGGTGTCTGGCTCATTAGGATCTCTACCACAAACAAACCTGCGCCCCCCGATTTAGTAGTGGGTCAAGCTTAATCCTCGGGCTCCTGCTAAATGTGGCTGTTGTAGCCGCTTGGCCCGTCCTTCTCGAAATAGGGTTTAGCCTCTCCCAAAGAAAATCCCATTCGGTTATTCCATTCATAACAAAATTGATTGATTCCCAATCTGCCCATGCTCATATAAGCAACTTTTCCATAAATGTAGAGTTTGAGCGGCCGCGCATTGTCCAATCCCCTGATCCGCTCCACCGCTTTACAATCAAACGACCCCTCCTGCAAAAGCGCGCGCAAATGTTTTTCTTCCCCCGGAGCAACCATGAATCCATCAGGGAAATACTGCGTGCCAGGGTACTCAGGGGTTTGCGGCAGAGCGCCTTCGACCGAATGAAAACTGAGTTGAACAAATTTAAGAAGTGCGGGCTGCTTGCCAATGTTCTTGATCGTGACGCGAGCGGTTATCACGCCGCCACCTACCGGCCTGGCGGGTATATCGCCAACGAACTGGATGCTCTCGACGAGCCACGCTCTTTCCGCATTGACAATCGCTTGAGCGGAGATTTCGGCGGCGTCCGCACTTTTTTGAGCAGCAGCAACAGAATCCGCTAGAATCTCGGTTTGCTTTTCCATCTGATGAGCTTGAGTGCTGATGAGACGAGTTGACGCGTCGCCATGTCTGCTTGGCGTCGGATCTGATGGGTTTGGCTCCTCAAGAAGTTGAGGGTGCAAATGCCGACGACAACTCCTGCGATACCCACCACAGCCAAGATGACGCCGATCCAAAAAGTCGCTTTATCCCTCCAGTCTTTTTGGGGGAGAGCGGTGACCTTTACATCTGCATCAACGTATTGCTCATTTTGGGTTTGGAGGGATGCCCTGTCGCGCTTTTTTACAGTAGTCGAAGAGCCTGGCTGGAATAGGCTCTGGACATTGCCGCCTTGCTTTGGCTTATCAGTTTGGGAGCGAGCAGGGAAGGATATCAACGTCAATGCACACAAGAATATCGCCAACCGTTTCATCATGATGGCGGAAATGTATCACAGAATCTCCCGACACCGAGCGCAGGTGCCGCATTCAAGCCGTCCGCTGGCTTGAGTGGGGGAATGTCGCACGATGGTTAAGGCCTTACTCCATCGGAGGCGGGATGGACAGGCTGAGCCACCAGTCGCACACCGAGCGCGGCGCAAACGCGGCTCACGGTATCGAATCTCGGCGCGCTATCGCCGGGTGCCCCATTCAAGCCCTCCTTTGGCTTGAGTGGGGTGAGAATTCATGCGAGAAGCCACTCCCATTTATAGTGCGTGGCTCACCCGGGGCCCGTTAACTGAAAAATCTGGGTGCCCTAGGTCTCGCTTCTGAGACCTGGGATGGATCCTCTCCGACCCCGAGCGATATGATGGGGCGGGAGCAGCGAATCGTGACCACGCACAAACCCGGGCCTCGACCGCAACTCAGTCCATCCGCTTCGCGCATATTTGCCGTCAATGAGCCGGGTGCCCCATGCAAGCCGTCCGTTGGCTTGAGTGGGGGCAGAATCCGCATGTCACGGATCACCACGCGCCGCATCAAGACCCCGGCAGGCTTGGCATGGGTTTCAGTCGAAAGCGGTACAATGGGAGTAGAGGCCTGCATGGAGTCGTGCCTGAATGGCACGACACGTGCAGATTTTTACTACACAACAGGCAGTTTTTCCGCGCTGGATGGGTGAAAATCGCGCTTGTCCCTATAGAATCAACAAGTTGGCTCACTTGAGCCTCCTGCATAATCCTTCAACTATTTCGCCACGGCATCGCGCAATCGAGCCTCGCCCGGGTCAGGCGAAGAAAAGTGCTGCCGCCGCCTGTGCCCGTGTCGGGCTGAGCCTGCTTACGCGACGACTTCAATCCCCATTGAACGCGCCGTGCCCTTGATCGACTTGATGGCTGCATCTACCGATGCCGCGTTCAGATCCGGCATCTTCTGCTTGGCAATCTCGGCCACCTGCTTCTCCGTCACCTTGCCAACCTTGTCCTTATTTGGCGTGCCGGAGCCCTTGGCGACCGCCGCCGCCTTCTTCAGCAACACTGCTGCGGGCGGCGTCTTGGTGACAAAGGTAAAGGTGCGATCCGTATAGACCGTGATCACAACTGGAATCACCAGCCCTGCCATCTCCGGAGCGGTGGTGCGCGCGTTGAACTGCTTGCAGAATTCCATGATGTTCACCTGCGCCTGACCCAACGCTGGGCCCACCGGAGGCGCCGGAGTTGCCTTGGCGGCAACAATCTGCAGTTTCACCTGCGTCTGTACTTTTTTAACTGGAGGCATCGTTCAATCCCTTTCAATCGCAGCGTCTCGCCGCTCTATGCAATCTTTTCGACCTTGCTGAATTCCAACTCCACCGGCGTCGAGCGCCCGAAGATGGTCACCATCACTTTCAGGGTCTCGCGGTCTTCATTCACTTCGTCCACAACCCCGTTAAAGTTGGCGAACGGCCCTTCGGTGATCTTCACCGACTCGTTCTTTTCAAACTTCACCTTCATCCGCGGCTTGTCTTTCGACACATCCGACCGGAAGATAATCGAACTGATCTCTTCTTCCGTCAGCGCCACCGGCTTTTCCCCCGTCCCTAAGAAACCGGTCACGCGAGGCGTGTTCTTCACCAGATGCCAAATCTCATTGTCGAGATCCATCTCCACCAGCACATAGCCCGGCAGAAAGACGCGCTCGATGGTGTACTTCTTGCCGTTTCGAATCTCTGTGACCGGCTCCGTCGGAACCATAATGCGGCCAATACGGTCATGCAGCCCATAGGCCTGGACGCGGCTCTCAATCGACTCGCGCACTTTGCGCTCAAACCCTGAATACGCGTGGATGATGTACCAGCGAAACCGCTCGTTGACTGGAGGCGCTAATTCCTGCGGCGTCTCGGTGGACGCCTGTTGCGCTTCAATTTTTGCTTCTTCTGCCATCCATCTCACCTTCTACGCGTGCAACGTTCCCAGTACTCTGCTTCTAGTGCGTCAGCCAAGTCAGCAATGTCTGAATCATCCGGTTAAATACCGTATCTACCAACCAGAAATATCCCGCAAACATGAACACTGTAATAATGACCACAGTCGTCGTCGACTGAACCTCTGTGCGGGACGGCGTCACCACCTTGTGCAACTCGCTGCGAACTTCCTTCAGGAAATTCAAGAAGCGTTCCGGCTGCTGCCGCCACTGCGGCGTCGTCTGTGTCTCGGTGACTGCGATTGCCTTTGCCATAACCTTGCTTCCTTCTGAATACGTCTGGTGCGACCGTGCCACGGGATCGCCGGAATGCATGATGGGCCGCCGCGGCGGACCCGGCCCAACAAAAGAAGCTGGCAGGGGCGGAGGGATTCGAACCCCCAAGTCCGGTTTTGGAGACCAGCAGTTTAACCGTTGAGCTTACGCCCCTACATCTCTAGAAAAACGCCGCGGCTACTTGGTTTCTTTATGAGCCGTATGTTTGCGGCAGCGATTGCAGAACTTTGAAAACTCCAGCCGCGCTGTGGTCTTCTTCTTGTTCTTGGTCGTCGAGTAGTTCCGCTCTTTACAGTCTGGACATTGTAGTGTGACAATTTCGCGCATCTCTTTATCCTATCCGATTTTGGCCGCATTTGCTTGCCAGCGACGCAATCCAAGCTTTTCTCCGGGGTGCCCCAGGTCTCGCTTCTGAGACCTGGGATTTTCCCTTGCGAATTACTTCAAAATCTCTGCAATCGCGCCGGCGCCCACCGTGCGTCCGCCTTCGCGAATCGCAAAGCGCAAGCCCTTCTCCATCGCCACCGGAGTAATCAGCTCAATCTCGAGAGACACATTGTCCCCCGGCATCACCATCTCCGTGCCTTCCGGCAGCTTCGCCACTCCGGTCACGTCTGTCGTCCGGAAGTAGAACTGCGGCCGATAGCCGTTGAAGAACGGCGTATGCCGCCCGCCTTCTTCCTTGCTCAACACGTAAATCTCCGCCTTGAACTTGGTGTGCGGCGTAATCGATCCCGGCTTGGCCAGCACCATGCCGCGCTCCACGTCTTCCTTGGGAATCCCGCGCAGCAGCAGTCCCGCATTGTCCCCCGCCAGACCTTCGTCCAGCTGCTTCTTGAACATCTCGACGCCCGTCACCACCGTCTTGCGCGTCTCGCGGAAGCCGACAATCTCCGTATCCTCGCCCACCTTCACCTTGCCGCGCTCGATCCTTCCCGTCACCACCGTGCCGCGTCCCGAAATCGAGAAGATATCTTCGATCGGCATCAGGAACGGCTGATCGATCGCGCGCTCCGGCAGCGGAACGCTCTTGTCCACCGCTTCCATCAACTCGTCAATCTTCGCTTCCCACTGCGCTTCGCCGTTCAACGCGCCCAATGCCGAGCCACGAATCACCGGCACATCGTCGCCCGGGAACTGATACTTGCTCAGCAGTTCGCGTACTTCCATCTCGACCAGGTCAATCAGTTCCGGATCATCGACCGCATCGCACTTGTTCAGAAACACCACAATGTAGGGAACGCCAACCTGGCGCGCCAGCAACACGTGTTCCTTGGTCTGCGGCATCGGTCCATCGGTGGCCGCCACCACCAGAATCGCGCCGTCCATCTGCGCCGCGCCCGTGATCATGTTCTTGATGTAATCGGCGTGGCCCGGGCAGTCGACGTGCGCGTAGTGACGGTTCTTGGTCTCGTACTCCACGTGCGCCGTCGCAATCGTGATGCCCCGCTCCCGCTCTTCCGGCGCGTTGTCGATCGTGTCGAAGGAACGAAACTTGTTGTTCGGGTTGTGCTTCGACAATACCTTCGTGATCGCCGCCGTCAAC
>JAJYSL010000343.1 GCA_021793595.1 Acidobacteriota bacterium
CGCGAAGGTCAGCGTAGGTCAGCACGCGCCGTCCATTGCCGCTCAGCCCGACCCCGGGGTCGTTCAATCTCTCGCTTACCTGCATCGGCACGTTGTCCACTTGAGGACCAACGCGCATCTGCACAGGATTGGAGGGCTTGAGATTTACTTCCGCATTCATAGCGCCGGACATCGCCATGATAGGCATCGTTGTCGGGCCCGGCTGCGGAAAAGGAGTCGTTCCAGAACGGCTGCCCATCTCCATGCCAACCATGCCGTCATGCATAGTTGGCATATCGTGCTTGGCGGAAGTGGGGCTCATCTTCATGCCTGCCATGCTCTGATCGCCCATGTCCATTGCAGCCATGCTTTGCCTGTCTTTTTCTGCCGCATTTTTACTGGACGCAGGCATGTCGCTCTTTTTCATTCCGTCCACGCCGGACATATCCATGCCAGACATTCCTCCCTTCTTCATCCCTCCCATGTTGCCCATGCCCATGTCCACCATCGTGCGCATAGGCCGCGGGTCCATCGGAGGAACAACGGCTATCACACCCAACCTGGGAGTGAGCGTGCCACGCGCATAGCCGCTGCGATCTTCAGACTGCGCAAAGATGGTATAGGCTGCATTCTCTTTTGGCTGCACGATCACGTCGTAGACTTCGGCGACGCCCATCCGAAATTCATCCACCGTGACCGGCTCAATGTCGTTGCCGTCGGCCTGCACCACGGTCATTTGCAGGCCGGGTATCCGCACATCAAAAAAGGTCATCGAAGAGCCGTTGATGAAGCGGAGACGAACGCGTTCGCCCGGCTTGAACAGACCAGTCCAGTTCGCATTCGGAGGATTCCCGTTCAGCAGATAGGTGTAGGTTGCGCCCGATATATCCGAAAGGTCCGTTGGGCTCATGTTCATCCGTGCCCACGCCAGCCGATTAGAAGCTGTCGGTCCCAGACCCTTCTTTTTCGCTGCGGAGAGAAAGTTGGGAACGGTCAGCCGATGGTAATTGTAGTAATCGCTTTGTTCTTTCAGGTTGCTGAAGATGGTTTCCGGATTGGTATCGGTCCAATCGGAGAGAAAGACCACATATTCTCTATCAAACTCAATGGGATCCTTGCCGCTCCGCTCCCCTTTGCCTAGCGGATCAATGATGAGCGCGCCGCTAAGTCCTGTTTGTTCCTGAAACCGGCTGTGGCTGTGGTACCAGTAAGTACCGCTTTGCTGCACCGGGATGCGGTAGTGGAAGGTCTCGCCAGGCGCGATTCCGGGATAGCTCAACCCTGGAACTCCGTCCATATCTGCGGGCAGGCGTATGCCGTGCCAGTGGATCGAGGTTGGCGTCTTTAGCCGGTTCGTTACAGCAATCGTTACTGTGTCACCTTCCCGCCATCGCAGGGTCGGCCCCGGCACGGAGCCATTGATCGCTGTCGCTACCGAGCGACGCCCGGTGAAGTTTACGGGTAAAGAGTCGATGGTGATCGCAAAGTGTTTTCCAGTCAGAATTTCCGGGCTGCGTGGAACAGCTTCGCCAAATGCATGCCATCCCCCACCATCGAGAGCCGCAATCGTTCCACCGATAGCCAATCCCTGAACGAACCGGCGGCGGCTGATAGGGAAAACGCCGCGACTCGCAATTTTGTCATCTTGATACATAATTTCTCCTCCTGCTTTCTTGCTCGAAATGGATCAGAACCCAAACTGCATTTGGCCTCGATCAAGAGGAGCCATGCAGGGTGCGGATTCTGCCGGGGAGAACTATTCACAAGCAGAAAAAAGATTGAGAAATGTCGCCTTGATACGGCGCCGACTCTCATCAATGCTGCTCTGCGAAGGCGTAGTAGCGAGTAGCCGAACGGCTAGATGCGGAGACTGGAAACGAGGGGGTCGAAAGGTGGGATGGAGTGCGTACTTCGATTGGCTTGGAATTGCAAATAACCGGCAATCGGAAGGGACGGCACAGCATGATTTGCTAAAGCTATTCCTAACGAAGTGAAGCCAACTTCATGTACAACTGAAGTGTGGAGAAACGTCCAGTCGTTCCTGCAAACATGCCCTGTGCAAGGCTGGTACGAGGTTAAGGCCAATGCTCCCTGCGAACCGGAGTCGGGTTTGGACGGCATGTGACAATGCGTCATTCCCACCATCTGATTGCGAGAACCCGTACTCGTCATCGTCTCGCAACGGATCGCGCAGATTGAGGCAAACACCGGCACGCTAACCAACAAAAGGAGCAATAGCAGCGAGAATGTTGCCTTAAGCCTCACAGTGGTTAATTTACGCCTTTGTTTTTAGAACATGCAAATTCTGAGCGGTTGATTGCAGGCTTGAGCACGTGAGTCGTCAATGGTCCCAATCACGGTATCTCTGCTGTTTCCCGGGTTGAAATTTGACAAATTTTTAGATTGGGCGGCTTGCCTCACTGAGTGTGATATGATAGTTACGTGAAGCGTCTGGCAAAATCTGGCGTGCTGGTTCTCATGCTCCTTATCGGGATAGCGCCGCTCATGGCCTGCACATTGCCATCCGCAGTCCTTACTCCCGCTGAGCGTGCATGCTGCCGCCAGATGGCTTCCCAGTGCGGGGGCACACAGATGCCGGCATCGCACTCCTGTTGCAGACCCGTCGCGCCGCCTTTTCAGGCTCTGATCTCGAAGTTGTCGGTTCAACTCCCATATCAGGTGCAAGTTCTGCATTTGATGACGTTGAATCTCAATCCTCTTCCGCAGAGCACTTCGTTGATCGTCTCGGTCGTCGACCACTCCCCGCCTGAAGCGCATCCGTCCTCTCCTCTCATTTTAAGAATCTAGCTTCCTTTTGTGCGGGTAGTGCTTTTGCGCGCACTCCATCCGCACACCTATCTAAGCAGAACACAGGGCACTAAACGTTACACCGGGCTTCCGCGTTCATGTCGACGCGCCCTGCAAACGTTATGAGCCGACTAATCGCGCTGGTCTTCAGCGAAAGTAGCGCGTTCTGCGGGATTCCGACAAATGCATCCTCATGCAAATGGACAGAGTTCCATTTGCCTCAAGCTCACGTCAGCTCACTTCATCCAGGAGCTAGAGATGAAACGCATCGGTAGCATTTTCGCACTCATGTTGGCGATGACGATAACGGTCATTGCGCAAGCGCCTCCCACCGCACCAGTTAAACCTGAGAAGCTCTCAAAGAGTGAGCTTCGGTCATTGATAGCAACCGCCACCACGTCTGAACAGCATCTGCGCCTGGCTCAGTATTACGAGGCGAAAGCACAACAGTATTTCGCTGAATCCCACGAGCACCAGAAGATGGCTGAGCAGTTCAGGAAGAACCCGATGATGAACAATGACAAGCGGGTTTTTGGAACAGTTGATCACTGCGTATATTACGCGCAGTCTTTCAAACAGCTAGCAGTCAAGATGCAGAGTTTGGCACATATGCAGGAACAAATGGCGGCAGCAGCGGAGGATTCAGAGCCTCGCGAACATAGTCTTGGCATCGATCTGAATAGAACCGCGAGGCTGCTCTCATGAAGCGCTCAAGAACGTGGAAGCAGAAAGCAGCAAATTGGAAATCTTTGCTGTTCCTGGTCGTTGTTATCGTCGTCATAAACGCAACGGTATTCTATTTTGCATTTCGGCGCTCGGATAACCAAGCGGCAGTTCCTCGCGTTCCGCACTTCTTTGCAGACGCAAAGGCAGCGGAACCACTGCCCCGGACGCTCGAGCCTACAGGTTTTTCAAATCGTGATGTCGTAGCTGCTTATCGTACAGCGAAAGAAATTCCCAAGGTACTGGCCCAACAACCTTGTTATTGCCATTGCGACCGAAACATGGGCCATCGCAGCCTGCTGGACCGTTTTGCCGGTAAGCATGGATCAGAGTGTGACATTTGCGTGAAGGAGGCGCTATTTGCCATGCAGGAACATCGCAAGGGCAAATCGCCGGAGCAAATTCGCAGTGAAATCATCCAAGGCGGCTGGAAGACAATTCAATTCCAAGACTAAGCAATAAGGAAAGATGCCCATGTTAAACAAACTCGCTTCAATCAGCATCATCACGCTGGCGCTAACTGCCCCGGCACTCTTCGGCCAATCAGCCCAATCCCAAAACTCCCGCCAGGGTACTGCCGACATTAAGGTGCTCACCGGGTTCGTCAGTGACAGCATGTGCGGAGCCAAGCATATGGCGAAGAATAAAACGCCGGCGGAATGTACGCGGGAATGTGTAAAGGCTGGTTCCGACTACGCTCTGGTTGTGAGCAAGGAAGTGTATGTGCTCAAGGGCGACCACGCTGTCATCGACAAAGTCGCCGGAGAGCGCGCCACGGTGAAGGGGGCTGTAACCGGCAATGTCGTAACCGTCCAATCAATTGCAGCTGCTAAACAAGGAACGAAGAAGTTATCAGGGCAACGTCACGGTTCATGACGAGATCGATCAACCACACCCCAGGAGGAGATATGACTTCGATATTCGCCAATAGCGCTTTGTTTTTCCTGAATTAGAAATGGTTACTAAGATTGGAGGACTTCGTATGCCACTGGCCCGTTTTCTGGCTTCCATGCTTGCAGTTACGATCGCGCTTGGCGCATTCGGACAAGAAAGCCCGGCGAATTCGCCAACTCCCCTTTCGGAGCTTCTAACGGAGGCCGCCCAGAACAACTCGCAGATCACGGCTGCCGATTACGCCTGGCAGGCGGCAAAGCAAGTTCCACGCCAGGTCAGCACGCTGCCCGATCCGACCTTCACCTACCAAGGCTTCAGCGTCGGCAGCCCGAAGCCTTTTGCTGGATACACCACCAGCAATTTTGCCTATATCGGCATCGGCGCGTCCCAGGAGCTGCCGTATCCGGGCAAGCTGCATTTGCGCGGCGAAGTGGCGAAGCGACAAGCAGACGTGATGAATATGGAACTTGGAGCGACCACCGCCAGTGTCGCCGACGCAGTGAAGGTTGACTACATCCACTTGGCATATCTCGAAGAGGCGCTCGGCATCCTGCGCG
>JAJYSL010000344.1 GCA_021793595.1 Acidobacteriota bacterium
TCTCAGTTTGCCGGTGACTATACTGCGAGGGCAACACCCGTTCCCATCCCGAACACGGAAGTAAAGTCTCGCTGGGCCGATGGTACTGCATTTTTGAGTGTGGGAGATTAGGTGATCGCCGGCATTAATTTCAACAGAAAGGCCCCGCCCTGGCGGGGCATTTCTGTTGCCACCACCACCCTCCATCTCAAAAGCTACTGCACGGTAAGCGTGACAGTTGCCGAGTGCGTGAGACTTCCGGACGTTCCCGTCACGGTAAGCGTGTAATTTCCGGCCGGCGTGCCGCTCGGCGGCGGAGTTGGAGGCACAGGCGGGGCTTGAGCTGGCCCGCCTCCACCGCAACCCGCCAGAATTACCAGACCCATCAGACCCAGTGCTACAGCACTGGGCAGCGAAGGTTTCTGACGGGTGCGAACCCGTGCCGCTACAAACAATAGCCCCAGCATTACGCCGCTCCACAGACCAAGCGGCCAGCGATCCTGCGGAGGAGCCATGAAACCGGCTGCCGCCATTGCGCTGGATCGCACAGTGGTTGCAATGGTCACACTCGTTGTATCGATTGTGTTGAAAAGAAATACTGAGGGCGCGACCGAGCACGTGGCTTTGGCAGGCGCGCCGGAACAACTGAGCGACACCGGGCCGGTAAAACCGTTCAAAGAGGTAAGCTGCACGGAGGTGGTTCCTGTATTCCCGGCCAGCACAATCAGCGGAGCAACCGGCGGCGCAATTGCGAAATCCGGGGCCGGAAGCGGAGCCGGTGGCTGCAGCAGCACAGAAAGATAGCTATACGGGGCGCTGGCTGCCGCAAAGTCCAGCTTGCCGTCGCGGTTGAAATCGCCCGTTGCCACATAGTACGGGTCGTCCGGCATGATCAGCGAATAATTCGTTGGCGTAAAGGTTCCGTCCGCGTTGCCCAGCAGAATCGCGACATAGTCGCTCTGGGGTAACGTTCCAAGGTTCTGGATCGTCACCGCCAGGTCTGGCCGTCCATCGCTGTTGAAATCCCCCAATGCCATGCCGAGGGTATGAGTCATTCCAACAGAGTCGCCGCAACAATTACTGATCGGAGTGAATGTTCCATCGTCGTTGCCCAGCAGAACGGTGACCGTGCTGTCACTCCGGTTTGCGATCGCCAGGTCCAGCTTGCCGTCGCCGTTGAAGTCCCCCGTTACGATTGCAGGTCCTTGCGCCGTCGTCGGCTGTGCGGGCGCGGGCGTAAAAGTCCCATCGCCGTTGCCCAGTAGAATCGTCGCATTGTCATCGAAGTTCGCTACCGCCAGGTCGAGTTTTCCATCGCCATTGAAATCTCCAACCGCCAGTCCGAACGGAGTTGCCCCCGTTACCGGCCGCGATGGCGTGGGCGTGAAGGTCCCGTCGCCGTTGCCCAGCAGGATGGAAAGCGTGTCGTCTGTGGAGTTGGTCACCGCCAGGTCGAGCTTTCCATCTCCGTTGAAATCTGCCGCGATGATGCTATCTGCTCCGCCGCCGACGCTCACAGGCGAGCCGGAAGCCTGCGTGAAGGTTCCGTCCCCGTTGCCCAAAAGAATGGTGACGGTATTATCGCCATAATTCACCGCCGCCAAATCCAGCTTCCCGTCGCCATTGAAATCTCCCACCGCAATCGAGGAAGGAGTGTTTCCCGTCGCGGCGGGCGAAGGCGCGGTCGTGAAAGTTCCATCCCCTTTGCCCGAGAGGATGTTTATATATGCCGGTTCATGGGCCTGCTGGAGTCCCAACGCCAGATCCAACTTTCCGTCGCGGTTGAAATCTCCTGCCGCAACCGACTACGGCAAAATTGGGTCTTGTCCTGTGCCGCCAAAGTAGATCGGCGAGGCGGGCGCGTTGGCATAAAACACGGTGGAACTCGGGGCCCCGATCGGCAGGAAGACTACATTCGAGGCCTCGCTTGTACCGGGATTGACCACAGAAACAGATGCCGTGCCCGCAGTAGCAACGTTCGCCGTCGGCACGGTTGCGGTCAACTGCGAACCGGAGACATAGGCGGTGGTGAGCGGTGCGCCGTTCCAGTCGACCGTAGCGCCGGAGACGAAGCCTGTGCCGTGAACGGCCAGAGTAAATCCCGGTCCGCCTGGCACGACCGCCCCCGGAGCGAGCGGCTCATTGACGAACGGCACAGGATTCTGTGCGGATACCAGACTAGAACCGATTAGCAAGCAAAAAAGCAATGACTTACCGAACAGCTTGTGGATCGCGCGGGTTGCCGCGCATTGTTCCTGCCAGACGGTCCGAAAGTCCATGCGACATGCTATATCGAAATCTCACGGCGCGGCAGCAAATGCGAGAGCAGCGACAGATTCGCTGGAAGTACGTTCAGCAACCATAGGTTCAAAGCAAGAATGCGCTGGACTAACTGTCGATGTTCTATTTACTCTGGTTCGAGTATGCTCCATCTACTTCTTGTTTGGTTGCTCAGTTCCATTGCGCTGCTCATCTGCGCTTACATCGTTCCGGGCTTTGAGCTCGCCGGGTTCGGCAGCGCGCTGATCGCGTCTCTGGTTGTCGGATTTCTGAACGCGACCGTGGGATTTCTTCTGAAGCTGCTGACCTTCCCGCTCAGCATCCTGACGCTGGGACTGTTTTTCTTGGTGATCAACGCCATCATCCTGCTTTTGGCCAGCGCTTTTGTTCCCGGGTTTCACATTCGCGGCTTCGTACCAGCGTTTCTCGGTGCCATCGTATTGATGCTGGTTCGTCTCGCCTTCCGCTTCATCCTGCACGCGTAACAAGTTCGCCGCAGAACGCCCCCTGGGCATTAGCTCGGAATGTTGGGGCGCCAGGCCGGGAATTTCCGATAATGTTTCCGCGGCCTCGCACTCGCGTCGGCCCAGTGTCCACGTCAAGATCTGCTCGTCGCAGGACGCGGCCGATCCACGCGACGCTCGGAAATATTTTCGGTATGGGCAAATCGAGAATTCCCTCGCCCGCAAAGACAAAGGGCCAAGCGCTGATCGCCTGACCCCTTGAGTGTAACTTCGGTGAAACTGCGGTGCGAAAACCCTTCAATGCATCTGCTGCAGCTTTTGCGCGGCGATTTGGCCGGCCGTGGTCTTCGTGTCCTTGTCCTTCAACTGCGCATAAATCTGCTTCGCCTGCCCTGGATTGGTCTGTTCATAAATGCCGGCCAGCTCCAGATTCGACTGCCCGGCTGGCACCGCAGTCGTGGGATGCGCAATCAACTTCTTCAGCATGTCGATGGCATCGGAGGTTCTTCCGCTCTGGCGATAGAGGCTGACCAGTGCCATATCTGCAAGGGAGCTCAGGTTTGCGTCGCCATGGTCCGCCACTTTTTTCAGTGTCGTTTCAGCGGCGGCTGTGTTGCCCATCTCCATATAGGTCAGGCCAGCGAAGTAGAGTGCGTTCTGACCCGCGTCGGTCGAACCAAAAGTATCGGCCACCTTCAGGAACTCCGCATTCGCCGCTTTGGCCCGCGCCACTGCCGAAGGATAGGTCCGGACTCCAGGCTCCGGTGGCGTACCAGGCTGGTCCACGGGAGCGCTGTAGATATCCATTGCGGCTCCAAACGCCACCGAGGCTTCTCCCTGACGATGCTGATAGAAAAGTATGCTGCTGATGCCAATGACCAACACGGTTACCACGAGGCCGGAAACAAGCAGCGCTTGGGACTTGTGGTCTTCCAGCCAGCCTAGGGCGCTATTAGCGTGGTCAATGAGAGCATCGTGTTTAATGGCATGTCGGGTTTGCGTATCCACAGATTTAGGCCGGATTCCTTCGCGGGGGGTTAGATGGTGGCAGCCGCATAGGGATCGCGCTGCTCCTTCAAGTGTAGCAGCCGCAAAAATGGGGTGCAAACGGATGTTCCGCTGGAATCAGACAAGTTTTCCCGCTTCCGTAGGGCACCAGCATCCATGCTGTGTACCGGTTCTTCAGCGGCAATCAGTGCCGAGGTATCTCAATGGGTAACGGGGGAGGCATTCTGGGCTGATAGCAGACTCCGCACCAGACGGGTTGGAACGACCGCCCGAAAGATGGCGCGATTGCCCTTTTGCTCTACCTTCATGCTGCGTACAAATGACTCCCAGTCGGCCGTGTTCGCATCCTGCGCGCCAATCGTGACCTGTGTGGAACGGACGAGTCCCAAGGCTAGGTTCACCATCCCGACAGATTCCTTGGCGGCGTTTGCACTGGGCGCAATCTCTTCCAGGCGCATGTGCACAGACCCCAAATAACGGATCGAACCGATAAAAGTAGCCCCCGCTGGAAGCGATACCGGCAGGCCGAAAACGTGGAACTGTACTCCCGGGCCAGTCGAGGGTTCAATCTTGCCAATTCCCCATGCCTCCGATAGCAGCGGCACTTTCGAGTAGTATCGCGACAACAATGTATCGCCGGTAAACGGCGACGCCGCAGAATGATACCGATCAATGATGGAGTGGATCTGTTCCGCCGTCGGAGCATTAGACACGGCTACCAGGTCATAACCCAGCACCACGACTCGATCAGTTCGTCCCTCGTGGACAATCGAGTAGATTCCGTCGCCGGCGTAGTTTTCAGTGGCAGCCGACTGCGCTTCCAGATAGGCCGCTAAACGCTGTCCATCGAACCGCCCTTGAAACACCTCAGAATAGGCGAATGCGCCGTTAGGGCCATTGGGATTCGCCATGCGATGGATGGCAAAGGCGGCCTCATCAAGATCGCGTTCAAACACGATGCCGGTGGCGTCAATAAACTTCTGATAATCGGGGTCATGCGCCACCGGGTGCTTATCGAAGCGGGTCAGCGCGCGAAGAGGCTGCAAATTGAAGTAGACAATGCCGTCCGCCTCCGGAAGAATGCTTGCGACTTCCGGCGGCGCTTGCTTGCGGAGATAGACTACCGTGACCAGCGCCCCCAACAGGGCCAGCGCAATCGCCAGGCTGATCCATGTGCGTCTACGCATGGGAAGGCG
>JAJYSL010000345.1 GCA_021793595.1 Acidobacteriota bacterium
CGAGCTGGGTTGCGATGAGGAGTGGAAGGAGGAACAAATAAGGAAATTCCAGGAACTGGCCGAGGGTTACCTATACCGGGAATAGAAGGTGACGGAGGGAAGATCCGTACTCCGTCCTCGACAGTTCCAACATTCGCCGGTACTCTCAAATCTCAGACCATGAAGTATTCAGTTCAGAGCAGGTGTATATGTCGCAGCGCAAGCTGGATGGGCATTCGTGGGCGGCGAACTCTGAATTCTGCACCTGTGTAACAAGAAACCGTTACAGCGCGAAATTTTGGAATGACCCGGCGGCCCACGACTCCAAAGAAGCGTGGGTTTGTGCAGTATGCAGGAATAACAGAACTATCAAAATCGGGTTCGCCGCTCAATCTATAGCTATCGATAATTATCTATTGACAATGATTTTCTTGAGTGCATATAATCCACCACCAAGATGAACATCGAAGAAATAGCCGACTGAATGAACAAGAAGCCTTATCGGTGCATGATGACAAGGCGACAGATAGTACAAGGACTCGCTACATTGTCCGCCGCTGGCGTTCTGCAGTCGGTTGGCCTATCTCAGGCATTCGGACAGACGACGGGAAAGAATCCGCGTGTGCATTTTGGCGCGCAGACCAATGCCTGGACCATGGATGGGAAGGACTTCGACAGCGTGGTTGCGGTGCTCGACCAGATACGCCAGATTGGCTATGCCGGATTCGAGACAGGTTTTACAAATGTCATGAATCGGTTCCAGTCTCCGCAGACGGCGCGCCGACAAATCGAAAGAACCGGTCTTGTTTTTTGGGGTGTGCATGTATATCTTCCTGGCCGGCTCTATGATCCTTCGACCAATCTTCCACCTGCTTCGCTCTACAAAAAGATCGCTCCTGGTGGACTGGCCCTGGGAGCGAAGCACATGATTTTCAGCGGAAAGCCCGCGGACAATGGTGCCCAACTCGCGAACAAGATCGCGGGGTTGAATGCCGCCGGCAAGTACAGCAAAAGCATCGGCCTGCGTCTGGCGTACCACAACGAAACCGCGCAGGAGTCCGAGTCGAAGCTGGGGGAACTGGAAGCGCTCTACGAGCGCACGGAGCCGGAGTATGTATCGTTTTTGCTGGATTGCGGCCATGCGTATGAGGGCGGTATGAATGTTCCTGGGTTCGTGCGTAAGCATTCTGCGCGCATCGTTGGCTTGCATCTGCGCGATTACAAGGATGGAAAACAAGTGGTGCTGGGGCAGGGAACATTCCCGCTGGCCGAAGTGGCAGCCACATTGAAGCAGGTTCGCTGGAAGGATTGGGTGTTGAACGAGGAAGAACGCCTCGATGGTTCCAAGCATGGTTCGAGCTACATGGAGCCGGCGTTCAAGGCTATGCAAGGAGCGTTTTTCGCATGAATCGTCGTGAATTTTTGTATACAGGAACGGCCACAGCGGCAGCCTTGAGTGCCCGCTCGTATGGTCGTGTCCTAGGGGCCAACGACCGAGTCGGACTTGGCGTGATCGGACTGGGGCGGAGGGGAACCATTGTGACCGGCGAGGGTTTTCTTCAAGACCCACGCGTGCAGGTCGTAGCTGTATGCGACATCTACGACGCCCAGACTTCGAAATTTGTGTCTCGGCTCCTTGGGAATGCACCGCCGCCACATACGTCCGTTGCATATCAGGATCTGCTTGCCAGAAAAGACGTCGATGCGGTCTTGATCTCGGCGCCGGATCATCAGCATGTGACCATCGCGACAGCCGCGCTGGCAGCTGGAAAAGACATCTATCTGGAAAAGCCAACACTGCATCATTGGGATGAACGGACGGCATTGCTCGACGCGGCGGCAAAATATCAACGCGTTGTCCAGTGCGGTATGCAACAGCGAAGCGGCGCCCACTACATGCGCGCCAAACAGGAAATTTTTGGGGAGCAAAAACTTGGCAAGGTCGTTTTTGCCCGCGGAGTTTGGCATAACTTCCCCTGGCAAACGCGCCACATCATCAACAAGCCCAAACCCGCAGGGCTGCACTGGGTGCTGTTCGAGGGGCCCGCGCCGCGCGTGCCTTATGAGACGATCCGGTATACATCCTGGCGGTATTTCCCCGATTATGGCAACGGCCTGCTGGCCGACATCATGACGCACTGGGTGGATGTGGCGCAGTGGATGCTCGACGATCCGCACCCGACGAATGCAGTCGCCCTGGGCGGAATCTATCAACTGCACGACGGCAGGGTCAATCCAGATACCGTCAGCGCAATTGTTCAGTACGATACCTGGAATTTCAATTTTGAATCGTCTGTCCTTTCCATTCGGAACAGCGATCCTTCCGTCTTCTTTGAAGGTACGGAAGGAACGCTGGACCTGACCCGCAATGGCTATGTATTTACACCAAACAAGGGAGAACCGGTGCGCGTCAATTCGGCGGAAAGTCTGGAGCGCGCGCATACCAAGAACTTCTTAGACGCTGTAATCGCAGGCAAGAAAGTAAATGCTTCTCTGGAAGCGGGTATTGACGCTTCCATTCCGGTGCAAATGGCGCTGCGTTCGTATTGGTCCCATGAGATCATTTCCCGAAAAGAGTTGGTGTAGGCCGTTTCTACAGGAGCAAGAGAAGGGTCCGATGAACGATATGAAGGGAATAATTTTCTGGAGGGAAAATCTATGGCTTCTACAGTGCGCAAATTTTTTGTTGGGATGTCGGTCCTGCTCCTGCTTTCTTGCGGAGCAGCGCGATTATTCGCTCAAGCAACTGGAAGTATTCGGGGCACGGTCTCCGATTCGGCGGGAGCGGTCATTCCCGGAGCGTCCATTACAGCAACCAGTACTTCCACGTCGCTGAGCCGTACCGAAACGACCAACCAGGACGGAATTTTTGTTTTTCCTGATTTGCCGATCGGGTCCTACAACTTTGTCATCAGCAAGTCGGGTTTCAAAACCGAAAAGCGGAGCGGGACGGTACTGCTGACAGGACAAACTCTCGCGCTGGAAATCTCGCTGACTGTCGGGTCCTCGGCGCAAACCGTGCAAGTTACATCGGCGGCGCCGTTGATCCAACTCGACACGTCCAGTATTCAAACGTCCGTGGACCAGAAGCAGATGCAGGACCTTCCCTTGAATGGACGCAATCCATTGCAATTGACGGCCCTGACGCCTGGCACAGTCCTGACCAATGTCGGCACCGAATCTGGCCAGCAGGACAACACGGGACTGAGCGTGAATGGATTGCGCGCAACCCAGGACAACTACCAACTGGACGGCGCCATTTATACGAACCGCTTTTTCGATTCCGTCCCTATCCTGCCCAATCCGGATGCGCTGCAGGAGTTCACGATCCAGTCGTCCAACTACAGCGCGGAATATGGTGGCGCGGGAGCTCTGGTGCAGCTATCGACGCGGTCCGGCACGAACAATTTTCATGGGTCGGCCTACGAATTTTTGCGCAACACGGCGCTGAATTCCAAGAATTATTTTCAGCAGACAATCCCCCCATTCAAGCTGAACCAGTTCGGCGGAACGGTGGGCGGCCCAATCATGAAAGACCACACCTTTTTCTTCTTCGCGGCGGAAGATTTGCAGCAACGGTCTTCACCCAATCCAATCTCGATTACAGTGCCAACGACAGCGGAGATGAATGGAGACTTTTCGGCCCTGCTTGCGAGTGGAATCTCCATTTACGACCCGACAACGGGTCTGCCGTATCCAAACAACAAAATTCCCACGCCGGTCGATACCTTATCAGGCAAGCTTTACCAGAAATACCTGGCGCCGCTGGCATCGAACCCGACAACTGGAGTTTTCAACTCTACCTCCAACTCGAACATCGACAGTACGCAATATCTCGCCAAGATCGATCAGGTGATCAATGCAAACAACCACCTGATCGGGCGGTATTTTTACAACGAGGACAACTTCCAAAGACCATTCAACGCCCCGCTGGGATTCTTCGCGTTAAACCTGTTCCGCAATCAATCGGCAATTATCTCGGATACAGAACTCTTCAGTCCCACTTTCACCGGAACATATTCTGTCAATGCCGGCCGCTTCGCGCGTACACAAATTCCGGAGGCTCCAGGATTGCAGTCCTTGCAGGACCTGGGACAGAACGTGCCGCTTGGCGCCCCCGGCGAGTCCATCTTTCCCGGTATCCGCGCCAATATCGCTGGATTTGTCAATATTTTCTCCGGCGGCGCGCTGACCCAGGATTCGACATCCTTTGATTACAAGGGCGTCATGGTGAAATTGCAGGGCGCGCATACCGTCAGCTTTGGTGGGGAGTTCGAGCGAGATCGAATCGATATGGACGATTATTCCTTCACTCCGGGCGATAATACTTTTAACGGTGAGCGTACTGCCGCGCCCGCCGGCGCCACCTTGCCTGCCGGAACTACCAAGAGCGGCTCAGCGCTGGCGGATTTTTATCTCGGACTCGATTCCCAATTCTTCCAGGACAACGGACGGAAAGCCTATCTCCGTTCATACAGGCCATCGCTATTCATACAGGATGATTGGAAGACGACCAAGACTCTGACCCTGAATCTCGGCTTGCGATGGGATCCGTGGCTGCCGCCAATCGACCTGAACAATACTTTGGTAGGGTTCGAGCCTGGGTTTCAATCCAAGATTGCTCCAGATGCGCCAACGGGTCTTATGTTCCAGGGCGACACTGGGATGCAACCCTCGGTCTACAGGAAAAACTGGAAAGATTTTGCCCCACGCGCCGGTTTCGCCTGGGATATTGCTGGCAATGGAAAGCACGTCGTTCGAGGGGCCTATGGAATCTTCTATGGCTTTCCAGAGGGACTGCTGTATCAACGAACCGATGCCATGCAGCCCGTGGACTTATATCTGACTTACCCCGCTCCTCCACCCGCCTGGGACAATATCTATGCCGGGTATCCTGGCGGAGACCCATTCCCTCGCGCACATGTAGGCCCGAGCC
>JAJYSL010000346.1 GCA_021793595.1 Acidobacteriota bacterium
GGGCAGATTTGAACTGCCGACCCCTCGCACCCCAAGCGAGTGCTCTACCAGGCTGAGCCACGTCCCGACATAGTTGCGCCGGCCCGGGGAGGACCGACTCTGGAGTCGAATTTAGTTTACACCACGCAGGCCTCCCGCGCTTGCCCCACTCTTTTCCAATACCAGGGCCGACGCATATCAGATTCCGAGTAGATTGAGCAGATAGGGGATGTTCCAAGCGGCTTTGTGTACGCGGCGGAGCATAGCGGAGACAGTTCGCAGTCTGGGAGTGGTGGAACAAGACGCTGTCGAACTGGGTGAAGGCGCATCGAAGCGGGGCGCTGAAGGAGACCAGGGCACGCTGTATGACGATGTGGTCTTGCTCCTCGATGATCTGGAGTTGAAAGCGAGTACCTCGGCGCCCGTTGTGGAGGCCGATCATGGCCGCATCGAGACGTACACGGCCACGGTATCCACCGAGATCGACTGGCTCCAGAAGCAGCACCAATGGCCGGCTCTGAAGGCCATCGGCCAGGTGGTGCGGATCCGCGAGACGGCGGAGAAGACTACCACTGAGACTGCTTATTACCTGCTCAGCCGGGTTCTGTCACCGGAGCGGTTCAAATCAGGTTGTGCGCCAGCACTGGGGCGTGAAAAACAGCCTGCACTGGCGCTTGGATGTGGTCAGGAACGAGGATCAGGACCGGACCCGCATGGGGCACGGACCGCAAAATCTCGCCGTGCTGCGCCACATGGCCATCCATGCCATGCAGAAGGAAGAATCTAAAGGCTCCCTGAGAGGAAAATTCAAACGCGCAGGCTGGGACGACGACTACCTCTTCCACCTATTGAAAATGTCTTGAAATGCGATCGCCCTGCTGTGACATGTTCATGTTCTTGACTTTGTTTTCGTGCAAACCTACACTTACACGCAGTGGTGAAGGAGTTCACCCTTAACTGCTGTCCCATCCAATAGGCCGGACAGATGATGACTCCTGACAGGGAATCCTGTTGCGGGGTCATGTCCCGGCGGCGATTCCAAGACAGGACTGAAGGAATGTGGTTCCATGAGCACATGGGCCGACTTGTCAGCTTTGCAACTGGATGACCGGTGATCGAGCACATCCAGACGCAGTTGAAGAGCCCATCCGACATGCGGGCCCAGTTAGGTGGGCGCCGGCCACCTGCGAGATGGCAGCATGCGTGAATGAGCGTACATATCCGCGGGACGCGTGGTCGATCGCATTTCGAAGCGTAACGCCGGAGGCGAGGGTGTGACCGGAATTGCCTGACGATTTGCAGCGCTAGCAGAATTGGAACAGAAAGCAGCACGCAGCTGCATGGAAGCCTGAACAGAGCGAAAAGGAGACGGGATTTTGCAGAAATACTTTCTGATTGCGGTAGGCGGTTCGCTGGGAACCATTGCCCGCTATTGGGTCGGCTCCGCGGTAGCCAGTCGATGGGGGACGAAATTCCCTTACGGGACTTTTGTGATCAACATCAGCGCCTGTATGATCATCGGATTCTCATTAACCTATCTGGGCAAGCGCGTTGAGTTGAGCCCGGCATGGCGCTATTTGATCCCGACCGGATTTATCGGCGCGTACAGCACATTCTCGACCTATGAATGGGAGACGCTTTCGTCTTTACGAGCCGGGGCCTTTTTACTGGCGGCCCTTTATGCGATCGGAAGCCTGGTTCTTGGGCTGGCGGCCGCGTGGGGAGGAGCCGTGCTTGCAGAAGTCATTGCGTGAGAACGCATCGGCGAATCGCACTCCGGCAATCGCTTGAAGAATCCGGGCATGCGCCGAAATGTCTGTTGCACGGCTTGACGAAGGATGTACGGGCAATATATCCGACAGACAACGGGGGCGGAGGGATGCGTGGTGGGCGCAGGTTTTACGCCGCGATTGGGACCATGGCAGAAGACGCACAGGCGCGGCCAGAAGCAGCCCGGACAGCGAAAACGAGCCGACGGCGCAGGAACGGCTGGAGAATGGCGTCTGCCGGGCCATTATCGGCGAGGATACAGAATTTGCTGTGGCACAACGTGGACTCAGCGCGAAGGGAGGAAGAATGCTGAACGCCGGAAAGGCACTCAAGGTTTCCATCTACATCAGCGAAGGTTCCACCCATCGCGGGGTCGCGACCTATGCGAGCATCCTCGATTTTCTTTTCTACCGCGGAGTGTCGGGGGCTACGGTGACGAAGGGCATTGCCGGATTTGGCGCCGATCATCACATGCACACGTCGCGCTCGGTGGAAATTTCCGACCAACTGCCACTGAAGATCGAGTTCATCGAGTCGCACGAAAAGGTGAGCGAGATACTGGGCAAGCTCGAAGATCTGGCCGGGACGGGCATGATCGAAGTGCAGGAAACAACGGTAGCCAAGTCGGCGCAGAAAACAAAGCCCAAATCGGATGCTCCGCCGGCGCATATGAAGATCGAGGGCAAGGCCAAGATGATGCGGATCTACATTGGTGAAGCAAATCGCTGGCGCGACAAACCGCTCTACATGGCTCTGGTAGAGGCAATGCGCGCCAACGATATAGCGGGCGTGACGGTGTATCGAGGGATTCTGGGCTACGGGGCGGATCGACGGCTGCACAAGGAGCGCTCTCTGCATCTGACGCACGACAGCTCGATAGTGCTCTCGGCGGTCGATTCCGAGGAAAATCTGCAGGCGTTTCTTCCCCTTGTGGAGCAGATGGTGGAAGAAGGGCTTGTGGTTCTATCGAACGTAGATATTATCAAGTACGCCTATCGGACCATTGCGCTGGATCAGGAAGAGGCGGCGGCTCCGCCTGCGGCAGGAACCGGACAAGACGGGGTGAGGCCATGAAGGAGCAATTCGCAGCCTGCATGCTGCGCATCTATCTGGGCGAGAACGACAAGTGGAAAGGGAAGCCGCTGTATGAAGCCATCGTGGCCAAATGCCAGGAACTGGGCATGGTCAGCGCGGTGGTTTTCCGCGGCATTGAAGGGTTCGGCGCGAGCACCAGAATCCGTCATTCGAGCCACTGGATGTTTTCCCAGGATGCGCCCATGGCGCTGCAGGTCATGGACACCGAAGACCAGATTCAGAAACTGATTCCGCATCTGGACGAGATGGTGGGCGAGGGCTTGATTGCGATGTCGCGCGTCGAGGCGATCCGCTATTCGCGTTCAGACCTGACATGACTCCAGAATCCATCGACGAGGGCGCGGCGAACTTGACGGATCGCGCATGCTCGTGCGGTGAAGGAGATAGAAGGCCAGAGAAGCCAGATTTTCACCTTGAGCGCGGTCATCATCAGTAGCCGCCCACCCCCGGCGGCTCTCAATTCAGCCTTTCAGTCTTCCGTTCGCAGTTTGGGGGAGACAGAGTTCCCGGGCAATGCCCAGGGCAATCGCATTTGGATTTTCACAGACGGATTGCAGGCCGGAAAGTTGATTCGGCCGCATCAGCCAGCTTCTCGATGTGTAAAACTGATTTTTTGAAGGCAATGTACGAGCAAATTAACGCCGTAGGAAACCAAATTCAGCCCGGCTCGGGTTTTTTCTGCAACTCGGATGTCAAGAGAATTCCAAATGCAATTCCCCCGGGGCAACGCCTCTGGCCGGTGGAACTTAGTGAATGGTACCCTGTAAAGAGTTGCCTCTCTGGCTTTGGAACCGGTCATCTTAGGCCTGCCGCCGTCTGAGTTCCCACATTCACCACGGGGAGTTCGCGGGAGGTGGATATTCAGGCCGAGAGCAGCGCACAGTTGATTTTCAACGTGGCCCCGTAGCTCAGGTGGATAGAGCAGCAGTTTCCTAAACTGCGTGTCGGAAGTTCGAGTCTTCCCGGGGTCACCACCTTCAGGCATATGGATTGGAACGAGGCATTTACGGCGCGTGCAGCGCCGGGGGGGGGAGGCATGGGTCTGCTTGAGGGTGACGTGAATTCGATTGTGTAAAAGGCGAGAGGGTGTAAGGTGGCTTTGGCCTGACCAACTAAAGCCCCACCTGTAAGAACCTGTCCACAAGCTAAGGCGTGTTAACACTAATTCTGTTGTAATCGGAGTTAATGGAGATTACAGCCGCGCAGTACGAAAAGATCAAGGACAGCCTGCCTATTCAGCGCGGGAATGTGAAACTGCAGAACCTTCCGGTGATCAACGCAATTCTGTATGTGGCCGAGCAAGGCTGCAAATGGCGAGGACTTCCGACTCGATTTGGTAACTGGCACAGCATTTATACGCGCATGAATCGCTGGGCCAAGAGCGGCGTTCTGGATCGCGTCTTCGAGAAGTTACAGGCTGAGCAGATCGTGCGCATCAAAATTGAAGCCTTCTCGCTCGATTCAACCTCGATCAAGGTCCATCCCGATGGAACAGGCGCGTTAAAAAAAACGGACCACAAGCCATCAGCAAATCGCGCGGTGGGTGGAACCCCAAGATTCATATGGTTGCCGCGGATGCTCGAACGGCTGTAGTCTTCGCCTTGTCGCCAGGCAACGCGCATGATGCGCCCGAGGGCCGGTCTCTGCTGGAGGAACTTGGTCCCATGCCGGAGGGGCTTCCCCTGCTGATGGATAAAGCCCAAGAGGGCAATGAAACGAAGCAGTTGGTGCTGGATCTGGGCATGATTCCCGTGGTTCCGCCCAAGTCCAACCGACTCGATCCTTGGGAATATGATCGCGAACTCTACAAGAAACGTAACCAAGTAGAATGGCTCTTCCGCAGGCTGAAAGGCTTCCGTCGAATCTTCTTCAGATTCGAAAAACTCGCTGTCGTCTTCCTCGCCTTCATCAACTTCGTCCTGATCGTCGATGCCTTCCGATAGTGTTAACAAGCCCCGGTTTATGATTTCTCCGTTCTTTGCCATGGAGAGGCGGCTGTCTGGATGGAAGCGTGAGTTGTTGCGGGCGCATGGCCTGATTGCAGATTTGTTTGTGCGCTCAGAGCCTCG
>JAJYSL010000347.1 GCA_021793595.1 Acidobacteriota bacterium
TCACGGTCTCCCTGTGGAAGGCAGTGTTCATCATGATGGGCGACAGAGAATGACGGACGGGATCGCCGGCAACGCCGTAGACGCGGGTTCCCGCATCGACCTGATCGGCACGATAGGTCTCAACCAACGTGCGAGCGGCAATTTGCCCGGGTGCGGTTTCCTCGCCGAGGGTGGCAGAGGCAAAGGTAAATCTGCTACCGGCGCGCAGGCCGAGCACGCGACTGATGACGCCGTGATCGCCCATGCAGATACCGACCACATTGCCCTCGTCGCGCTTGGATTCGAGAAAACGCATCATGGTCACGTTGTCGGCCAGCGAACGCGCGGTGGTCACGATCTTGATAAAGTCCGGCTGCAGCGGCCGGATCCGGGCATAAATCTTCTCCAGGTCCTTGGTGGTCTTGAAATCGTGATACGAGATCAACAGGGCGGCACCTGGACCGCGCAGCTTCTTCCAGTCCGCGGGCTTCAGCGTTTCGGCGGTTTGCAGCTCGACATCCACCAGATCGCACCCGGCAGAAGCGGCTTTGGAGAGGACTTCCAGTTCGGCGGCAACCGCGCCGGTGAATTTTCCCCCATTCACCTTGCGGCGACAGGTGGCAACGGCCGTCACATCTCGACGCGTTTCCAAAAAGCTCTTCAGCTTCGACATCGCCGCCAGTGGTTTCGGCAGATAATCCAGCCGGAATTCTATCAAGGTGTTCTCACGCACGGCTTCCTCAGCCTTATCCAGCATTTCCTGGGGGGTTGTTCCGATGATGGCCACGCAAATGCGGCCCAGGCGTGAACGAAGGTATTGCAAGCCAACATTTTGTTGAGCGGATTCAGTCATTATGTTTTTTCCCGCACCTTTGCTTCAGGTGCAACTGCGGCATACTATCAGGGTTACGATCGGATGTAACCTCAGTAGAGAGAAATCTAGCACTTTCAGAACCAAATTAGTAAGACATGCAAAACGTTTTGTTTGTCCCACTTCCCGACGGTAGTCGATTTCCCTGGGTAGCAAGATGCTGCGGATCTGGGACCAACGCAGAAGTTCACTTGCTTGCGGGGTAGGCAGACCGCCCTCCGTTGACCCAGCCACGAAATGGAATCGATCCTTATGCTAAATCACCTTTCCCTGCTCGCCTGTGAGTTGTTCTATTTTCATGCTTCCCTTCGTACCCTGGGATCCGGCCTTGTGGCCATGGCGGCGGTGCTGCCGGTGGCACCGGGTACAGCCGGACAAGGCCCAATCATGGATGATCTTCATGCCTGGACGGGCAAGATCGACCCGGAAGGGCTAAAATCCTGGGTCCGCCGTCACTTGGATGCCCACCAAGCCGCATTGAGTCGGGTGCTTGCGGCGGAAGGACCGCGAACGGTAGGCAATACCCTGGCTCCCTATGACCGCGCTATTGCGGAACTGGGAGTAGCCGGCTCGGAAGCTGGGCTGTTGCATTCCGTGGCAACGGACAAAAGTGTGCGCGACCAAGCCGAGGCGATGGTACAGGCGGTCTCCGAGGCCGCCGTTCAGCTATCGCTTAACCAGCAGATTTATAAGGCCTTATCTTCGGTTGATATATCTAATGCCGATGCCGCGACCCAGCACTACATGGAGCGGACGCTGTTGCAATATCGACTCGCCGGGGTTGATAGAAATGAAGAGACGCGCCAGCGCATCCGACAGTTGCAGGAGCGCATCACGGAACTTGGCCTTGCGTTTGGGCGGAATGTGCAGGAGAACGTGAATACGGTCATAGTGAGCGATCCGGGAGAGCTGGATGGTTTACCGGAGGATTTTCTAGCGCGTCATGCGACCGATGCTGAAGGCAAGTGCACCCTGACGACAGATTATCCGGACTATCAGCCGGTGATGACCTTCGCCAAGAGCGATGCCCTGCGGCGGCGCATGTTTCTTGCCTACAACACCCGGGCCTACCCCGTTAACAAGCAGATTCTGATGGAGATATTGGCAACGCGGCAGGAGCTAGCGCGAACACTCGGCTTTGCCAGCTGGGCAGACCTGGCGACCGCGGACCAGATGGTCGGTTCGGCGGCCAAGGTAAAGGACTTTCTGGCCGAACTGGACACCACGTCCAAGCCCAGCGCCACCCGCGAATATGGGATGGTACTGGAGTTTGCGCGGCAGCGACGACCGGAATTGACGGCCGTCGACGCTGCCAGTGCAAGCTATTGGTATGAGCAGTATCGGAGGGCCGCGTTCGATTTTGATTCGCAGTCGGTGCGACCTTATTTTCCATATGAGCGAGTGCAACAGGGAATTCTCGACACCGCCGCCAAGTTGTTTCATGTTGAGTTTCGCACCGCGCCGCTGGACGGACCGGATGCGGCGGCGCTTTGGCACAGCTCGGTGACAGCTTGGGATGTGTACGATCGGATGTCGCAGAAGCCGGAGAATGCGGACGAAACGGGCAACACGGGGCGCACCAAGATAGGCCGATTCTATCTGGACATGCATCCGCGCGAAGGCAAGGACAAGTGGTTTTCCGCGTTCCCGCTGGTTCCCGGAATTGAGGGAGTACAGATACCGGAGGCGGCGCTGATTTGTAACTTTCCCGGTGGCAATTCGGGCGGCGATGGCGCAGATGTCGATTCCATACGGGACCCTGGATTGATGCAGCATTCCGACGTAGTGACCTTCTTCCATGAATTTGGACACCTGATGCACGCCATTCTGGGCGGGCAGCAGCGGTGGGCAGGCGTGAGTGGCATCGCCACGGAAGGGGATTTTGTCGAAGTGCCGTCGCAGATGCTGGAGGAATTTTTTCGCAACGCGAATCTATTGGCATCCTTTGCGCGGCATTACCAGACGGGCGAGCCGATTCCTGCGGAACTGGTGGCGCGGATGAATCGCGCCAGCGCTTTTGGGCGCGGCAACGGCGTTCGAGGCCAGCTTTTCTATACGCGATTCTCACTCGACCTGCACAACATGGATCCGGCGACGATCGACCTGGACAGCATGATGCAGGCGGGCTATACGGCCGCATTGCCCTATACCTGGGTGGAGGGCAACCGGCTGTATGCAAGTTTCACGCATCTGGTTGGGTATTCGTCGAATTACTACACTTACTTATTCGACAAGGTGATCGCGTTGGATTTTTTTCGTCAGTTCGATGCAAACAATCTGGTGGAGGGACCGGCAGCGCTACGATATCGAAAAGAGGTGCTGGAGCCGGGCGGTTCGCAGCCGGGAGAAACGCTGGTGCAGAATTTTCTACACCGTGGGCAAAGCATGGAAGGGTTTGCCGCGTGGATGAACGAAGAATTTGCGGATAATACTTCCACTGATGCATCGTAAATGAGCGGATCGTCAAAAACTCCCACCGGGTGCAGGGAGGGTTCGTTATCTTGCGATCAAGATGTCTCCGCTTGATGGGTAAAGCGCATCCAAATCTTAGGACATGAACGGGCACGCATCGGAAGACGGCGGGCGCTGGCAGTCGACCCAGCTGGAGGTACGCGTTCTTGAACGCTGAAGCAATACTAAGGCCGCAGAGTCTTGATGCGCAGGACCCCATTTCAGATCAGCAGCGTTTTTGCTTGCCGCCATCATTGACTCCTCGGAAGACGCCATCATCAGCAAAGATCTGAACGGTATTATTACCAGCTGGAACAAAGCAGCCTGCCGCATGTTCGGGTATGAGGCTGAGGAAATTGTGGGACAGTCGATTTCGCGGCTGATTCCGGAAGAATTGCATCATGAGGAAGCCAGGATTTTAGCCGCGCTGCGAGCCGGAGAAAGGATCGAGCATTACGAGACGACGAGGGTCAGGAAAAACGGAACAAGGATTGAAGTCTCTCTGACGATTTCGCCAATCAAAGACAACAGCGGTAATGTCATCGGCGCCTCAAAGATAGCGCGCGACATAACGGCCAGAAAAAAGATGGAACAGTCGCTGATCCAATCGGAGAAGCTGGCTGCGACCGGACGGATGGCGGCGACGATCGCGCACGAGATCAACAACCCGCTGGAATCGGTGATGAATCTAGTCTATCTGGCGCGGGAAAGCTGCCCCAGCGAGAGCGAGGCGCAGGGGTATCTGCAAACCGCGGAAAAAGAGATTGAACGCATCTCTCACATCGCGCGACAAACGCTGGGCTATTATCGAGACGCCGGGGCGACTGCTGCGGTTTCCATTCAGGAGGTTTTGGAGTCTGTACTTGGGCTCTACCACTCACGCCTGACGGCGCGGCGTATTTCTGTCGAGTGCCAAATCGACAATGTTCCCGCCTTTACCGCCCGGCGGGGAGAGCTGGTGCAGGTATTTTCCAATATCATTGCCAACTCCATCGACGCTATGAAGCCTGGAGGAAGGCTGAGGGTGCATGCTGCAGAGGCGATCAATGGCAAGCTGACAGGGGTGCAGGTTGCGATCGAGGATGAAGGCAGCGGCATTGAAGAGGAACACCTGGCGAAGATATTTCAGCCGTTCTTCACTACCAAGAACAATCTTGGCAATGGAATAGGGCTATGGATCGCGCAACAACTGACGGAGAAGCACGGCGGGCGAATCGCGATCACCAGCAGCACGCAGGCCGGCAATAGCGGCACGCGTGTACTCATTTTTCTACCATTCGCAAATCCGGGCGGCAATCAAGCAGACGTTTAAGCAGGCAGCGGGAGAGCACCGCGGCGACTTGGCAGAGCAACACTGCTGACAAAGCGCTATTGGGAAGTAAGCGCCCCGCGCTCGTTTTGGATGACCTGCAACATGGTATCGTCGTCGGAATATTTAAACGACGTCAGATTACGATCACGGGCTTGCTGTTCTTCGACTCTGCCTAGAATTTCGAGGTCCAACTTGGTGACTGGATTGGCGCCTTTTGCCTGCAGTTGCGCCAGGACTTTATCAGCGGAGAGGGGCCTGGCATCCGGCTGACTCTGCAAATATTCCAGCAGATT
>JAJYSL010000348.1 GCA_021793595.1 Acidobacteriota bacterium
CGTCGATGTCCGGCGGGGTTCTTTTCGTTCTGGGCACGGGTGAGAATACGCAGCAAGTGGTGAACGGAAATATCGGACAGCTGCTCGAAGACCGGCAATCAAGGTCGACTGGACACGCAATTCTATATGCGTTCGACGCGCGAACCGGGAAGGAACTGTGGTCCAGCGGTGACACCATGACCGCGTGGACGCATTTTTCCGGGCTCGCCATTGGTGACGGAAAAGTTTTTGCGAGCACGCGCGATGGCGCCATTTACGCATTTGGGTTGCATGGCTCTCGGGAGGGACCGCCCCGCGTGACGGTGATTCCAGCACCGGCGCGCCCAGCAGCCGCTGCATTGGCTCGAACTGGCACTGCGACCTCCAGAATTCCGGAGTGCGGGGAGGCGAGCGCCACTTTCAAGCAGCGCTGCGCAATGTGCCATGGGCCGGACGGAAGAGGTGCTGTGTCGCGCACGCCGAACTTTGCGGATCCATCCTGGCAGGCGACCAAAAGCGACGAAGCATTGTTGCATTCAGTGACCGATGGCACATTGGGGGGTATGCCCGCATTCGCTAGCCAGTTGAGTACGCAGCAAATCGACCGACTTGTGCACTGCGTGGTGCGTGGATTTGCAGCCAAAGCGCAAGGCCGCTGAGAATTCAATTGCGAGCTCAGGGACGCGACGATTGGGGTGGCGTCCGTCTGTCGATTCATCGTGTTCTACAGCATGGCTCTGACGAGCAGGACCAGTCCGGAGAGGAAGAACACAAACATCGACGAAATCATCCATTTGGTGGCCGCCGTGGCTCCTTTGCACTCCTTCCAAACGAACACTCCCCAGATCGCGGCAATCATCGTGCCTCCCTGCCCAAGACCGTAGGCGATTGCTGGGCTCGCTGCCTTGGAGGCTACAAAGCTGGCTGTCACGCCGATTCCGTTGATCACTCCTCCAAGAGCGCCGATGGCGTGATATTTCATCGTTCCAACGCCGAAGTAATCGGAGTACGTAACCTTCGCGCCCTTGAACGGATGGGACATCAAATAGCTATTGAAAACGAGGTTTGATACAAGGGAACCTGCCGAATAAATCAATACGGCCGCATACGGGCCGAACTTTCCGCGAGCCAGATGATGAAAGTCCGGGGATACGGATCGGAGCACCAGGTAGTAAAAAAGGCCCATCAGAATGCCGCCGGCAAGCGCGAGAGAAACTCCTTTGCGGATCTCGCCAGGTTGACTGGCTCGGCATTGATGGTTGCGGTAGGCCAGGCCGTCCAGGATGATTGCAGTCATGATGCAGCCGACGCCGGTGAAAATCAGGATGGGATTGCCGCGAGGCTGGGCGATGTAGTTGATCAGGACGCCTTCGACAAGGGCAATGCCGATCCCGATTGGATAGGCTACCGCCATTCCGGCAACATCGAGGGCGGACATAAACAGTATGTTGGCGAGGTTGAATACCACGCCTCCCAGGATCGCCCACGCATAGGTGCTGGCGCTGCCTTGCTGCAGGTCGGCAAGCAGGCTTCTCCCTCCAACGCCGAACGAACCGAAGGTAAGTCCGATGAGCAGAGGAAGCAGCAAATACCCGACGGCCTGGTCCCAGTAAAAAAGTGAGAACCCGTAGGACGGAGGCTCCATTTTGAGCGTGTTGGCCCAAGAGCCCCAGCACACCATCGTCAACATACACAGCGCTACGGCAATTGGGTAGGAATGCACGATCATCATGGCGGGCTCTATGCCTCTCGCAAGGGTTCATCGACTATTCTGGATCCAGAATGGCTCGGGAGTGCGGTCAGCGCCTGCTCTGCCTGGAATCGTCAGGAGCAGTTCTCAGACGAGGACGGCCAGAAAGACCGCATTTTAAACCTTTCAAATTACCATCAAAACGGAGAATAAGGATGCCCTCGAATCTTGTCAAGGCACGCCGGGTTGCGGCTCGCGTTCGCGATGACTGCTGACTTTGTGAGTCCATTGAAGTAGCCGGGAAGGGATCCAGCACAAGCAATCCAGAAAGAAAGACTGATATGCTGATGGAAATATTTACCGGCTGACACTTCATTACCCGAAAATGCGCTCTGCGTGTGCGATCAAAAAACTCGCTCTTGCGTCTATCCGGGGCCATGACGCGTCGCAATAATCGCGAGGCGGCGCATGCGACGTCGTCTGGAGAAGAGGATGCAACCGTGGCAAACATGAAGCAGATTGCAGCGCTTGCCGGAGTATCTCTTGGCACGGTTTCCCATGTTTTAAACGATTCTGCCAAAGTTCGTGAACCGTTGCGCAAGAGAGTGTTGGAAGCGGTGCAGGTCACCGGCTACATGCCGAGTCAACTGGGCCGCGGACTGCGTCGGGACAAGACCAACATTCTAGGTATGGTGATTCCCGATATTCTCAACCCCTTTTTCCCGGGTGTTGTCCGCGGAGTGGAGGATGTGGCGTTCTCCAATGGATATCGACTGGTGCTCTGCAATACCGACAATGTACATGAAAAGGAAGTAGAGCATCTGAACGCCCTGCAGACGTATCTTCCCTCCGGGCTCATCGTAATTCCCTCCAGCTTCAGCGATCTAACCGTACAGACCGAAGCGTTCCGCAAAACGGGGTCCGCAGTCGTCTGCATCGATCGCTTGCCGCGCAACTGGAACGGCGACAGCGTCACCATCAACAATGCCGGCGGGGCCTCTCACGCGACTTCCTATCTAATCGAACTGGGTCACCGCCGGTTAGCGGCCATCACAGGTCCGCTGGACCTGACCAACTCGCAAGATCGGCTGAAAGGCTTCAAGCGCGCCGTGCGACAGGCTGGCCTGGAGGTGGTTGGAGACTATTTGCAGGAAACCACCTTCGACAGTGCAGGTGGTTATGCAAAGACCAGAGTGTTGCTGCAAATGTCGCCTCGTCCCACGGCAATTCTTGCATGCAACGACATGATTGCATTGGGTGCGCTATTGGCGATCCGGGATGAGAATCTGCGTTGCCCGGAAGATATTTCGTTGATCGGGTTTGATGGCCTCGATTTGACGGAGATGACGACACCCCAGTTGTCCTCCGTGTACCAGTCTTCGTATCAGATGGGGGCTGCCGCAGCTCAATTGGCGCTTGATCGAGTGGCGAACAGTTCCGGCCCCGTACGGAGGATTATCCTGAAGACAGAGTTGAAGGTCAGAGGATCGGTCGCGCCACCTTCAAGGTCAAACCCGCCATTTAAGAACTCGGCCAGGAAATTGAAACCGGTTCAAATTTCAGCGCGAAGCTAAGACGGCGGCTGGA
Organism: Acidobacteriota bacterium; assembly: GCA_021793595.1. The sequence continues at coordinate 3,257 of JAJYSL010000348.1, forward strand.
TTTTCGGTACGAAAGGCGACTCAGCAAAAATCCCCCCCCACAAAAATGTTGACGCAAAGTTCTCTCGGCAGTATTATTCATTACGGTATTTGAAACGATTCAACGCGTCTTTGGATTGAGGCGCCGCACCACAGTTGAACAAGGTTCCGGCGGGGCTCCTTCGGAAAGAACCCGCTGGAAAAACCTGCATTTTGGTGGCCCCCGACGTGATTGCCAAGGTCTCGACTGAAGACGCTGACGCGAACATTAGAAGATGGCCGATCGGGATTTCCGCCTCGCCCGCAACCTGCCAATCAACGAACATTGTGACCCCTCTGAATCCGACGTTTGCGAGGCTGCACCACCGGACGGCGCGCCGACATCTCCGGAAGCCGCAACGTCGGCTGAATCTGCTCACGGTCGATATGCCCAATTGCAGTACAGACTTGAAGCGCTGCAGGGATGCGGTCGTGCTTCCGTTTCTATCAATGATGCCTAAGGACGTGTGTGTATGTTGAAGACCTTAAGTGTTCTGCACACGCCGGAGCTTTTGCATACTCTGGCGTCGATGGGGCACGGTGATGAGCTGGCCCTTGTGGATTCCAACTTTCCCGCGGCATCCATTGCGCGACGGTTGGTGCGTCTGGACGGTGCCGATCTGCCATCGGTCCTGGAAGCCTGTCTGAGATTATTTCCGCTGGACACCTTCGTGAAGGAGCCTGCGGTTCGCATGATGCAAGTGCATGCTCCAGACGAGATTCCCGAGGTGCAACAGATATGCCAGGAGATCATTGACGAGTCTGAGGGCAAACACCAGCGCCTTGCGGCAATTTCTCGCGAAGCATTTTATGAACGCGCCCGTAACGCGTACGCGGTGGTCATCACGGGCGAGGCCCGCACCTACGGCTGCATTCTTATTAAAAAAGGCGTGGTATTTCCGCCCAACACCGACTGAGCGCGTCATTGGCGTGCACGGCGGGCATCGACAGGTCGTCGCAAACCAGGTTAGGAACCCTGGAGAAATCGGGAGAGAGATGCGATTCAGTTCGGGTATGGTTATTGCACTTTTCACGGCCTTGGTCGGCACGCAAGCTTTGGTCGCATTGCCACCGAGAGAGCCGAACGCGGCAAAGGTCACCGCACGGTGGAACGGGACGACGCGCGTTTCCCAGACCGTTCCCACGACTCAACACCTGGCGAGCGCCTATACGCTGAGGAGCAATCCGCTGAACAAGCCTCTACTGAAGGCACTGCGCGATCTGCGCACCAACGACACCCGGTTGCAGCTATGGTTTACAGTTCCGCGGCAGGCAGTTGCTGAGCTAAAAGAGCCGACCGCGACCGAAACGTTCTGGAACTTCAAATACATCGATCCCTTATTCAACGACTTTTTCGCGAACACTTCTGGCCAACGCCACGTGAACGTCGGCACCATTCCCCGATGGATGTTCAATGTGCCCGATATCAAGATTCCCAGCGATCCGGGAGCATCCTTCCATCCGTACACAGATGGGACAACCGGAGCGTTGCTGAAGGATCCCACCGGTAAGCAGTTTGCCGACTACCAGGTCCGCATTTACGAGTGGTACACCAAGGGCGGATTCACCGACGAGATCGGAAAATATCACAAGTCTGGACACCACTAC
>JAJYSL010000349.1 GCA_021793595.1 Acidobacteriota bacterium
GATGGGGGCGCGGCGGATGGACTTTCTGGGATACAAGTTCGAGGCGGCGCAGGAAATGTTGACCGCCTATGACAAGGCCTATCAGCAACAGAATGATCCGGAGGCAAGCAAACACCTGGGTTCGGGGCTCTATGACATCTCGTCGAACAATGGGCGATGCCAGGATTTGCGGGATGGCTACGGGCTGACCCGGGACCTGTATCGGGCGGCGTGGCTGAAAGAAAATCGCCCCTACTGGCTGGACAATGTTTCCGCACAATACGAGGCGGCCATGCAGTTGTGGATTCAGCGTGGCATCCGTTTTGGCGAAGCCCAGGCGCAGTGGTATCAAACACACACGTTGCCGCCGCCGGAGGCGGTGGGATTGCCGCCAATTTCAACGGCGCCGACCGGGGAAGTGAATCCGCCAACCGTCGTTCCACAGTAACAAACGGGAGAGACGCTCTTCTCGAAATTAGAAGACAGTCGTTCTGCGGCAAGCCGGATGCGGTTGTAAGGAGGTTCCCAAAAAGGAGCTCTCTTGCAACCGCATTTCCTTTTGTCGCATCCAGTTTTAGATAGTCGAAAGCCGGAAAGCTGAGTCGCTGATTGTTGGACGGGGTAGCAGAGGGAGTCCAAAGTCCTTACGAAAGCGGATCCGGTTGGAGCTGAGACATCGAAGATGAAATCGCCCCTGCCGGATCCACAAACTATTACGTTGCAATTTGAGGGGGCGCTATGCAAAAGAAAACTCACTTCCAGGTCGGAAGATTCTTCTCGTTTTTCCTGCTACTAGCCAGCATCTGCGCATTCACGCTGCCAGGCTTTTCCCAGTTCCGGGCATCCCTTCAGGGAACTGTTACCGATCCCACCGGCGCAATTATTCCCGGCGCCACGGTGACTCTGACGGATAACGCGACCAACCATACGTCTACCACCACAAGCTCTGGCAGCGGCGTATATACCTTCAACGCCCTGCCCCCGGACCAGTTCACATTGACGGTGACGGCGTCCGGATTCAAGAAGAAGACGCTAAGCAACGTCCAGATTCTGCCGGAGCAGGCCAACGCGGTAAATGTCACGCTGAACCTGGGACAGACGACTCAAACGGTGACCGTGAGTGGATCGCAGGCGGCGCTGCTCGACACCGAGACGGCGACGCTCAGCGGCAATATCGACAGCAATCAGATCCAGCATTTGCCGTCGTTCAACCGCGACGTGTTCCAACTAGCGCAACTGGCGCCGGGTGCGTTTGGCGATGCCTCCCAGGGTAGCGGTGGCGGCAGCTACAACTTGCCTGGGAATCAGGGTCCTGGCGGGTCCAGCAATGCGGCTTCTGGCATTTTCCAGACGGAAAACGGTCCGCAGATTCAAACCCGTGGTGGACAATATGAGACCAACGGCATCTCCGTGGACGGCATCAGCACGGTGAGCGCGGTCTGGGGAGGAACCTCGGTGATTACGCCGAGCGAAGATTCGGTCCAGGATGTCACCATCGTCACCAATAGCTACGACGCCGAAAACGGCCGCTTTAGCGGCTCCCACATCCAGGTGACCTCCAAGTCGGGGACCAACCACCTGCACGGCAGTTTGTTCTTCAAAGCATCGCGGCCCGGCCTGAACGCTTATCAGCGATGGAACGGCTATGTTGCGAACCCCGGCAACTCCCCGTCGGACAAGGGCGTGAATCGGGACGACGAACGCACCAACAATTATGGCGCTAGCCTGGGAGGGCCGATCTGGAAGAATAAGATTTTCGCCTTCTTTAATTATGAAACCAGTCCGGAATCGGCGCTATCGACGGGGCAAGGCTGGTACACCACATCTGCGTTCAACTCCTCGGCGGCGGCGACAGGCAGTATTGCAGCAAAATATCTGTCCTATCCAGGGGAAGGGGTGGCTGCCAGCGGCCTGATTGCTCAAACTTGCCAGCAAATCGGCCTGACGGAGGGGGTGAACTGCAACACCACCCCGAACGGATTGGATGTCGGGTCGCCATTGAAGACTGGCCTAGGGATGCAGGATTTAACGTACGGAGGCAGCGCCGGGACTCCTGGAGTTGGCGGAGGCCTGGATGGTGTCGGCGATCTGGGGTTCTACAACACGCTCGATCCAAGCACGGTATCGCAGGCGCAGTACAACGGTCGTCTGGACGCGTATGCAACGCAAAACGATCATGTATTTTTTACGATTTATTGGGTTCCAGTTTCTTCCACATCGTATAACGGCCCGGTGCGCCCGGCGAACTTCTGGCATCACTCGCAGGTCAACGATGCATTTTCGGCAGTCTGGAACCATGTGTTCTCCCCGACACTGCTGAACCAGGCACGCGCGAACGCGGCTGGCTGGCGCTGGAATGAGGTCACTTCCAATCCTCAGGCGCCGTTTGGCTTGCCCCAGGACAATTTCGACAGTATCGGGAGCGCGAGCCCGCAGTTCTTCGGCGCACCGGGACCGAGCAATTTGAATCAATGGACCTACGATTACAACGACATTCTCACCAAGACGCTTGGCAGCCAGAACATCAAGGTCGGCGGCGAGCTGACCCGTCTCTACTACCTGAATAACCCAGTGTACGCAGCGCGCCCAGGATTCAATTTCAAGAACCTGTGGGATTTTGCCAACGATGCTCCCTATTTTGAGAGCGGCCAGTTCGATCACGCCACCGGCGTTCCGTTTGCCAACCGCCAGGATGATCGCATCACCATGTGGGGTTTCTTCGCGCAGGATGATTACAAGATCCGGCCCAATCTGACCGTCAACCTTGGCTTGCGCTGGTCGTATTTCGGTGCCATGTACTCCAAAGAAAACAATCTCGACGTGCTGCAGTTCGGATCGGGCGCGAACGCACTATCCAATCTAAACATTCGCGTCGGCGGAAATCTCTACACCCCACAGAAATACAACTTTGGTCCGCAGGTCGGCTTCGCGTTTCAACCCAAGGCATCCAACGGCAAAGCCGTCCTCCGCGGTGGCTTTGGCATCAATTACAACCAGAATGAAATTGCCATTCTTGCCAATGGCAATGGCAACCCGCCCAATGCCGTCCAGGCGAACTTCACTTGTCCCTATCCTTACACCAGCAATCCTACGTGCGCGGGAAACGGCATCTTGTACCAGACGGCAGGGGACATTCATTCCATCTTCGGCTATGCACCCAACCCGGCGGCTATTACGAATTTTGGGCCCGATAACCTGCCCCTTACCGCGCAGCCGATTTTTGTCACCGGGTTCCAGGCCAATCCAAAGACAATCGTCAATTATCACTATTCCCTGGAAGCGGAGTATCAATTCCCATTTCAAACCGTGGTTACGATTGGCTACCTGGGAAGCCAGTCGAGGCATTTGTTGACGCAGTCGAACTTTAACGTGATTGCGTTGGCGCATGGAATCCCGTTGAATCCCAAGTCGAATTTCGTCGATTACTACTCCAATACGGCGAACGGCAATTACAACGGAATGACGGCCACCCTGACCCACAACTTCGCGCACCAGTTCCAGGCGGAAGTGCAATATACCTGGGCGAAAGCAATGGACGAGGGTTCTGGACCGTATGAGGAAGATCAATACCCGTTCGATGTCCATGCCGCTTACGGACGATCGGACTACAACGTGCAGAATGCATTCAAACTGTTCGGCCTGTGGCAGCCCGTGTTCTTCCATGGCAATAATCTTCTGGAGAAAACGCTGGGAGGCTGGTCTCTGGGCGGGATATTCAATGCACATTCAGGCTTCCCGTTCAACCCCGTGTACAACACAACCGGGCCCTACTACCAGGGCAGCGGATACGGAGCGCTGCGGCCGTCCAAGTATCTCGGCGGTGCAGGTTCGAAGACGGGCAACAGCATCTTCAAGAGACTAGTCAACCCAAACTACGGCGGCGATGCGACGAAATATTTCGCGCCACCGGTCTATGTGCAAGGGCCGACTTTCCCAGCGACGGCGCCCGCGCCGACGCCGGGCATCCACCGCAACAGCTTGAACGGTCCGGGATATCAGGACCTGGATGCCAGCTTAACCAAGGCATTTGGACTGCCGAAGATGCCGGTTTTGGGCGATGCGGCGAGATTCGAAGTACGTGCCGATGTCTACAATTTGTTCAACAAGACGAACATCAACACTGCATCCATGGACGATGCCATTGGTTCAGCAGCGCCGGATGGAACCATCACTCAGGTCAACTCGCATTTTGGTGAGCCTGGCGCCAATAACATTCCGGCTGCATTGGGAAGCAGGACCGTGCAGCTGCAGGCCCGCTTCAGTTTCTAGCTTGCACTAGGGTGTTTTTTCCTTGAAAGGGGGCGCATACGGGTGCCCCCGTTTTGCTGCGCGAGAACTTTTCTCGACTGCTCAATGCAATCAATTCCCCCCCGCGCGGGGTTCGATGCGGGCAAAACAGAGCACCGGCACACTCATAGATTGCTCGCCTAATCTATGGCAATGTCGTTGCGGACATATCTCCTTGACAATCACGTCTTATGGGTTAAACATTTAACCTGCTAGCTAGAAACATGACGCCCCCAGGTCGACAACTCCAACTTGCGCTAAGGCTTCTTTTGATAGTTGGGCTACAGTGGAGAGTCAGGCCGCTTTCTCCCTGCATTCTTTAGGTAAATGATTTACGTCGCACGGCAATTGAAATGCGGTAGCGAAACCATCGAGACGTCGCAATGGCACATGCTTAACAATCCTGCTTGAGGAGATACGAATGAGGGTTTTGCTCATCGCGGCAATCGCCACCATGTGTTGTTCGCTAACGCCAGCACAAACGGTCTCACCGTTGTTTGCTCGCGGTTATACAGTAATCCCCGAACCACAGAAGGTTTCACTGGCAGGTCCAACTTTCGCCTTCAATCAGGCATGGCAATTGAAACTCGACGAGGGCGGGGCATCAAATGAT
>JAJYSL010000350.1:0-3331 GCA_021793595.1 Acidobacteriota bacterium
TGAACACCCAGGTCAAGCTCCTGCGGGTTTTGCAGGAGCGCGAATTCAGCCGCCTGGGAAGCAGCCGGCTGATTCCACTGCGCGCGCGCGTAGTGTTTGCTACGCATCAAAACCTGGGGGAAATGGTCGCGCAGGGAACGTTTCGCCAGGACTTGTACTACCGCATCAATGTGATGAGGATTGACATTCCGCCTCTCCAGGAACACCCCGAGGATATTCCGCTAATTGCCAACCACTTTCTGCGTATGTATTCAGAAATGCATGGGAGGAACATTGAGCAGATCGATCCCTGCGCGATGGGTTTGTTGCAGGCATATTCCTGGCCTGGAAATGCGCGCGAATTAGAGAACGTGATCCAGAGGTCCATCATCGTCGCTCGCGACAACATTATTTGTCCGGAAGATCTTCCGGAGAACATCCAGGAAGATAGCGTTGTCAACATTTCTGATTATCGGCCAACGGGATCGTTTGAACGGCAGCTTCGCGATTACAAGATCAAACTGGCTGCGACGGCCGTGCGCGAAAACCAGGGGAACAAAACCCTCGCGGCCCGCAGCTTGCATATTTCACGAGCCTATCTCCACCGGCTGATCCGATTAGCGGAGGAAGATTCCATTCCTGAACGAGAGGGCCAGGAGGTGGGGACGGCTTGACCGCATCGCCGGTAATCCAAGAGCGCTTCGCAGGACGTTTCCGATCCGGAATGCTGCGAAGCGTCTTTTCCTTTCCTGTGATGATTGCGGCACTTCTCTCTCTCTTGGGCGTTTTGACCGTACGCTCTCGCTTCGACGATCCGGACATGTGGTGGCATTTAAAAATTGGCCAGATTATCTGGACCGCGCACAAAGTTCCGACGACAGATATTTTCTCGTACACAACGAATCATCATGCCTGGGTGCCCCAGGAGTGGCTATCGCAGACGTTGATCTATGGCGCCTATCGATTCGGCGGCTATTCCGGCTTGATGCTCTGGCTGTGCTTTTTCACCGCCGCCATTCTGATCGCCGGATACGTGTTGTCTTCTATCTATTCCAACAATGCGAAGGTTTCTTTTGTTGGCGCCATGGCGATCTGGTTCTTTGCGACCACTGGCCTTGCCATACGGCCGCAGATGATCGGATATCTTCTGCTCATTTTTGAGTTGCTTCTGGTACAGTTGGGACGCACACGAAGTCCACGCTGGTTTTTTCTGCTGCCGCCTCTGTTTGCGATATGGGTCAACTGTCATGGGTCCTTTTTCCTTGGATTTCTGTTGGCAGCGTTATTCCTGGCCTGCTCTTTCATAGATTTCCGGATGGGCCTGCTTGTGTCCCAGGGTTGGGATCCGCAACGTCGCAAGACGCTCATGCTGGCATTGTTGCTATCTCTGGCTTCGTTGTTTCTCAATCCGGATGGTGTGCACCAGATGCTGTACCCGCTGAATACGCTGCTGCATCAGTCCATCGGGCTCAGCGAGGTGCAGGAGTGGATGCCGCTTACGATGAACAGTGCTCGCGGCCTCGGGCTGCTGGCCACACTCGGTCTCATTTTTCTTTTGGTGATTGTCCAGCGGTCGCAGCTATTTTTGGATGAACTGGTAGTTGTCGCTTTGGGCACGTGGCTTGCCGTCAGTCATCAGCGAATGCTATTCGTCTTCGGCATCTTAGCTGCGCCTGTTCTATCGCGGCTCCTTCGCACATCCTGGGATGATTATGACCCCGCTCGCGATTTCCCTCTGCCAAATTCAATCTTGATCTCAATGTCTATGCTGATTGCGATCTGGGGATTTCCAGACCGCCAGAATCTCGTGAATCAGGTCAACAACGGTAGCCCCGTCAAGGCGGTCGAGTTTATCCAGACTCATCCACTTCCCGGACACATGCTGAATGACTATACCTATGGCGGATATCTGATCTGGGCGGCGCCCGAGCATCCGGTTTTCGTCGATGGACGGTCGGATGTTTTCGAGTGGACAGGTGTGCTTGCTGAATTTGGCAAGTGGGCGATGTTGCAAAGCGATCCAAATACGCTTCTAGACAAATACAACATCGGTTTTTGCCTGTTGGCCCGCACATCTCCCATGGCACACGTGCTGCCGTTCTTACCCAACTGGAAGGCGGTCTATTCTGACAATCAGTCGATCATCTTTGTTCGAACTTCAGATGCAAGCCAACCTCAGAGCAAGACTGCCGCATCCGGCGCTCAAGCAAAAACGAGGGACGATGTATCCCGGAACCGCATTCCTTCCGTCAACGCGACCACCAGGGAGCGGCAACCTGAAACAGGTTTTGACAGGACATAGTATCCCGGGTTTTGCACTAGAGAAGGAATGACCTACCCGGCAGAAGATTGTTTCCATCCAACAAGTTTTCAGTGAATCATTCGTGGCTCTTCTTTATTCTTTTCTGCGCTTTTTTCTGCGCCTTTCTCCACTTCTTCTGTTGCTTCTTCTGGTGTTTCAAATACGCTTTTCTTGCCTTGGATGGATTGGTTTGCGATGTGGGCTGAACAGGACTCGTCGCGGCACGGGCAACGGCCGGCACACCACCCGCCAGAGAAAGAAACAGGACACAAGCGAAAAGTCTTGTCATCATTGCACCATGCAGGAAGCCCTTTCCGGATGGCTTAAGAATATGCCGTCGTGGAACGCCCGGTAAAACCCGCCAAGTCGTTAGATAGTGTAGCGCAACAGTGAAGGGCCTATATCCCGAGCGCGAAAGCGGCACATAGGTGATCGTGGTCTTCAAGACCCGGGAGCGTACTCGAAACCGAATCGAGTGCTACTGCCAGTTGACGCGCACCCGCTTGAAGGGCGTGATGTACACCGGTCCCAAAAGACCGGAGCGCGGCAGCGGCTCAAACCCAAATAGCTCGCTCGCCTGCGAAGCATTTTCCTGGAGTCCCCCGCCATACAAAGCCTTCAGCTTCGGCGGAAGCGGAGGAATACTCTTCCAGCCTGCCACACGGTTAATCAGCGTGTTGGTCACAAGAACTCTCATCATGTTCTTGCCTGGCTTCACGAGCGAAGTTGCATCCAGCGTCTGTCCGCCCATCCAGATCACGCCTGCGCGGTGCCCGTTGATCTCGACGTCAGCAACGTTGCCTATAGCGCCCAGGCTGAGCCGTAGCTGAAGAAGATCCTGAAAGTATGGGGTGGGCAGGTTGAACGCGATCGTATACCGGCCGGTACCGCTAAAGTGCTTTAGGGCCGGATCGTCTGTCCACGAAATGAGCTGTGACATCGTTTTTTCTATTCGCGGGAATCCATCGCCTTCAAGCAGCAGTTGCCAATGACCCGCGATCTCGTAGCGTCCCGGAATGGAATCTACAGTCACCTGACGAGGTGAATCGC
>JAJYSL010000350.1:3341-4861 GCA_021793595.1 Acidobacteriota bacterium
TCGCCTCCCTGTCCGCCCGGCCTGACCATGTGAATTCCGTTTTCAGCTGCGAAGACATCCATGCCTTTCGAGTCAACCTTCCATACTTGCGCAAAGTTGCTATATGAGACGTGTGGAGCCTCCCCTGGCGTAAACACGAAAATGGTAGATTCAAAAGGCGCCAGCTTCACTGGCAACAAGGTGTTTCCATCCTGTTGCTCGTATTCATACAGAGGCTTCATCTCCCCGTTGTAGGGGTTCCATTCCTCGGGCACCTTTCCGGATACGCGAAACGTCACACGCCAATTCACGGGCTGGTTTTGCACGTTGGAGACAAAATAGATGTCGCGATCAGGCAATCTCCGATGCATGAACGCGAGTCCGTTGTTCTCTCGCAGTGCCTCCTGGACGAAGTTGACGCCAAAATCCGGTGTGACGTGCCGGCGCAAGGTGTTCACAAATGGGTCGAACACGCTGCTTTGCCGGTCAAGCGGGTCCGTCCGGTCGATGACCTTCTTGATGAAATATGTTTGTCCCCGCCCATATCGATGAGCGCCGGTACCCTCGACTCCGACGGGCTCACGAAACATCTCTGCAGCAATGGAAAGGACCTCTTCGCTCTTCTGGCGATAGCCAGCAAGACCAGTTGAAGCTCCCGGTGTCTGTTCCAGTGCGATGACCACCCCGCCATCCTGAGCGAACTGTTGAATTCGCCTCATGCTTTCGAGAGGTAACGCATGGATGTTTGGCAGGATGAGGATCCGGAACGTCAGGTTAGCGACACGAATCATGCCGTTTGAAATATCCGCGTGTTTCTGGAGTACATCATCGTTGAGAAGATCAAAATCATATCCGTTAGCAAGAATCAGCTTCCCCAGGTCTCCCCACTCAAAATCACGAGTCCAGTGGCGCACGTTCAGCACGTCAAGCGTCCACTGGTTGGACAGCGGGGAATAGACCGCCAGGTCGGCCACCGGGTGTCCATACCGAAGGAGGGCGGAGCAGCGCGCTACATAGTCGCTGAGGAGATGGTAATAACTCCACCAGACATTCACCGGGCTGATCACGATCTCCGCGCCGAAGCGCCGCGAGGGTACGAATTCATGCTCTGGGGTGCCCGTGAAGCCGGAATTGTAAAACTTGTTGGCGCCGGATCGGAGGAACATGTCGCTCGCAATCTTTAACTCTTCAAGCGTTGCTCGGCCAGGCTGCCAGTGCAAATAGGTATAAGCCTCGACGCTTACCACATTACGCCCGTACAAATGGGCACCGGAAGCAACATACATTTTGGGGCCGATCCGTGTGTCGAACCACGGCACGGCGTCCTTTTCACCGGGCGTGCACTCCATTTCGGGAATATCGGTCACGCCAGCGCCTTCAAGATTATCGGTGACAAAGCCGTAAGGCTGAATTCTTCCGCGAACGCCGTTCCGATGGCACCACCCAAGGAACGTCCCAAAGAACGCGTCCATCCCTACTTGCGCCAGAAATTGATTCACATCGTAACGAATCGCAGGCGAGAGCCCGTCCACGTCGTACCA
>JAJYSL010000351.1 GCA_021793595.1 Acidobacteriota bacterium
CTGCGCGCGCGCGCGATCCTCCCACGTATACATTTCTTTGGAAACAATGTCCGTCTCTTCGCCGACGCCGCGCGCGAACAACTGCGTGTCTTCAAAAATGGGCGTACGGATTTCTCCGAAGGCGTAACGCGCAAAGACACGGCGCGCCGTCGCCTCGATGTGGTTCCATAACTCGGTTTCCGGCGGCAGTAAATCGCGAGTGCCGCGTACGGCTTTGATCTGGCCCATGGTCGTTACTATTTACGATAAATGGTCTGCCCTCAGAATGGGTGCGTCAGACAAGAATTAGCGGAATGTCTTTCTGCGGCGCAGCGATGATGCGCCCGAGCGAAGCAAAAAATTGTGTCGCCTTCCGGCACTATTGCACTCCCCGCTGCATGGCCCCGCTGACAGTCTCGCGTTGATTTGGCGGCAACAGCACGCGACGCAAATTGAAGCCCACGGGAGAAGGTTGGAAGCCAGCATCAAGCAAAAAGCGTGCAAGAAAATGCTCACTGACAGGAACGTCATTCACGGTAACAAGCAACAGGGTTAGAACGCATAACGGGCACCGACAGTGAATAGATTTCCGCGGAAGCTGCGCGGCGAAGTTGGGCCTATGGGGGAGCCTTCACCGTATTCGTTATAGGCCCATCCACCTCTCATGGTCCATTTGGGGGTAAGAACTACAGAAACATTGGCAAAGGGTGTCTCGTAGATCGACTGTAGAGAGCCTGGAACCTGACGCGGATTAAGGGACTCCGCGTTCCCATTGACTTCACTGGCGGTGTAGCCGAGATTGGCTGTGACTTTGTCCGTTGCTCGAAGTCCGATATCTATCGTGCCAAAGTTTGTCGGCTCGTTGTATAGACCATTGCCCAGCAGATAGCCGGTTGTCGTTGGGCAGGCCTGCGCTCCCGCTGGATATGCCGGAGTGCTGGCGTAACAGACATCAGTCCGGGTAAAGTAATCGGTGTAGGCATAGTGGGCATCTACGGTCCAATATTTATTGGGAGTTATCGTAGCTCCAAAGGAGTAATCGCGATTATGTTGCAAGTGATTGACATTCGTTACATTATCGCGGCTTTCAAAGATAGTGATGCTGCTGCTGAGTTGTATCCACTCCTTGGGGTTGAATGTCGTATAGATCTTGTAATCCTGTAACTGGCGTGGGCTGATGCGCGTATACGCACGGTCGGCAGACATAGCGTCTATATTGAAGTTCACAACCAAGGCGCGGACTGGCTGAAAACGTCCTCCGAAGAGACCCCAGTTTTCATGGATCGGAACCACGTTTTCTCCTACCGGGGTAAAAGGGCCATAGAAGCCAATCGTCCGGGCGCGGTAGCGGTATCCTGCGCTCAGGCGCAACATTCGTGTCACATCGTATTCCACTAGAGTGGTGTTCGTTATCGTCTTCTGTGCGAGAAAGCCATTCGATTGGGTAGTCACTGGCCCACCGGGAGGAGGAATTGGTGGATTTAACATGGAAGTTCCGGTAAACGTGGTCGTCGTCAGTGAGTTCATGCCAGGATCACGGAAGTCCCAGAAGTTGAACGCATCACTGAGAGTCCATTTCGGACCGATCTGCCAGGTCACGCCGTAGTCTGCAGCCACATTGATGATCTGTGTCTTGGCATAGCCGGTTGTGATTGACTGACGCGTACCTGTCCTGGTCGTCAGGCCGTTAAACGTCTCATTGTAGTTCGTAAGATTGCCATGACTGCCGCTATAGACCACGCGCCCAGTCATCTGCACATTCTTGATCGAAGTGCTTTCAAAGTGGAACTGCTCGGTTGGGTAGATGACACGCGTGGGTGCCGTGCGTGTATAGGCAAGATAACCGTTGCATGTTGGATTGACAGTCGGTGGCGTGGTTGTGCTGTTCGTGATGGGTGCGGCAGCGCAAGCGCCACTCTGGGTAAAGATGTCGATCCCTATACTGGCAGGTGTGCCATTCGGGAGCTGATAGTTCAACCCGGCCAGGCTCCAGCTTGTATTGCCTTTGTAGTGGGTAATGATTTCGTCGAAACTGACACTGGTCTGCCGCAGCATCTTCCAGTCCACTCCAAACCGAAAGGTATCGGTGCTGTTTCTCCAGTTCTGATAGAGAAGGCCTTCGGTCCCTTCATGTACAGTACTGAAAGTTGGCCCTTCTGCAATGTTAGGGGAGTACCCGAATCGGTAGTCCACGCGGGCCAAAGGCAATATCGTCAGATCGAAGTCTCCCATCTTGCGAACCGTATTGAACAGGTGCGGAGAATTCAATACAGGCACATAGGGCTTGTAGGTAGTTGGAACCAATGGATTCGCCAGCAGATCGTAGTCGAAGTACTGGCGGTCTCGCCGAAGTAGAGAACGAAAAGTATAGATTTTCCCCTTAGAAAAGCGCAGCAAGGTCGAGGTGTTCGGATCTCCTCCGTAGCCAAAGCTTTGCATATTCAGGTCATCGAACAGCTTTCCTTTATGGTCGATGGCGTGCATTTCCAACGACTGCGTGAGAAATCTTGGACCGCTGAATACATCGACCAGGTTGTCCCACATTGCAGAACTGCCGGAGTAGCTGACAATATGGCCGCCCAACTCCACGGCCTGATGGATGGTATAGTCGCTCGCCGTGACTTCATGCTGGCCTGGAGTCTGCTGCGACGGTCCAGCATAGTTGCGCCATCTTTCCGGCTCCAGGGCATATCTTTGGGCCGTAACCACCCCATTGGCAGTAGCACTGTCCGTAGACTGCCCAGCAGGCACTGGCGCATCATAAACAAGATCGTCGGCCTTAGCCACTGAGGCATGCCGGCCCGCTGGATGTGCGGATGCCCCGTTCTTGACAGTAGACAGATCGGAGAGACTGGAGACAAGCCGGACACCTGGGACTGCTTCCTGTGCCAAAAGGCTGGTTTCTATTGTTAGTGTCCCGAAGGTTAGTGTCCCGACGACCAGCAGGAAGACGATCAGTGGAACACAGCTGTGGTTCATTGCGAGTTTCCTTACCTGAAGCAGCGGAGTCATGCGTAGCCTCCTTTACTGGAAGAACACACTGCTGACGTTGGAGCCATGAATGGCAACGTGGCAGAGCGTGCAGGCCTGAAACTGGGTCTGTTGATTGTGAAATGATGGCGTCCCCGGCGCTGTGAAGTTGAAGGTGTTGGTGTGGCATTGCAAACAAAGTGTATTCATGTTGCTCACATTCAACATGCGGGGATTTGAGGAACCATGCGGGGAATGACAGGAGATGCAGCCCTCGGTTTTGACCGGCGGATGCTCAAAGACGAACGGGCCCGCATTCTCGCTGTGGCACTTGATGCAGACCTGATCCTGCGTCGCAGCAGTGCGTAACTGTTTATCGCGAAACGCACCGTGGGGATTATGACAATCGGTGCAGTTCATCAGCCCTTCATTTACCCTGTGGTGGAAAGGACGATCAAAATAGGGGCGGATATTAGTGTGGCAGGAGTAGCAAAGCGTGGGTTGCGAGGCCAGCAGTAACACCGTCTTCGGTGCCGCGTGATGGATGGAATGGCACGATAGACAGGCGACCTTGGCGTCCGCATGGGTCGAACGGTCATAGTTATATTTGTGATGGCTGGTCTGGTGGCAGCTAAGGCAACGGCCATTGGCCTGTTCCTTCGTAGCGGTGGTGAACCGGAATATTTTCGTAGCATCGCCACCACTGTCTACATGCGCCTTACCCGGGCCATGGCATCCTTCGCAACTGTCCGGAGACCCATTCGGATTTTTCCGAACAGCGATCTTCCAATGTGGGGTCTGTTCAGAGTTCTTGAAGTGGTCGGCATGACAAAGCTGGCAGGTAGCTGAGCCGACAAATTGTGACGCATCGACCGGCTGCATGGGAGACATGGCCGCGCCGAAGCTGGCACGAGTAGACTTGCTTGCGTTTGTACTTTGGGCCGGTGCAATATTCCAGGCCAGAGCAATCAGAATAATACTCCAGCCCAATACAATTATGTTAGGAAACCAGCCCGATGCGGACCGAGACTTTAGATTTTGTTGCCAGGTATCATGCATCGCTCCTCCTAAATCAAGACCGAGCTCAGCAAAACAACCGATACTACGAACTTGCAGATATATGTTCCGTGATATGTATCACCCATCATAGTGATACCTAAAAATCGGCGTGAAAGAGGCGATTTCAAGATTTAAGAGGTTTCATTCTGGAGGCCTTGGCCAGAATTTTCTCAGTGAGATTCTCTAACCTAGGCGATTGTCTCAGCCTGAGCGCAAGGCGGTTTTGTGGACAAGTCAGTTCGCCCGGAACCATAAATGGCCTGTACCGAAACTGCTGCATCGCTCGTCAACAAAAGATACAAAGACTCCGGCATGGTGATAAGAATTTCCGCCGGGTTGCGGCGAAAACGAGCGCGTTCGCGCTGTGGCGTGTCGCCGGTGCGAACGCTGACCTCCGGCTCGCGGACGGTGACGCCAAGCCGTTCCGCCAACTGTTTGATGCCAGCCAGTGGGAGCGCAGGTTCCGCTCCACATCGACGGCCAGCGCTTTCAGCGGGCTGATGTAGATGACGCGGCAACCCTCGGCATCGGTTGGCGGAGGATGCAGCATCAGCTTGTCGATGCACCATAGAAATGCCGCGAGCGTGGTTGGCTTTTCAAAGACAGCCCGCAGCCATGACGCCGTCACGGGATGAAACAGTGTGAGAGGATCGACAGTTTCATCCGGCGTCGAAGCTGCCAAATTGGGAACGTCTGGCTGGCCCTTGACCAGCGACGGCTGTTTTTTCCGCGCTTTGGAGTGGTTGGTTTCAATCCCATCGATCAGGCTGAATTCCCTGCTCCTTCAGGATATCCTGCTGCCCTTTACGGGGCGCGATGTAACGAATACGCTAACGGCATGACGGTGCCTGA
>JAJYSL010000352.1 GCA_021793595.1 Acidobacteriota bacterium
TAACCTCGGCGAAGCCGAGGCGGACTCCGGCAAAGTCAGCGATGCCATAACTGCATATGAGGCCGCCGCCAAGGCCGATCCTGCCAACGCGGGCATGTATTTCACCAATGAGGCTGTCGTTCTGTTCAAGACTGGCCAGGGCGATGCCGCCGGCGCTGCGGCGGAGAAGGCCATCACCGCGGACCCGACCAAGCCGATCCCTTATTACATCAAGGGATGGTCCATGGTGCAGCATGCGACCATCGATCCAAAGACCAATAAAATTGTGCTGCCTGCCGGTTGCGCCGATGCCTATCGCAAATTCCTGGAGATGGCGCCAACCGGGCCGCTGGCCGACGATGCGCGCAATATCCTGGCGCAGGCCGGCGAGACTGTCCACTCGTCTTATAAAAAGCATCGATAGCTATACCGCGTAGTAGCAAAGCGAGACTCAACGGCTCCTGACTCTACGTGGGAGCCGTTCGCGCTTCCGGGAACAGCAACTACTTGTAACTTTCCTCCCCTAGCGAGGCAACCAGGTGCAGAAAAATCAACCTCCGTCGGCCTCGTCCTCTCCCGTGCCTACTACCCCAATTTCCTTCGCTGAGGCTATCTCCCTTGTCGCGGAACATTCCGCAGCCATTCTTGCTGCCTCCTCCCGCAAAACCAGCATCCTCCCTCTTTCCCTGGCGCTGGACCGCGTCCTGGCCGCTCCTCTCGTCGCAGGGCGCGACCAGCCTCCCTTCCCCCGCGTCACCCGCGACGGCTTTGCCATACGAGCCCAGGACCTCACCCGCGGCGTTCCCTTGCGCATCGTCGGGCAACTGCGTGCCGGGGAGCGATGGTCTTCGAATCAACCTCCTCTTGCCGCCGGCGAAGCCATCGAAATCATGACCGGTGCTCCTCTGCCACCCGGAGCCGACGCCGTTTTGATGGTCGAACACGCCTGGATTTTCTCCGGCAGCGAACTCGCCGGACGCGCGCCAATCGCAGGACGCGCCCCCAATGACGGACACCCCTCCGACGTCCTCGAATCCACCTTTCTTCTTCCCCACGCCGGTCGCACCCTGGCTCCCGGAGAGAACATTGTCCCCCAGGGTAGCGAAGCGTGTCAGGGAGATCTATTGCTGCAGCCGGGCACACGCCTGGACCCGGATCAGATTGCGCTGGCGGCGTTCTGCGGTTTCTGCTCGGTACCGGTGTACGCGCCGCCCAAAGTCGCAATCCTGGCTACTGGCGATGAATTGGTTGCGCCATCGGTGCATTGGCCCGCCAACGAGGCCGGCATACAGGAAGACAACCCCGCCATTCAGGCGCATCAGATTTACGACTCCAACAGCAGTTCCCTCGCAGCCCTGGTCCGCCGCTTCGGAGCCATTCCCGTGACGCAGGGTGCAGCACCGGACCGCGCGGACGCTCTTGCCTCGAGCATCCGGCAAGGCCTGAAGTCTGCGCCTCTGCTGCTGCTTGCCGGCGGAGTCTCCTTAGGCAAGTTCGATCTCGTCGAGGACGTGCTCGCCACCATGGGCGCGGAATTTTTCTTTACCGGTGTCGCCATGCAGCCTGGCAAGCCCGTGGTCTTCGGCCGCGTTCCCGCAGGAAAAGGCCGTGCACCGCGTTACTTCTTCGGACTTCCGGGCAATCCGGTTTCCGCCATGGTCACCTTCCGCCTTTTTGTCCAGCCGCTGCTGGCCGCTTTGGCAGGTCAACGAGACTGGCAAACGAATTTTGCATTGGCCACGCTAACCTCAGCCCTGCCACTGAAACGCGGACTCACCCGCTTTCTTCCCGCCTGTCTCGATACGTCGCAGTCGTTGCCCACGGTAACTCCGGTGCCAAGCCAGGGCTCAGGAGACCTGGCTGCGAACGCCCGCACCAATTGCTACGTCGTCGTCCCTGACGATTGCGACCTGCTGGCCGCAGACCAACCGGTACGCGTTCTCCTACGTTAAAACAGAGGCAGGGCGCCTGGAACGCACGTAGAGTATGCCAACGGGCATTTTCTTGCAGAAAAATGCCGTCACACATCCACACAGCACATGAAAAAACTTACCCGGCTTCTGCCTTAGCCTTTCCTGCTACGCTGTTTCTTATGGGCAAGCTCTCTCATTATGATTCCAAGGGACGCGCACGTATGGTGGATGTCAGCGGCAAGCCGGTCACGCAACGGCGGGCGGAAGCGACCGCCATGGTCGAGCTTTCCCCCGCTGTGTTGGCAGCGCTGCCCGCCAATCCCAAGGGCAACCCATTGGAGGTTGCACGTTTCGCCGGCATCCAGGCTGCCAAGCGAACGGCGGAATTCATCCCTTTGTGTCATCCGCTGCCTCTTACCTTCGTCGATGTGCTCGCCGAGACCCGCTCCAACGGCATCTTCCTTCGCGCCACCGCAACATCGGAAGGACGCACAGGCGTGGAAATGGAGGCCATGGTGGCAGCCTCCGTTGCCGCTTTGACCATCTATGACATGTGTAAGGCCTTGGACAAGGGGATTGTCATCCGCGATATCGCGCTGGAAAGCAAATCCGGCGGCAAAAGCGGCGATTATCGGCGCAACGGGTAAGCCTCGTCGCTCCTTTCGATTCTCGATCCAGGCACACTTTTCGCCACGGGGGGAGAATTGCACGAAAATCTACTGCTCATTGCTTTCGCTTTTTCCACAAAATTACTGCCATTGATTGAGCGACATGCTCACCGACTGGTGCTGGGTTCCTTCGTCCTCAGCGCATCGCTGGTAATCGGCTTTATCGCCTATTGGGTGGTCTTTCACCTGCTTCTCAGAAAAACCGCTGCGCAATCTCACCATCGCAGCATCAGGCGATTTCGCAAACCCATCTTGTGGCTACTCATTCTTTCCGCGGCCATGCTGGCCGTCCCCGCTTTTGGCATCTCAGATTCTGCCCAGGACATTACGGAGCACGTCCTGCATATTTTCTTTATCGCCTGCCTGGCATGGCTTCTCATCTGCGGCGTCTATGCGGCGCAAGACATTCTTCTGAACCGCTACGACATCACCCTGGCAGACAATCTGCGGGCGCGACAGGTGCGCACTCAAATGGCCGTCATGCGGCGGCTGGCCATCGGATTCATCGGTCTTCTGGCCCTGGGACTGATTCTCTACACCTTCAACCACACACGTCTCTGGCAGGCGGGCGCGGGATTGCTGGCTTCCGCTGGTTTAGCCTCCCTCGCCCTCGCGGCCGCGGCCAAAACAACCGTCTCCAATCTCCTGGCCGGCATACAGATTGCCCTCACCGAGCCGATTCGCATCGACGACGTCGTCATTGTGGACGGCCAATGGGGACGGATCGAAGAGATCACCGCCGCCTATGTCGTGGTATGCATCTGGAATCTACAGCGGCTTATTGTGCCGCTCAGTTATTTCATCGAGCAGCCCTTTCAGAACTGGACTCGCACTTCCGCCGACCTGATGGGCACTTTTTATCTTTACGCCGACTACACATGCCCGATTGCTCCTTTGCGAGAAGAGCTGACCCGTATTTTGAAAACTACCAATCTGTGGGATGGCAAGGTGAATGTGCTACAGGTCACCGAATTCACTTCACAAGCCATGCAGATTCGCGCTCTCATGAGCGCCAGCGACTCCGGCAAGTTGTGGGACCTTCGCTGCTATGTTCGCGAGAAGATGATCGACTTCCTGCAGCAGAATTATCCGCAGTGCCTCCCCAAGCAGCGCATCGCGGAATTGCAGAACGCACCCTGGGAGCAGGCGAACGAACATCTCCAATCGCCGTCGCAATCGCAGCCTTAAGATGGATTGCAGACGGCATCGCTGTGCAATTTATCGGCGCAAGCGGGGCTTCATCAGAATCCGAAATGTTGTCCACGCATTTGCGATGATCAGTGCGCTGATCTGAATCAGCACCGACATAAGATGTCCCGCGCGGGTGTTCCGCAATGACGGCACGGCAAACTCGATCCCGACGCAAATTGTCATGGCTATTACGATCGCAACTCCCGCGATCCGATTGGCGCGATACCACATTTCTCGATTTCGACGTGTGCGATCGTTGCGAAAACCGTAAACCGGGTTGGGCCCGATCCATCCAAAGATGAGCGGCAGCGCGTAGAGGGTCGCGAGAACGGGGAATGCCAGTAAAAGAAACATAAGCTGTTGTTTAGACGGCACATGGCAACGAAAAGACCGCCCGGCAACAGGGCGGTCTTTTCTTCAAGGGAGAATAGTTCCAACGGAGGCAAAGCCATCAGAACTTTCTGGCGTCATACTATGGGCCGTACCGGAGGGTGTCAAGGCATTTTCAGGTCGAAATTTGACGTCAAAATATAATTATTATTATCAATGGTTTACAGAAAACATCCGCCAAGTGTCCCCAAACCTTCTCTTCGCCTTATATTTGGTATTTTTCTCGGGTCAAATGCATCATGTTATTGATTCAAAAGGATCATAGTGTTAACTGCACTGATTCCGGGTCACTCATCGGGTCATCGAAGGCAACTGCCAGGCTCGAATCCCATCACCACGAAACCAATCTCCATCGTCACAGCTTCCCATGCCACGCGTCAGAAAAATTTCTTCCGGTTTTTCCGCGCGCAGTCATCGTTCAACTTTTCAAATTCAGGCGAATGAATTCTGATCCATCATCCTCTGGCAATCCGGATTTGTTTCGCCTTCTTTGCCATGCCGCGCGGCCGGCACCAAGAAAGACTCCCAACACAATCGCGATCAACGCGAAAATTCCTACCAGCATGGCGACATCGAGTATGATCTGCGCCACCATGCGCGGGTCGGAGAAACGTTGCGTGCCCCCGCTCATCGTCACCGTCACTTCATAATGCACGCGTTGCAATAACTCCTGCGCCGCGCCACCAGACAG
>JAJYSL010000353.1 GCA_021793595.1 Acidobacteriota bacterium
TCCGATCTCCTGTCTGGCTGCCTGATCGAAATTGAGGCCCTCTTCCAGCATACGATTGCGAATCGCCTCAAAGACGGCGAACCCGCTATGACCTTCGTTCAAATGCAGCGCTCCAGGACAGATGCCCAGCGCCTTCAGCGCACGAAATCCACCCACGCCCAGCAGTAGTTCCTGACGAATGCGAGTGCGCCCGTCGCCGCCGTAGAGACGCGACGTGAGCTCAAGATCCTCCGGCGCGTTACCCGGCACGTTGGAGTCGAGCAGTAGAAGGTCGCAGCGCCCTACCTTGACCTGCCAGACTTTGGCGCGGATGGAGCCTCCGCGAGTTTCGATCTCGATCACAATACGCTCGCCGTTTTCACCAATGGCAGGCTGCATGGGCAACTGGTTCACATCAGTTTGCAGATAGTCCTCATGCTGCCAGCCGCTGGCATCCAGGCGCTGCAGAAAATAGCCCTGGCCGTAAAATAAGCCGATACCAACCAGAGGAATGTCGAGATCCGAAGCGCTCTTGATGTGATCCCCGGAGAGAACGCCGAGACCTCCCGAGTAGATGGGCAGAGACTCGTGCAGTCCGAACTCGGCAGAGAAGTACGCGACTGGACGCGGCCGCAGCACGCCGGCATGTGTCGCGCCCCAGGTGTGGTCCTCATGCAGATATTCCTGCTGCCTGCGATAGGCGTAGTTGATGCGGCCATGCAGCATCAACTCTGCCGCGCGACGTTCGATTTCGCCGAGTGGCATTTCATTCAGTAGTGCGATGGGATTCTGATTCAGCTGGCGCCAACGGACCGGGTTCAGGGCGCGAAACAGGCTGACGCTGTCGTGATCCCAGCTCCACCACAAATTGCGGGCCAGAGTCCACAGCTTTTCCTGCGCAGGCGCAATGAATCGATCCAGGGTGCGTGCCTCGCTGACCACGGGCGCAACCTGGTTCGCTGCCTCCACCAGCATGCGGATTTCCGTCTCGCGAAAAAGGCGCGGCTCTTTGGTCTGCACCACCAGAACGCCCTGTAGCATGCCGCGATCGATCAGCGGCACTCCGAGAAAGGAGTGATAGACTTCCTCCCCGGATTCTTTGAAGTATTTGAAGCGCGGATGGTTCCGAGCATCTTCCACCGCGACCGGCCGCACATGTTCGGCAACCATGCCTGATAGACCCTCATGGAGTGCAAGCCGCAACGTGCCAATGCAATTTGGATGCAGTCCAACTGTGGCAGCCAGCACCAGGTTCGATCGATCGGGTTCCAATAGGTAGGCGGAACATACATCGGTCTTGAAGTGCGAAGCAATCAGCGCGACGACATTCATCAGCGTGTCGGCAGGCCTGCCGCCTTCTTCGGTGAGGTTGGTAATTTCTTCCAGAGTTAGAACATAACTGGCGTCAAGTTCTTCATAGGACTGGGACATCGGCATATCCTCACGGCTTTGTTTCGCTTCTAGAGCGGTCGTCGACACATTTCCAGCCACGCCCCACAAATGCAATTCGATTCCAGGGAAAAAGGTAGCAACGCGAATCGTGTGCGTCCGTACCGATTCGCTCAAGGGATGTAGGTTGCAGCGATAGCGATATTGTAAGACCGCAGCGCTGTATGCGGTCGGAAAAAGCAGCGCAATTCCGTGCAGTTTTTAATCTGCCGCGGAATTGCGCCATCTTCATAGTTTTTTCGCTGGTCAAATCACGATTCGACGGAATCACGACGCACAATAGTCACTTGGCCATTAGATTTGGAGGACCGCGCTCCCGCATCTAGCGCGAGCGGGAGTCCCCCCGGGCTTTGCCGGGGTGGCAGTAGAAGTTTGACATTTTTGGGATTCCATCCAAGAAACTCCAATCGTTAGCCGCCAAGCACGCAAGGAGGAGTTTCCGGATGGACGAGTAGGAGAGTTAAAGTCACTCCCCGTGGGAGTGCAAATACACGTAATTTTCATTCCAAAATGCGTCGGAAAGGGGGTATCAAGGTCTTCGGCCGCATTTGGGCGAAGTGCTGAGGCGTTTGGTCGAGCAGAAGGAGAGCTGGGTTGAAGAAGGTCACCTGCTGGCCGACCATGTGCATATGCTGTTGTCAATTGCGCCGAAGTACACAGCGGCGTCGGTGGTGGGTTATACATGAAGGGCAAGAGCGCGATTCATCTGGCCCGGGTCAACGGCGAGCGTCGGAGGAATTTTGTAGGGCAGCATTTCTGGGCGCGGGGCTTTTTGTATCGACGGTGGGGCGCGAAGAAGCGGTGATTCGGGCCTACATGCGCAACCAGGAGAAGGAAGACCAGCGTCTGGACCAACTGAACATGTGGAAGTGACAGGCCACCGATGAGGTGACTCAACATTAAACAGGGAGTCGCGTTAGCGACCCTGTATGTTGGCAAGATCCAGGATGTCTCGTAGCAGTATCGTCATGACGCAGGACTGAAACCAGGCATCGCGCCGTGCCGGGCTTTTTCTGGCAACCGCCGGAGGGTATCCTCCGGCAATGAAGAGTTCCAGCAAGGCATACTTCAGTTCGGGCCTCGTGGCTGTGGACGCGCAGGCTACAAAGAAATGGTCCATAAAGCCTACTTTGCATGATGGGTAAAAGTATGTCCATCAAACTCCGGGACCAAGCACCTAGAAATGTAGCGTCATGCGCAGGCTGTAACTCCGCGGCGGTGCAACGGCATTGCCGGAAAAAAGTCCCGCGAAGTCGATTAGGTTCAGCCGGTCGTTGAGATTGTCTCCACTTGCCTGCAGGTCGACGACGGAGGCATTTCGCTTCCAGATACGAACGCCGAGTGAGGCGCTGACGGCTGCATTGGGTCTTACCCGGCCGCGAAAAAAATTCACCCGGTCCACAATCGCCTGGCCGTATTGCGCGATGGCTTCTTGTTCCGTGCCGGTAAATTCTACGGGCAGGCCTGAGCCGTATTGGTAACCTGCGGCCGCCCAAACACCGTGCGGAAATCGATACATCCAACGAGCGCGAATGCTGTTTCGCTGGTCCTGCGAGACCCAGAGTCGCCCGTTTCTCTGCTGCAGGGCCTGGGTGGCGTCGACGCCCAGAAACAGTCCTCCCGTGACAGGCAGATACGCGGAGGCAACCATGTAGGAATAGCTGACATAACCGGAGAGGTTCTTCCACTCCGCCATTTCGAATTTTTCTTCGACCCCGTACACGCTTGCCTTGCGAAAGGCAATTGGAAAGCTGATTGCGGTATCGAGTAACTGGTTGTCATCGGCAAAGTTGGCTTCTCGACGTAGATAGGCGTTCGTGTCGCTGCGGAGTCTTTGCAGAAATCCTTTGGTGACCCTAACTTCGTAATAGTTGCCGTCAGAAGGCTCTACGGGCAGGCGAAGCACTTCAGGGTTCAGGGAGATAACCTGGGGAGAGCTGGAAAGCAAAATGTTTTCAAAGGCCGGGGTCTGAAACACGCGGTCATAGGAGATGTGCGCGATGAGATTTTCCCGGGCAAAATAGTGGGACAACGCCAGCCGCGGACTGAACGCATTTTGATGGACGACCAGTTGATAGTTGTCCCATCGAATTCCTGCCGCCAGATTCCAATGATGAAAGTGGGCATCGTCTTCCACAAAAACGGCTTCTTCGCGGTCCTGGCCGCGCTGGAAGAAAGTGAAATTCTTAGGCGTGCCCGGGTCAAACTGAGACGGATCTGTAATGGTGTACTGGAAGCCTTCGTGGAGGTTGATGAAGTCGCCCTCAAATCCCGCTTTCCACTCCTGGTTGCCGTGGTCCAGTGTGACGGTTCCCTTGATGTAACCTTCGCGAAATCCGCGATCCTGACTGGCAATGATGGGGGTAGAGAGATCATTGGAGGCAAGGTGGGTCGTGTCATCGCGCACCATGCCGCTGAGGGTTGTCATGGCATGGGAGGAAACGAGGTGCTGCCACGACGCCGTTCCCATCGACTCCAATACATCGCGATCCTGAATTTGGCCCGCCGCCTCCTGAATTTGCTCGTTGGGCACGCGAAAGCGCGCGAAATCATGGCGTGCAACCAGGGTCAGCCGATCGGAAGAAGAAAATCTCCTCTGGTATTGTCCGGAGAAATCTCCGCTGGTCGCATTGTTCGTGAAATTCTGCAGCACTGGCGGATTTTCATACCAGTCGGTATAGGCTCCGTTGGCGCCAACTCCCACGCTGTTTTTTCGCTTTGTCCCCAGCCATACTGTGTGAAAAGATACCCGTCCGAGGTTGCGAAACTTCCACCGGAAAGAACAGCCGTGCCGTGCAATCCCGGTCGTGCATTCCGCACCGTGTTCACCTCAATCACGCCACCCAGCTTGCGCCCAAATTCGGCCGGTATGCCTGCGGTGTAAATCGTCATCGACTGAACATCGGCCGCTTCCAGTTGCGTGCCAAACCCAGGAGAACGATTTTCCGTCAGTGGAATTCCATTCACGACAAACTGGGTTTGATATTCCGATCCGCGCGGGTGTAGGACAGCATTGCCTTCGTAGAGCCAGCCCGGCTGGGTATTGACCAGGTCCACCAACCCGCGCCCAGGCAGGGAAGCGGCACGGTTTTCAATCTGCTGCTTGCCAATTCGATAGGAGGCGCCGGCGCGCGAAGGGTCGAGAAGCGTGGGAACGGGATGCACAGTGACGGAGCTATTGGCCGGAGCCAGTTGTAGCGTGACGATCGAATGTTTGGGGATGGAGGATTCAATATCGACTGCGTCACTGGCAGTAACAAACCCATCGCGACGGACGATCAAAGAATAATGACCGAAAGGCAGATGTCGGACGTCCAGTTTTCCCGTGCGATCGGTTGGCAGTGTCTCCGCGACCTGGTTTGCTTCGCTGGTCAATATGG
>JAJYSL010000354.1 GCA_021793595.1 Acidobacteriota bacterium
GGGGGGGTTAACCAATATTCTGTCCCGCTAAATTGGGCGTATTGTTGGCCAGCTTTTGCGTGGCTGGCATGGTATCTCTGGCCTATGCGGAGCGGCCTAGGTTCGTCACGCCTCTCGCAAGGGATTGAATCTTGATCGCCTATTCCACATGCGGGAAGCCGGCTCCAATCGGCACCCGATTCTACGCACGTTGTTCAACGGAAGGTCAATCCGAATGAGCACACTCGCGCCACTGGATGCAATACCGCTCACGAACACCTTCTCTCGAAAACTTTTGCGGGGTATCGTCGCTGGCGCGCTGCTCGCAGTCAGTATTTGGTTCCTGGCCTATACAACCAGCACGGAAAGTATAGCCAACCGCGATTTCATCTCATATTGGGCCGCTGGCCAGCAACTCGTCCACGGCGAAAATCCCTATGATGCACAGAGCATATTCGCAATCGAACGATCGGTCGGCTGGCATGGGTCGAGGCTGATTATGCGTAATCCTCCATCGGGTCTTTTCCTGACCCTCCCACTTGGAATGGTCCGCCCCAAGGCCGGATACCTGCTCTGGTCGGTGTTAATCCTCGGTGCATGGCTGGGATCTATTCATCTGCTCTGGATCATGAATGGTCGCTCGAAGAATGGTCTGCATCTGATCGGCTATGTTTTCACTCCGGCGGTCGCATGCTTTATTCACGGCCAAACGGCTATGTTCGTGCTCTGTGGCCTGACGCTCTTCTTATATTTCCATCGCAGACGCCCCATGCTGGCGGGCGCGGCCCTGGTTCTTTGCGCATTGAAACCACACCTCTTTTTGCCCTTCGGAGTTGTTCTGCTGGTATGGACCATTGCGCGCAGGGTCTACCGTGTGCTCGCCGGCGCCGCTATCGCGCTCGCAATCTCTAGCGCTGTGCCTCTTATTCTCGATCCGTACATCTATCTCCAATATGCGGCTATGGCACGCACTTCGGGAGTCAAAACAGAATTTATCCCCACTTTAAGCGAGCTTCTACGGATAGCCGTCAACCCGAACGCATTCTGGCTGCAGTTCCTTCCGGCCGTTGCTGGATGCCTTTGGGCGATCTGGTATTTCCTACGCCATCGCGCTGTATGGGATTGGAGCGTGCATGGCCCACTTTTGATCTTGTTTTCTTTCGTAGTGGCGCCGTATGCATGGTTTTTTGACACAACCGTCATCCTACCGTCCATCTTCTATGCGGCTTATCGAGCACGCCCCACTGCTCTTGTGGTCCTGTTTGGATTGCTCGCCTTAGCCGGAGTGCCCCTGCTGTTCGCCACACCGCCGCATTCCGCATGGTTTGTCTGGTCGGGGCCCGCATGGCTCGCCTGGTATGTGTGGACGATGCGTCGTGGCCCGAATTCGACGCGCCTCTCGGAGAGGATTGAGTCTTGATCGCCTATTCCGCATGCGGGAAACCTACTCCAATCGGCTACCCTCGTTATTGCAAGGAAGGTAAATCCACATGAGCACGCTAGCGTCAGAAGTCTCTACGTCATCTGCCGACACTTTCTCCCGAAAACTTATGCAGGGTGTCCTCACTGGCGTGCTGCTCGCATTCAGTATTTGCTTCCTGGCCTATACAACCAGCACAGAAAGCATAGCCAACCGCGATTTCATCGAATATTGGGCTGCCGGCCAGCAACTCGTCCACGGCGCGAATCCTTATGACGCGAACCAAATATTCGCGCTCGAACGAGGGGCCCTTTGGCATGGGCCGCTGCCCATCATTATGTTCAATCCCCCGTCGGGACTTTTCCTGACCCTCCCACTTGGAATGGTCCGCCCCAAGGCCGGATATCTGTGCTGGTCGCTGTTCGTCCTTGGCGCATGGCTGGGTTCCATTCACATGATTTGGGTCATGAATGGGCGACCCAGCAATCGTCTTCACTTTGTCGGCTATTTCTTCGCTCCGGCAATAGCATGCTTTCTCTCGGGCCAGATGGCGGCGTTCGTGCTTCTCGGCCTGACGCTCTTCTTATATTTCCATCGCAGACGCCCCATGCTGGCGGGCGCGGCCCTGATTCTTTGCGCACTGAAACCGCATCTCTTTTTGCCCTTCGGAGTTGTTCTGCTGGTATGGGCCATTGCACGCAGGGCCTATCGCTTGCTTTCCGGCGCGGCTATCGCGCTCGCTATTTCCAGCGCCGTACCGCTTATTTTCGATCCATCCATCTATGGGCAATATGCCGCCATGTCACGCACCTCTGGGGTAAAAAATGGAGTGGTCCCCACCTTGAGTGAGTTCCTGCGTATAGCCATTCACCCAAATGCCTTCTGGATGCAATTCCTTCCGGCCGTCGCTGGATGCCTTTGGGCGATCTGGTATTTTCGACGCCATCGCGCTGTATGGGATTGGAACACGCATGGTCTACTCCTGGTGCCGGTTTCTCTCCTGGTAGCGCCTTACGCATGGTTTTTTGACGCGATCATCCTTCTCCCATCCCTCCTCTACGCGGCCTACCGAGCACGCCCCATCGCCCTGGCGGTTCTGTTTGGATTGCTCGCAGTAGCTGGTGTCCTATTGCTGCACGGAACGTCAGCCCATTCCGCATGGTACGTCTGGTCGGGTCTCGCGTGGTTCGCCTGGTATGTGTGGTCGATGCAGCTTGGCCCGAGTTCTATGCGCCTCTCGGAGGAAGTGTGACTGGAGGAGGATGTGACAATGGCGACAAAGGACCCTGTTTTCATAGCTGACATGGGCATATATCCTGGTTGATTCTCAGAATGTCATTTACCCGGCGTGTATACGCCGCGTATCTGTCTGATTAACCCCGTATACAGCAGTTCACACCGCAACGCATGATGTGGCTTGCAACTCGTTGATTATTATAGGCAAAAATTCAAACAAAGAATGGTTCTTCGCTTGCTTTTACAAGGGCACTACCGGCCTGTGGCTGGGAATTCAAATAAATAATGAACGGGAGAAAATGTCAAATGAAAGATCTACTTATCAAACTGTCGGTAAAGTGGGCACTGCTCAAGGACGAAAGTGGGCAGGACCTGATCGAATACGCGCTGGTGGTTGCTCTGATCGCCTTTGCGGCAATTGTAGGCATGAATTCGCTGGCAACCGATATCAACGATGCATTCGAAAAGATCGGCTCGACGTTAAGCAGCGCTACCGCCTAGTCTGCTGTCCTAGGGAAGCAGTACTGCAAAGTCAACACTGTTGTTCTTACTGGGAGAGATTCCGTGGAACGTATTCATTCCGCGGCGTTCTCTCCCTTATTCTTCCAGCACATTTTATGTGGATGCACATGCCATGCTGCTTTCGATCGTAATTCCCGTCTTGAATGAGGCCCAGACGATACCTCTGCTGCTGGATCGCCTCCGTGACACCCTTCGTGAAGTGACGTGGGAAGTTATCTTTGTGGATGATGGCAGCACGGATGAAACACCCGGCATACTGGAGCGCGCTACTGTCAAAGATGAACGCGTCAAGCTGCTCCGCTTCAGCCGAAATTTTGGCCATCAAGCGGCAGTCACAGCAGGGCTGGATTTCGCCAACGGAGATGCTGTCGCCGTAATGGATGCCGACCTTCAGGATCCGCCGGAATTATTGCCGCGCATGTTGGCTCTTTTCCAGCAGGGTTACGACATCGTATCGCCCCAGCGTACATCACGCGAGGCGGAGACCAGGTTCAAGCGCTGGACATCCAAGCTGTTCTATAGAGTTTTGTCAGGCATGGCGGACACGCAGTTGATACCCGACGTTGGCGACTTTCGTCTGTTCAGCCGAAGGGCGGTGTTGGCCATCCGCTCCCTGCGCGAGCAACACCGGTATATGCGCGGAATTGTCGCATGGCTTGGCCTGAAGGAAGCCATCCTGCCCTTTGAACGGAAGGCGCGCGCAGCTGGCAAGACCAACTACCCACTGCTCAAAATGTTGCGGTTTGCATGGACCGGCGTCACTTCGTTCTCGGCATTTCCATTGCGCATCAGCATCGCGGCTGGCTGCATCCTCAGTGGCGCCGGATTTGTATATCTGTTGCGTGCAGTGTATCTGGCGTTATGGACCACTACCCTGGTTCCCGGATGGGCCTCGGTCGTCGCGCTGCAATGCGCCTTCTCCGGAATGATTCTTTTGGCCCTGGGAGCCATTGGCGATTATGTCGCCAGAAACTACGAAGAAGTTAAAAACCGGCCGCTATATGTTGTGACGGAAGCACGCAATTTTCCCCTTCCCCAAAGACCCGTATCGCGCGCCGTCATACTTTATGACCTCGCTGCTCCATCTGGCCGTGTCCTGATCGACGATGCGCAACACGCTCTTCCCATACCTGCGGCCTCGCCATCCTACCAGCCGCTCCCTGGCGCGCGGGCATGAAGCGACTTCATGCGAACCGTTGAGATATGACCCCTTCCCCTACTCCAGATCAAGGCATTTCGGTGATGGTCCTCGAAGGCGGACTGACAGCGATTGCAATTGCTTTGGCTTTCCTCTCACCCAGGATTGGTTCCTGGTTTTTCTCTCCCGTGGAGCGTGCCTTCGGGCGATTGGCGCGGAAACAGGGCCTGTCGGTTGCTGTCGTCGGCGCAACCGCGATTCTGCTGCGCCTCGCCATGCTTCCACTTTTCCCGATTCCCCATCCATTTGTCCCGGATGATTTCAGCTTCCTGCTTGCTTCGGACACTTTCGCGTCGGGGAGATTGACCAACCCTACTCCCGCGATGTGGGTCCATTTCGAAAGTATCCACATCACCATGAAGCCGACCTATATGTCGATGTACTTTCCGGCGCAAGGGCTGGTGCTGGCGGCGGGGAAGGTGCTGGCGGGGCACTCGTG
>JAJYSL010000355.1 GCA_021793595.1 Acidobacteriota bacterium
GCCACTGGCATTCTGGCGGTGTTCGCCCTGCCGCTGCTTGTGCTGGCGTGGGTGCTCGTGGTGCTGTTACACGGGCACGCAGGCGGTTGATTTTTGCGGTCGTGCGGTGCGCGAGAGAGCGAAAACCGTGCGATACAATCAACAGATGTCGGGGCGTAGCGCAGTCTGGTAGCGCATCTGCTTTGGGAGCAGAGGGTCGGGGGTTCGAATCCCTCCGCCCCGACCATGTTCAAGGGAGTTAATGATCGACCGAAATCAACGGCGCCCTTGATCAATCGCCGCATTAAAGCGCTCGCCGGTAGCATCTGGAGGATTGAATGAACCGCAGCTTGAGGGCCATGTGTGCCTTGGTACTGATGGCTGCTAGCATGCCTGTTCTTCTGGCAGCCGTCCAGACAGTCGGTTCGAGTGATTCGGATACGCAAGCCTCTCTCGAGAAAATCGTCGAACAATATGTTGCGGATATCAACAAGGGAGATGTGAAGACGATCGTCGACAAGTGCTCGCCGCATACAGCCGTCGTGGATGGCTTCCCGCCCTACGCATGGGACACATGCGCCGACTGATGGAAGACTTATGCGTCGAACAACAAGGCCATTGGCGCGACTCTCGGCACTCTAGGAATCGGCAATCCCATCTACACGGAAGTGATGGCGAACGGCGCACATCTGATCTATCCCGCGACCTTCACTGACACGCAAAACGGCAAGCGAGTCGTCTACCAAGGCATCGGCACGCTAGTGTTGCGAAGGATGGGGGAAGCCTGGGCTTTCACGGGCTCTGCCTGGGCATGGGGCGTCAACAGTCACTTGGCAAAGAAATAGAGAAAGGCAGCCAATGCCTGCTGCCTGTGTCCCTGCCCGGCCGGGAGCGTGGGGTTTTATTTCCTGGGCGATGATCTTTCAGCCAAGCCACATATCGGTATGTTCGCTCCCCCATCGATCTCTGTTGATGTGCATTCCATTGATTCTGCACCCGATCTTGTTGCCTGACCAGAAGCCGCATCCTGGAACGGTGGGGCTTTCGCTTTTTCAACGCCTACAAATCCCACATCGTTACCAGTAACCGAATTCCTCGCTTCGATGACTACCTTGTAAATAGGCAGGCAGATACACGTTACCATTGCCCATTCTTCGGTGAATACATTCGATCATCGTGCGTGATACGGTTCTTCTATCGTTCGACTCCGGGTCCGCAAAACGAAGCTGGATGCCAGCCATCCCGCATCGCCACGGCCGACGAGGTGAACGAAATGACACACTTAGTCACAGGTTACAAAACCTGCAATATGAGAGGAAGCTATGGCAGCAAAAAACCTTGGTTCATCCGCAAAGCCGTTCCTGCATGAGACTGAAAACACTCCTGCGAGACATCTCAACCCCGTGCAACTTACCCACACCCACTCCCTCATCTCCGATGAGGCGATGGCCTGCGTGCAACGATTTGCCGATACAACCGGACTTCCGTTGGACTGCGTTGTGACCGAGGCCCTGTTGTACTGGTGGGATACTCATGCTGGAGACGTCATTTCTCAACTGGAGCGCTGCTATATGAATTAGCCGGCAACGGTGTTGCTTACGATTTCACAAAGGACAGGTGTCTCCAAGACCTGCCCTTTGTACTATCGGAACCAACTCTGATATCGGACGTGAGCGGTGACTTGGTTGGTGTATTCTCGACGGCTACCGCAACGTGGTTTTCACGTCGCTGAGACGTTGGACACCTCTGCAAAAATTCTTCTGCTGTGAATCAACGGATGTCGGTGCACAGCGCAGTCGAGTAGCTTTGGGAGCAGAGGTTCGGGATTCGAGTCCGCCCGGACCATACGTGGCAAGCCGGCGGTTGCAGTAGTCCACAGGCTACCGACTTTGCCATCAGTGCTGGGAACTAACAAGGATAGCAACGAGGAGGCTTCGCGAGTTTTCTGTGGGAACGGGCGAGATAAAATGGAACAATATTGCAGGTATCTACCATTTTTAATTTGCGGAACGCTGACTTCCGAATCGTTCTTGTATTGCTGATCGGCATGTTTGGGACGAGCATGCAAGGGGAGACTGTGCCACAGACCTCAGCTCCCACAGTTACAACAAGGGCGACGGCGGAGCCGGACCGAGCACCAACGCCAAACGCGGCGGATGTGCAGTCCCAGACCGTGGAAAGCGTTCAACCCCTCGGAAGCATTCACGGAACCGTGATCGCACCGGACGGAAACGTCATTGTAGGGGCCCAAATCACTCTGGTGACGGAGCCGTTGCAATCGCAGCGCAAAGAGCTAACAGATGGCGCCGGATCCTTCAGCTTTGCGGGATTGGCTGCGGAGACATTTCGGGTCACCGTCACTTCAGAAGGATTTGCGCCATGGGCGGGACCGGAAATCCATCTCGAATCC
Source organism: Acidobacteriota bacterium (assembly GCA_021793595.1). Next base: position 2,390 of record JAJYSL010000355.1, read on the forward strand.
GGGCAGAACTACGAATTGGGCCAGATCGCGTTGGCAATTGCGACGACCAGTACGACGGTGAGGGCGGTAGTGTCTGGACCGGAATTGGCCGAAGAGCAAATCCACGTGGAGGAAAAGCAGCGTGTGCTCGGTATCTTTCCGAATTTCTATACCAGCTATGTATGGAACGCACAGCCGCTGACGACGAAGCAGAAGTTCGATCTGGCATGGCGCACGACTCTCGATCCGGTAACGTTTCTAGGCTCGGCTGCAATCGCGGGCGTGCAGCAATGGCAAAACGATTTCAGCGGGTATGGCCCGGGAGTCGGTGGCTATGCCAAGCGTTTTGGGGCGAACTATACAGATGGTTTTCTCGGCGTCATGATTGGCGGAGCGGTTCTACCGTCAATCCTGCATCAGGATCCGCGCTATTTCTACAAAGGCACGGGCAGCGTCCGATCCAGAGTACTTTACGCCATTTCCACGGTTGCGATTTGCAAAGGCGACAACGGCAATTGGCAGCCGAACTATTCCAACATGGCGGGTACGTTTGCTGCTGCAGCCATTTCGAATGCGTACTATCCGGCGAACGACCGCGGGGTGGGACTGACAATCGACAACGCGCTAATCGGCTTGGGTGCGGATGGCGTGGACTCACTGCTGCAGGAGTTCTTGCTGAAAAAGATGTCGCGCGGCGCTCCCAGCCCATCCGGCAATCAACCTTAGAGCGGTAGAATGGGCGGCTGTTCGCATCTCGGTGCGCGCCCTTCGGTGCAAGCCGAAGCGCTGGGCAGAAATTCCAACTGGTCCTCTATTTCAATTCCTTTCTGCGGAATCGTGCCGGTGAGCAACTCCAGCACGGAATGGATCTTCCCGCTGATACCGCTGATTCTCCAGGGACGCAACTCGTGCCAGCCCGCGCAGATGCGCTGGTGGCGGTCAAACGCGACCACATCGGTGGCAAACAGCATTCCGAACATGTGCACGCCGGAGGAAGGCCGAATCCACAAACCCACCTCCGCATCCATCCGCCTTCGCTCCAGCAGACCGATCAAGCGTAGAAGAAACGTATCGGCGACCACAATTTCGGTTGCAACCGTAGTCGCACGTGTCTTGTCCCGAACGGCTCCCTGCTTCATTGCCAGTGTCGGCGACTCTTTCTCAACATGCCTGAAAAGAATCCCGCTGTGACACATGCCATGCGACTATGCGGATTTCTTTTTGCGGCGCAGGACGAGAAAAGCAAGAACTACGACGAACATAACGCCGGCAACAACACGAATCACTGTGTTCAGATCCATAGCGATACTCCTTTCTATAAAATGTGCGTGTCTTGGACAGGTTGCCGATCAGGCGGATTTTCTGGACCGACGCAGGACCAGTACGCCAAGAACCATCAGGAAAAGCACTCCCGCAACAATGCGTACAACCAAGGATGTAGCCATCGTTCGTTCCTCCTTTCCGCGGTATCGATGCTCCGCTCAAGATTTTGTCGGCAATCCCGCCACAGCCATCTACTTTTCGTCTCGCCGGAGTTGCACTTAATTGGCCACCCCGGCGAGACCCCGCCCAATGCTCAACACAGCAGGTGCCAACAACACAATAAACATGCTGGGAAAAATAAACAGGACTAAAGGAAAAATCATTTTGACGGTGGTTTTTGCTGCCATTTCTTCCGCGCGCTGGCGGCGCTGGATACGCATGCCGTCAGCAAAGATGCTCAACGCGCGGGCGATGGGCGTTCCAAATTTCTCCGTCTGCATCAGCATGCTGGTGAAAGAAGCGATATCGGGAAGCTTGGTGCGATCTGCCATACTCTGCCACGCCTCCATGCGCAGCTTGCCGGCGCGCTGTTCGCGATTGATCTGAAGAAATTCCTCATTGATCTCCGGGTGACTGATGCTCAACTCCACACCGACGCGCAGCATCGCCTGGTCTAGACCGAGTCCGGCATCGACGCAGATCACCAGCAGATCGATGGCGTCGGGAACGCTGCGACGGATCCGCTCGCGCCTGCTTTTAACCGCGTGATCCAACCAGAAGTCGGGAGCCAGGTAGGCCAGCGTGGCCAGTCCGGCAACCCATAAAAAAGTATTGGATGGAATAAAGCTGGCTGCGATAATGGCGGCCACCGGACCCAACATCTGGGCCGCAAAGTAGGTCTCCATTGGGTCGTTTCCGCGCAAGCCGGCGCTGACAAACCGCTGGCGAAGCTGCTCGCCTTCGGCAAGTCCTATCTTCACACGAATCTTCCTCACCATGCCCAGCAGAAATTCCTGGAAGCGCTTCGTGGCTTGTGTGCGCTGCTCTGATAGCTGGGCGCGCGCGGTGACTTCCAGTACACGCCGCACCGAACTCGACGAAGCCGGGACCGCCAGGGAGATGAGGAAATAGCTTCCACAAAACAATGCGCAAGC
>JAJYSL010000356.1 GCA_021793595.1 Acidobacteriota bacterium
GACACAACGGTCGAACCCGGCGCTCTGAAAAACCTGCTTTGTGTAAAAGTCTTAATAAGGCTGCACGTTTAAATAGGAGCAGAGCGCAGCGCATTCCATCCTGGCCCGGAGTCCAAGTCTCCAACAAAGGCCGTATACATTTGCGCAGACCAATCTGTCACCTTCATTTTTCGCTTGCATTCACGCGGCGGACCATACATACACAAAAGATTTGACACTACCGACCCTTGCCCGAACATCTGCCGTGCGAAGTGCACACCCACCTGCCAGCCGAAGATGCATGTCCGGACTGCGCCGCACCAGCAGCGCATGCTCCCATCCCGCACACTCCGCCCAGGGCATCAGAGCCCAATCGTACAGCCTTTCGCCCTTGGCGCCGTGGCCGGCAGATAGACGTTTCCATGCCCGCTTGGCCAGCGTGCTTGCGATCTCATCGACGCGGTGCTGGCGCATATCCTGCCGCCACAAGCGCTGGTCCGCGGCTACCGCCAATACATAGGGCTGGCGGCGACCCTCCAGCCAACGGCGCAGTTTGCTGTCGCGGCCATAGACTTCATCTCCCGCAACCCAGCCGCAGCACACACCGGACTGGAAGGCCCGCTCCAGCATCTGCCGGCCCAACATCGGCTTGGTCTGAAACTCGATCTGCTCTGGAATGCCGGCGGCCCGGCGGCGTGCCCCGTCCTCGGCCCACTGTTGGGGAAGATACAATGCGCGGTCCAGCAGCACATAGCCCCGCTTGCCGGCATAACCAAGAAACACGCCGATCTGGCTGTTTTCAATTCGTCCCGCCGTGCCGCTGTACTGGCGCTGCACTCCGGCAGAATGGGAGCCCTTCTTCAGAAATCCGGTCTCGTCCAGAATCAGAACCGCATCCGGGCTGCCCAGCTTGTCCTGCACATACTCGCGCAGCCGCGCCTGCAGCGCATCGGCGTCCCAGCGTGCGCGGCCCAGCAAATACTGCATCCCGTAGGGCGACGCATCGCCGACACGCTCTGCCACCTGCCAGCCGTTCTTGCGCTCGCAGCCGCTCAACAACCCTTCCAGATAGGCCAGGCTCCGTCCCCGCACTTCGGTTCGCGCAAACAGATCCCCCATCCGCTGATGCGCGCGCGTCAACTCGTCCTTCCAACCTCGGATCGTCTTCTCCATCGCCTACGCGGAGCGCCTGCCGGAGCGCCTTCAGTCTATCATTTAGTTACAACTGTAGTATTAAGGGACGATAGCGCCGTTCTCCTTGATATCGGAGACCGATGCGATACCTTCTTGTACGGTGAAGAGCACGTTGGTAGAGAGAGACTCGCCCGGTTGGAGGACCCGTTGCCGTCCAGCCGCGACAAGGGCATCGAAGTTGAGAGGATAGCCGGTGCAAGGCTCAAGTACCGCGACGTTGGAATTGCGCCAACCTCCGTAGCTGGCGAAAAGCCAGCACGAAGGGAAAACGGCAGGATCGAATCGCAGGCCGCAGGAGAGCCGGGTTGCGGTATTGGTGAGCGCGCACCAGCCGCTCTTCATCCGATCGCCGTAGAAAAAATATAGCTGCTTTTGGTCCTGATGAGGTACGGTTCGAAGATCGACCTTCCGATCACGCATTCGCGCATAAGGCCACGCAAATTCAAGAGGAGCTTCTGCGAGCGTGCCAGGGTAGGCAGGATCCCGAACGACCCGCATGGGGGGGAAATCAAGCCGGTGCTGTGCCGTTACATTCAACGCAGGGTGTAACTTCCAGAGGAAAGGAAATGCGGCAAAGCCAAGGTTCCTAAAGCAGTGTGTAAAGTAGATATGTGCCGCCCCGGGGCGCAGCGCGATTGTTTTTTCAACGGAAACGGCGCTCACCGGAGTTTGGAAGCGTAGTTTGACCCCTACTTCATCTTCGCTTGTAAACGGCTCCGCCTCCCAGGCGCCACTCCAGAGTTCCCCGTGATCGGGGTAGCGCTCCTCTCCAATTGTCGTTTCCGGATCGTTAGGAAACAATTCGTCCCAGCCTCCACTCCACACGTCGTCATAACGCGTGTGGATCGTATGCCGTGCAGGCGGGATACGGGGATTGTTCCAGAGCAGGTCCGCGCCATGCGGAAGGTGAGTGATCTGCCATATCTTGGCCCCGGCCTCCGGCAGGATCTGGAGCCGCAGCAGATCGTTCTCCAGAGTGATGACGCGCAGGCCACGATAACTCCAGTCCGTGTTTAATCTCAGTTGTCCCATGGGTCCTCAGTGCTTCTTCAAACAAAAGCATTGAAACATTGACGTTGACCGTAACAATCGGGTTTCTGCGTGACGATGGTTTTCATTCTGAATTACTGCCGTTGTGGAACGGAAACCGGTTCGTTAACGATATGGCCGGAACCTGCTTCGCGCTGATACCGCGGCGGAGCGAGAGGCGTGACGATTCTTGCTTCGGCATGATCGTCGGCAAAGATGCCGCAATCGAAACGATCGCGAGTAAAAACAGCTTGGCTCCGGCCATTCATGCGTACTTGGCTGGTCGCCAAATCCGGCCGCTGGGCTGCCAGACGTAACGAACCGACGATAGAATCCGTGACGGAGAGGCGGGCATCGCCGGAGAGTGCAAGCCAATCCGCGTATAAGCTCGACTTGCTTACTTCGATCCGCGCCTGAGACGTGGCCGTCAGTTCGTCGATCGTGCTTTTTGCAAACCTCAGGTCTGCGTGCCCGCTAGCGTACACATCCCAGCTGTCGACGTACACGTTACGCAGTGAGATGCGGAATGGGCAATCGGACGCGAGCGAATCCGGGAAAACAGCAGGTCCATGCGCCGTTCCCAATAGGCCATTCGGAAGTACCATGGTCCCGTGGCAGGCGGTGAAAAGAGCCAACTGTACTCGCCCCATATTGGCCAGGTCCACTTTGCTTTGTCCGTGTACGTAGATAAGAAAAATCTGTACTCGTGCGTCTTTCATGTCGGCAACGGCGCCAGAACCCAGACGCAGCCTGCGGGAGAATGCGTTGCCGGCGGGAATGTCGCTGAATGCAAGATTTTCATTGTCTGCGGTATGGTTTGAGAAGAAAACAAGATCCAGATGTTCCGCAGTCACGTGGCTTTCGTGTGAAACTTCAAGTTCAAAAATCTTGAGACGATTCAGTTTTGCCGTTGTGTGCCTGAGATGAAACTCCGAGTTGAGCGTTTCGAACCCGTCTACATCCAGATGCCCTTCAATCGACCACATTGGATGCGCGGCCCCAACAGGTTCCATGGACGAATTCCGAATGGCGATAGTGGCACGGCCAAGACAGGTAAGGCCGCTCGTCCCGTTTGGGGTATTGGCGGGGTCGCTGACCCGCAGTCGGACTCGGTCAAGTTCAAGATGCGCATCGGGAGCGACTACAATCGGACCACGAATATCGAGATTGAGATCGCGGAGAACTACTGTGCCTTCGATACGCAATGTTCCATCATGATGGAATGTGCCAGGCCCCATTACGGTAATTCCATTGTGGAGTGCTGGAAGGGAGCGCTCGGATGAAAGCGCCCATGCCCCGTGGATGCAACCTACGAGACAGAGCAGTATTGCACAGATGATCCATCGGTTTCGGTTCCGTGGAAGCATTTCGATTTAGCTTAGCTGGATCCAGATTGTAAAATATGCGGTTATGGAATCTTCTCTCAGGAATTCTGACTTTATCCTCGAAATACGTGTCCCATAGCGGCTTGGTTTTGAGGAGATATTCATCCTCATAGTCGGTGGCGTGGGAATGTGGAAATCGCTTCTATTGATTTCCAAGGACTTCCCATGGCCCGTCATTTCCACTGCTGCTTCGTTCGCCCGAACTCTCATGCGGCGATCCTCATCGTAGCATCCATCCAGTTGTTTTCGAACTCGACCGTGCTGGCATAGTTCAGCGTCGAGTGCATCCGTGTCTGGTTATACCAGGGCATCCACGCGATGTTGCATCCTTGGCTGCGCGGATCGTTGCAAAGCGCTCGCCATGCAACTGTATCCGTGACTTTCAGAAATTGTCGAAGACTCGAACCCAGCATCGGCTGCTGACCCACTACCTGCCAGTCTACTTTCCAGAGATCGAGCGCCACTACCATGCCTCGCGCTCCGAGTGGCTGCTTGAGTTGCTTCAATCTATCGATCGCTGCATAAGATTGCCAGCCTATCTGAACATCTCCAGTAGATCGCATCATGCCAACGTCAACGACAGATTCTCGGTAGGCGCTACGCGCGTCTTTCTTCCACTTCGTGATCTTCTCCGCTCGAAAGCCCACTTCTTTGTAGCTGCATCGCTGGAAGCAAAGGTGCTCTCCGCAGCGGGACAATAGCTGTCAATTTTTGCGCCACAACTGTAATGCACCGCGAAGAATTCGATGGCATTTCCAGCAACGCTGATGATGAAGTTTGAACATAACCCACTTCAAATGAAGTGTACCCCATGTGGTACACTGGAAGCCGTGGAACAAGTTCCGCTAATCCAAGGCATCGGAAAGCCAACCAAACGGATCTCGGTCATCTTTTTTCGGACTGCTGCAGGCGGGGAACCTGTACGCGAGTGGCTTAGGTCTCTTGAACCGACCGAGGACCGCAAACAAATCGGCGTGGACATAAAGACGGTCGAGTTTGGCTGGCCCATCGGGATGCCGGTCTGCCGTTCACTCGGTGACGGGTTGTACGAGGTGCGATCCAATCTCAGCGGAAACAAGATCGCGCGGGTGTTCTTTTATGTGGATGTCGAGGGACGAATGGTATTGCTCCATGGATTTGTTAAGAAGACACAGAAGACGCCACTGGCGGATATGGAACTGGCGCGGAAG
>JAJYSL010000357.1 GCA_021793595.1 Acidobacteriota bacterium
GCCAAGCCGTGACCGAGCGCGACGGACAGATCGCAAGCCTGAGCCAAGCCGTGACCGAGCGCGACGGACAGATCGCAAGCCTCACAAACGAAAACGTTCGTCGGAGCGAGTGGGCACTGCAGCTAATCGCAAGCCTGAGCCAAGCCGTGACCGAGCGCGACGGACAGATCGCAAGCCTGAGCCAAGCCGTGACCGAGCGCGACGGACAGATCGCAAGCCTCACAAACGAAAACGTTCGTCGGAGCGAGTGGGCACTGCGACTAGATGCCGAGCTCAAAGAGGAACGTGCAAAAGTTTTGGCACTGACTACGAGTCATTCATGGCACATCACTCGTCCCTTGCGTGAGGCTAAGCGGTGGGTCTCATCTCCGAAGACGCAGGTGAAACGCTACGCAAAAGCTGCACTCAAGTTTGCAAAGCGCATGTACCAGTCACTTCCGTTAAGTCCTCAAACCAAAGCAATGCATCGGCATTGGATTGCAAAAGTATTCCCGCGAATCTTGCTGGCATCGGGGGCGCACCCATCGACGATACCTGCTTTGAACACCGTGCAGCCTCTAATCAGCCAAATCGCTAATCAGGAAAACTTCAAGTCCCTCGGAAGCCCGCCATATCTCACTACTGAAATCCTGATACCCTCCTCGGATAACCCGCTGGTTTCTGTCATTATCCCGATCTACGGCAAGGTTGACTACACCTTGCGCTGCATGGCATCTATTGCAGCGAATCCTCCACTGGCAGCATTCGAGGTCATCGTAGTGGATGATTGCTCGCCGGATGACTCATGGAATGTGTTATCTGAGGTTAAGAACATCCACCTCTTTCAGAATGAACAGAACCAAGGCTTTATCCGTTCCTGCAACATCGGTGCGCAAGCAGCCAAGGGTCAATATCTACATTTCCTGAACAACGACACCGAAGTCACCCCCGGCTGGCTAGATGAACTGTTGCGCACGTTCTCAGAATTCCCGGGCACGGGGCTTGCTGGTTCAAAATTGATCTACCCAGACGGTCGCCTGCAAGAAGCAGGTGGGATCATCTGGCAAAATGGTAGTGCATGGAATTTTGGTCGCTTCCAAGACCCAAATTTTCCAGTTTACAACTACGCCAGAGAAGTCGATTATTGCTCCGGGGCGTCCATCATGGTACCCAAGTCGCTATTCGATGAGTTGGGCGGTTTTGATGAGCATTATTTGCCCGCATACTGCGAAGATAGTGACATTGCGCTCAAGATTCGTGACAGCGGCTACCGGGTTATTTACCAACCGCTATCTACGGTCATCCACCATGAGGGGATTACCTCGGGGACTGATATCACACAAGGTGCAAAAGCCTACCAAGTCGAGAACAGCAAGAAACTATTCGAACGCTGGCAACGACATTTGCAAACGCATCAGGCACACGGCGTCGATGTCGACAATGCCAAAGATCGAAAAGCGACCCGGCGAGCGCTGGTGATCGACCACTGCACGCCGACTCCAAATCAGGATGCCGGCTCGGTAACGGTCTTCAATTTGCTGTTGCTGCTGCGGGAAATGGAATTCCAGGTGACTTTCATCCCGGAAGACAATTTCCTCTACATGCCCGAATACACCACTGCCTTGCAAAGAAACGGCATCGAAGTGCTCTATGGATCTCTTTTCTTTACCTCAGTTGAACAGCACTTGAAAGAGCATGGCGAACGTTATGACCTTGCTTTCCTGTTCCGTCCCGGCGTGGTCGATCGGCATTTGAAAGCAATCAGGAAACATTGCGCCAGAGCGAAGGTTTTGTACCACACGGTTGATCTTCATTTTCTGCGTATGGCGCGAGAAGCGGTGTTGCAGAAGGACAAATCCAAGGAAAGGGCGGCGCAAGAAATGCGGCAGCGCGAACTGACCGCCATTCAGGCGGCGGACGCTTCGATTGTGCACAGCACCGCCGAGCTAGATATCCTGCATCCCTTACTACCAGAGGCGAAGCTGCATGTCTTTCCGCTGATCATGGACGTGAAGGGGACGACGAAAGGCTTTGCCGAGCGCAAAGACATTGTATTTGTTGGCGGCTATCAACATACACCTAATGTGGATGCAGTTCAATATTTTGTGAAAGACGTCATGCCGTTGTTACGCAAGCTACTTCCCGGGGTTCGCTTTTACGCGGTGGGTAGTAAAACACCTACGGAAATACAAGTCTTGGCCTCGGAAGACGTCATCGTAACAGGTTTTATCGAAGACCTCACGCCCCTGCTTGACAAGATGCGCGTTTCGGTTGCTCCACTGCGTTACGGCGCAGGGATAAAAGGCAAAATCGGCACTGCCATGGCGGTTGGCTTGCCCGTTGTGGCTACCTCGCTGGCGGCAGAGGGTATGTCACTTACCGATGGTGAAAATATCCTATCAGCTGATGGGGCAGAAGCCTTTGCCACAACCATCGCAAAAATCTACAACGACGAGGCGCTGTGGAACCACATCAGTCAAAATGGACTGGCGTTTGCAGACAATGTATGGGGGACTAAGGCCGCGTGGAGTATATTGGCCACAATACTGGCAGATTTGGGTATCCAGGTTAAACGCGGCCCTCACACCCTCTCGCTTTATTCTGAACCTGTGCCCCCCCCAGGCAACAACCGCAATCAACTCCTGCCTATGGGTTCAATCAACCTAAATTCGGCACTTACCCCTGCTGATTTGGCAGGATTCCTTTGATAGGATTGGTTTTTCCCCGGTAATGGAGGCTCACCCGATGGGCGATCAAGAAAAGCTGCCGCAAAAGGCCATTCCTGCGGCAGTAAAGTCCATGATCGTGGACACGCTGGGTGGTTGTATTCAGGTTTCTTGGGATCCGGAATCGGCCGCCACCCCCTTTGGTCAGTTGGTGTTCTTTGCTGAGTTTCTGGAGGTCAGCGGTTTGTTTGATGCCAGGGTCGCAGAATGCCCCTTGATCTACAACAGCCCCAACGCCCCGAAGAAAAGCGATGTATTGGGTACCTGGAATCTCTCTATCCTGGCGGGTCATCGACGCTACGCACACGTCACCGCATTACGCAGTGACAGCGTCAGTCTGCAGATTCTGGGGATGAGCAAGATCGTCAGCGAAGACGCCCTGCGCCGGGCGTTGGGTAAAATACCCGAAGCCGAAGGCACGGAATGGATGCGCAAGTATCTGTTCAAAAGCGTGGCAGCGGCCTGTCACACACCCTGGATTCTCGATATCGATGCCACCATCAAAACCTTGTTTGGGCATCAGGAAGGGGCTGAAGTGTGCTACAATCAGCACAAGCCGGGGCGTCTATCCCACGCCTATCACGCGTACTGGATGGGTAATCCGCGCTTACTGCCGGATGTGGAAGTCACCGCTGGCAACACCACAGCCTCCTACCATGCCCAACCAGGGCTGAACCTAGTGTTGGGCGCCTTGAGTGCGAAACAGCGCCCCTCTCTGGTGCGCGGCGACCGTTCAGCCTTGTTCATAGTGGGCGCCAATGGCTACGTAGGTAGGGCTCTGTTTGCGAGTGCAAGCAAGGCGGGCACCGCCATCGGCACGTCATCCTCGGGCGGAGGATGCCTTTTGCCGCTCCACCTGGATGCGCCTTCTGAGTTTGATTACGGCAAGATCCGTCCCGGTGATGTCGTGCTGCTGACTGCTGCAATTTCAGCGCCCGACATCTGCGCCCGAGAGCACAATCGGGCGTGGGCGGTGAACGTCACCGGCACGTCGAGCTTCATTCAGAGCGTTATGGATCGCGGCGCTCGCGTGGTCTTCTTTTCCAGCGACACCGTCTATGGTGAGCGCGAGGACGAATTTGACGAGACAGCGGCATCCAATCCGGCCGGCGAATACGCGGAAATGAAGCGCGAGGTCGAGCAACGGTTCTCGGGTAACCCATCATTCAAGGCGATTCGTCTTTCGTACGTGTTTTCTCGCGAAGACAAGTTCAGCCGCTACCTGGCCGGGTGCGCCGAGCGTAACGAGGAAGCCGACCTGTTCCATCCGTTTTTCCGCGCCATCGTCTATCGCGGCGATGTAGTCGAAGGCGCTATGGTGCTGGCTGCGCACTGGGACGACATTCCCGAGCAGGTCCTCAACTTCGGCGGCCCGCGGGTTCTTTCCAGGGTCGAGTTTGCCGAATGCCTTCGCGAGACTCACCTCCACGACCTGCGCTTCAAGGTGACGGAGGCTGGCGCAGATTTCTTCAAAAACCGGCCCCGCGTCATTGCGATGACCTCGCCGGTTTTTGCCAGACTGCTTGGACGGCCGCTGCGCACACTTTGTGAGGCGGCTCACCTGGAGTTTGCATCGTCTTTCAACGCTGAGAGGGTTTTATGACGAAGAAGATATTGATCACCGGAATCACCGGGCAGGTAGGCTCGCAGTTGGCTGATTTCGTGCTCGAGAGCACGCAATATGACGTGGTCGGCATGATGCGATGGCAGGAGCCTATGGATAACCTCTACCATCTGAATGACCGGATCAATCGCAAGGACCGCATCAGCCTGTACTACGCCGACCTGAATGACTACTCGGCCCTTGCGCGCATGCTCAAGACCGTCCGGCCAGAGTTCATTTCGCACTTGGCCGCGCAGTCGTACCCGAAGACCTCGTTTGATATTCCGATCGAGACACTCCAAACCAACATCATCGGCACGGCCAACCTGCTGGAATGCATTCGCCAGCAAAAGGAAGCCGACGGCTATGATCCAGTGGTACATGTCTGCTCTTCAAGTGAGGTATATGGGCGAGCCAAGCCCGGGGCTCCGTTGGCTGAAGACACGCCATTTCATGGAGCGAGCCCG
>JAJYSL010000358.1 GCA_021793595.1 Acidobacteriota bacterium
AGCCCCGGCGCCCAACACAACGCCGGCAGTTGCCATGGCTACGATCATGGCAATCATCAGCCAGACGGAGGGTCCAGCGGTATGACTCATGCCGACACCTCCTTGTTCGATTCGGCGAGGGCTTCGTCCTCGCCGGTGGGAACTGGAACTTTTTGGGCGGAAGCCTCACGGTCTCGATGGGTGTAGGAGGGACCTTGGGTGACGAAGCCGACACCCAGCGTAATCATGAGAATTCCAGCCCATCGCGAGAGGGAAATTGTTTCGTGCAGCCAGAATTTCGACAACAGCGCGATGATGACGTAACCAAACGAAGTGGCGGGGAGGACAAATGTGAGGTCAGCCCATGAGAGAGCGGTTAAGTAGGAGGCGAAAAAAACCGTCAGCAGCAGGATGCCACTTGCGACCCAGGGATTGCGTAGCGCGATCAAGAGACTGAACAGATGGTGCACGGAAACAGGCCCGACCTGCTTCATGCCGGCACCCAGAAATGTATCGCCAAACGCGCCGCTCACCATTACAGCGACCAGGATCATGTAGCGGCGAAAGGTCATGGTGGATTGCGTGGATGCGATGGCGAACACTCCTCGCTATGTGTCGTGTATTTGTCTTGGATGCAGAGTCCATAAAAAAGCGCGGACAGCTTGCCGGAGGCTGACCGCGCTTTTTCCTAAATCCAACTGGAACGGCTGAGTCTCAAGCTCCCACTTGTTGAGTTTCCGCAAGAGCAGCTTTGTCGCGCTTGCTTTTGGCAACAACCCGATTGCGTTGTGCGCGCAACTTCAAAAAGGCCTTGGCCTCAACGTACAAACGTGGCAGGTCGCGGTTGACTATAGCCTTGCTGACCACGCGCCAGGCGGCCTTGGGGCGGAAATAATACTCATCGTAGAAGCGATGCACCATTTCCAGGACGTACTCGGTCGGCAGCCCGGGGTATTCGACGTGGGCCAGTTGATGGCCTTCCTCATCCACCATGGCGCCGTTGTTGATGATGAACCCGTTGCTCTTGGCAAAGTCGTAAAATTCTGTACCCGGGTAGGCGTGGGCAATGGAGACCTGAATGGTTTCCACGTCCAGCGATTTTGCGAAATTGATGGTGTTGCGGATCGATTCTTTGGTTTCGCCAGGGAGTCCAAGAATGAAATCGCCGTGAATCGTGAGGCCGAGGTCGTGGCAATCGCGGGTAAAGTCGCGAGCGCGTTCGACGGTGGCGCCTTTCTTGATGTTCTTCAGAATCTGCGGATCGCCGGATTCAAATCCGACGATAAGAAGGCGGCAGCCAGCTTCGCGCATGGCCTTGAGGGTTTCGCGATCCGTGGTGACGCGGGAGGTGCAGGACCAGGTAAGGTTGAGCGGCTTCAATTTTTCGCACAGCTCGATGGTGCGCGCCTTTTGGATGTTGAAGGTGTCGTCGTCGAAGAAATACTCTTTGACGTGCGGAAACAGTTCCTTGGCATGGGCCATTTCCGCGGCGACATCGTCGGTGGAGCGCTTGCGCCATGCATGTCCGCTGAGGGTTTGCGGCCACAGGCAGAAGGTGCACTGCGCCGGGCAGCCGCGAGTGGAGTAGAGCGACACGTACGGATGCAGCAGGAAAGGGACGTTGTACTTTGTCACGTCCATATTGCGCGCGTAGACGTCGGTAACCCACGGCATGGCATCCAGGTCTTCCACCTGGGGGCGATCGGGATTGTGGACGACCTGGCCGTTCCTGATATAGCTGATGCCGAGAATCTCCTCGACCGGTTTGCCGTTGGCAAACTCGACGACTGAGAAATCGAATTCGCGGCGGCAAACGAAGTCGAGCACAGGACACTCATTGAGGGCCCGGTCCGGTGAGGTAGTGACGGGAGGCCCGACAAAGGCGATGCGAATGGATGGATTGGCCGCCTTGATGGCCTCGGCAAGTTTTTGATCGCCCTGCCAACCGGGAGTGCTGGTAAACAGCACTAGAAACTCATACTGCTTGCAGATCTCGATGGTCTCGGCCGCGGAGACGTGATGCGGCGGCGCGTCGAGAAGGCGTGAGCCTTCCAGCATGCCGGCCGGATACGCCAGCCATACCGGGTACCAATAGGATTCGATCTCGCGAGTAGCGGGCCACCTGGAGCTGGCGCCACCATCAAAGTTTTCAAAGGAGGGCGGGTTGAGAAAAATCGTCTTTAAGGGCATAGATTCAACCTTAATTTTACCACTCTGAGGCGCGATTCTGATGCTTTTCGAGCGCTGGCGGAGATGGTTCCTCTGCGGCCTGTTTTCTGTGAGATACGAGGCGTCCGTGAGATTTCGGTCGAGATGATTTTTCTGATGTCAATGGGAGGGGATGGCGGGAGTCGCCGCGCCGGATGCAGGCTGCGGCTGACCGCTTTGTTTGGCCCAGTCTTCCAGGCCTCCGATGGCATTGAGCAAATCGAGTTTGACCTTCGTGACATTGAATTGCGCGTCTCGCAGGGCCACATAGCGGGCTCGCTCCTCAATACGAGATTGGTCCGCTTGCTGCGGCGTTACGGGACTTCCGCTGGCAGAGCCCTGGTTCATCTGCGTCACCATCGAAGACAGTGTGAGTTGCGAAAGCTGCTGCTGCAAATCGGAAACCTGTTCCTGCGCTTCCAATTCGCGCAGGCTGTGCCAGAGCGCCAGATTGCCTTCATCGTTCTGGATTTTGGCTAGTTCCGCCGTCTGGCGGTCGTGTTCGGCAATCGCCGCAGATTCCACTGCCTTGTCGTGTCTGGTGCGATCGAAAAGGGGCCACGTCGCCTGGATGCCGACGGCAAGGTTGTTCGCCTGGAAGGCCAGATAGTAATTTTGATATCCATTGAAGCTGGAAAATCGGCTGTATTGAAAAGCGCCGTATACGATGGGTAGATTCTGTGCTTTCTTATCTCCGCGTGCGTTGTACATGGTGGAATACGCAGTTTCCACCGCGGCCTGGACGGAAGGAGCTTTGGCGTCATCCTGCAGAAGGGACTGAAAATCCAGACTGGGTAGCGGAGGAATCGTAGATGCGATGGGAGAAATCTCGAACGTGTCGAGGCCGGTCAATCCAGACAAATGCTGGCGCAGTTCCTGAGCGTGGTCTTCCATGTGGATGATATTGAGCTGCGTCTGGGCACGGGTCAACTTCGCCTGGATCAGGTCCATCTTGCTGGCCAGCCCCGAGCGGAATCGGTCTTCGACCACGCCGACCAGGTTGTTGCTATCGGCGAGCGCTTGCTGCAGCGCCGCAATCTGGCTAACCGTTTTATTCAGCTCGATATAGTTCAAGGTTGCGTCCAAAATAACCTGCTGGCGCGTATTTTTCAGCGTGTACGTGCTTGCTTTCAGGGTTGCCTGAGCAGAGCGGATGTAATCTTTCTGCGAAAAACTAAAGAGGAGGAAGTTGGAGGTGACATCGAACAAGGTGGGATTGCCGAGAGGGAAACCGTAGGAATAACCGAGACCCGAGCCGACGGAAAAATTGGGGATGTAGACATCGCGAGTTTCCATCCACACGCCTCGCGCACGCTGCTGATCGGCTTCCGCAATGCGGACCTTGTTGCTGTTGCGCAGCGCCAAGTCGACGACGGTGTAGAGCGATACGCCGTTGGACGAGTTGGTTGCGCCTGGAGGGGCGGCGGAGTCAGGCGGCACGTTCCATGCCAGCATGGCAGAGGCTGTATTGGTTGGGGATGGAGTGGAATAGACTGCTGTCAGTGTGGGCACATTGGGCTGGGGCGCATTCGGCAGCTGTGCGTGGGCCACCATCGCGAGGAAAAATCCCGTTGCCAGCACGGTGACGATTGGTTTCAAGTTGCTATGACTCCTGTTGACTCAATCGTCCGCACGGACGATATCCATCCCATCTGATTCTAAACGGCCCGCAGCGGAGCGATTCTAGAGTTCCAATCCCGCTGGACACAGTTACCGTGGAACTGCTCGATCTGACGACATTTCTGCGCGCAGAAAACGGCCGCACCTCAACCGCTGACCGCCTGCCACGCGGGCGCATACTTGCTGGCCATTGCACGGGCCATCGCATATTGCCTTTGTGCGGCGGCTTGATCGCCCTGAGAAGCCAGCAATTTGCCGAGCTGCACACGAACCTGAAAGGCCGGTGAATCTTCCGACTGCCGTGGAGAGGCGAGATAGCGCTGCAAAAGCTGGATGGCCTGCCGCGGGTTTTGGCGGTTGTCTGTCAGCAAAGTTGCGCCTACGACCAAAGCGTCACCTGGGTCTGGAGTTGCGGCGCCGTTGGCAATGGCCTGTTGCATGGCGGCAAAGTTTTTTTGCCTGGCGTAGAGGGCCGCGAGACCCATCCATGGGTCGGCAGGGTGAGACGAGCTTTGAATCGCCAGCTTCCATTCCTGTTCGGCAGTGGAGAAATCGGATTTCTTCTCGGCAATTTTTGCCAGCAGTGCGTGGCATCGCGCGGGATTGAGGGGGGCGAGCTGCCGGGCAGTGTCTTCCGCGTGGTCCACTCCGCCACCCATGAGGCGCGGGACATCGATCTGATATTCGCCGAGGTCGGACAACGCGGAAACATTGTGCGGGTCGAGCCGGATCGCAGTCTCAAATTCGGCGTGGACCTTTCTCGCCAAAAAATAGGCGCTTCCGATGGGACTGTGCGCAGCGGCACCGCCGTAAGCGCGGCCGAGCCACAGATGATAGTCGCTTTTCTGGGGTTCGAGCTGCACGGCCTGCTCGCATTCGCGTTCCGCGTCGGGCCATCGTTCTTCCTGAAGGTAGACGCGGCAGAGAAGATTATGGGCAGCAGCATCGGTGGAA
>JAJYSL010000359.1 GCA_021793595.1 Acidobacteriota bacterium
CACCTGACAGTCGGCGCGGGTGAGGTTGGGGATCAGCTTGCCGTGCTTATCATGCACCAGGAAAAACAGGTCGACTAGGTTGGTGCTGACCCGCAGGGTGGGGATTCCTGCGGTAGAGGCGTTGGCGGGTTGAGCCGCAACCGGATTCGCGGCGCTTGGCGGCGCAGAATAGTTCGGGCCGGGTTGGGGCGGAGCGCCGGATTGGAGCTGCGAATTGGGCTGAGACTGAGGTGCATGCTGCATGGCCCGACTTGGTGGCGCGTCGGGCTGCGGAGCCACTTGCGCCGGTAAGGAGGATGCGGCCGAGGCTAGGAACCCGAGCGCTGCAAACAAGGCAAACGGCGGAAAAATCCTGGAGGAGCGGGTATGCCAGCTCGGGTATTGGGGCCTGCGGGTCATGATTGCGCCTCCCGCGAGGCGCAATCTGGCGGTAGGAAAAGGAACAAAAGACAACTGTCCGATCCAGGGTCCTGTAAACCGCCGCTCTGCAAGGGGTTCGGGATTGCAAAAAACACAGTTTCGCACTGCATTGACAACTTGCTGGGCACTTTCTGCTTCCCACCGTACAATGAAAAGAACAAGAACGGAAGAGAGTCAGAACAGAAATCTAGACGAGATGCGGAATCGATGCGGCCAGGATATTTCATGATTGGTTGGAATGACTTTGCCCGAATCCCTAGGAGGGGTTCGGCGAAATTTGGGATTTTGTTGTTTGCTTGCCTTCTATGGATTGCAGGGCCACGAGCCAGTGCACAGGATGGCCAACAGGTGCCGAACGCGCCAAGCACGACGCAGACGCCATCTCACTCGTCGGGTACGCCCACACCAACGCAAGAGCCTAGAGTTGCGAATCCGTCCCCTTCGCTGAGGCTGCCGAACCTGTTGCACGATGTGACGCCGGGAGAAGGAGCTTTGCCGGGTCCGACCAGTTCCTCAGCAGGACAATCGACCGCGAACCAATCCACCGCACCGGCGGCAACACCGACCCAAACCGCTCCGCCGAGCGGCCCACCCCCGATGATTCCGCCTGCCGGCGAGGGACCCGCAGCAGCCACCTATACCATGCGCACACGGGTAAATTTTGTTATGGTGCCGGTCACGGTGAAGGACTCTCACGGCAATCTGATCGCGGGTCTGACCTATCACGATTTCCAGATTTATGAAAATGGCGTCCAGCAGCGGCTTACGTTTTTTACCGAGGATCCATTTCCACTTTCGGTCGCCTTTGTGATCGACCAGAACCTGCCGTCGGACACGATGAAGAAAGTGAATGAAGCACTGAGCGCCTTCCAGGGGGCATTCGCCCCGTATGACGAGGTAGCGGTGTACACCTATGCCACGCA
This sequence comes from Acidobacteriota bacterium, assembly GCA_021793595.1. The sequence goes on from JAJYSL010000359.1 coordinate 1,344, forward strand.
TGTCAACCAGGCCACCGGATTTACAGGGGCGCAGAGCCAACGCTTGACAGCTACACTGGACCGAGTGAAATCGCCGGGGCGGTTCATGGAAGTGCCGACCAATACCGGTCCGATGGCGATGGGACCGAGCATCAACGGACAGATGGTGGATCCGAACTTGACCCCAATGCACGACGGCGTCTCTGTCGGCTTCCTTCCCAAGGAAAGCTATGTGCTGAACGATGCCATCCTTCGCGCGGCAACGGACTTGGCGCAACGTGGCCGGGGTCGCCGCAAGCTGATCTACGTGATCAGTGACGGTAAGAATCAGGGAAGCACAGCATCTTTTAATGAAGTTGTGAGGTTTCTGCTAACGAATCAAATTGCGGTAGATGGGACGCTGGTGGGCGAATCGGCGCTGCCTGTGTATGGATTCCTCGATCGCTTCCACATTCCATGGGAAATGGCGGATAATTTGCTGCCGAAATATACCACCGCGACCGGCGGGATTCTTGATGCGGAGATTTCCCGCAACGCAATCGAAGCCAGCTTCGCACGCGTGGCGGGCCAGGTACGCAACCAATATACGCTGGGTTATAACAGCCACATTTCCACGCTCGACAGCCGCTTCCGCAAGATTGAGGTGCGGGTGCTGCTGCCGAATGTGCAAGTGATTGCCAAGCAGGGTTATTACCCAAGCGCCACCCCGATTCGATAGACACAATGACGGCGGCCGCGACCACGAGCGTTCTCGCGCTGACCTCGGCCGCGATCTGGGGCGCGGCGGATTTCAGCGGAGGCATTGCAGCGCGCTATTTGCGGGTGTACTGGCTGCTTGCCATCTCGCACGGTTGCAGCCTGGTAGCGCTGGTGCTGATGGCGTGGCTGCTGCACAATCCTTTTCCCAATGCACATGTTCTGGAGTGGGGCCTGTTTTCCGGGGTTGCGGGCGGCAGCGCTCTGCTGACGTTTTATTATGCGCTTTCCCTGGGAGACATGGGAATCACGGCAGCTGTTACCGGTCTGCTCACAGCTGCACTTCCGGTTGTGTTTACGCTGACGATGATTAGCGCGCCCAGCCACCGACAGGCAGCCGGCTTTGTGTTGGCCGCGGGCGCCATCTGGTTGATCAGCAGCCAGCCGGGACCGGACGTAAAAATCGGACAGGCAACGACCCGGGACCGAAGGAAAAAACTGGCGCTGGCGATCGTTTCCGGGGTGGGATTTGGGGTGTATTTTATCGCGCTGCGGCAGGCCAACGTTGGCGGGCTGTTATGGCCGCTGGCCGCATCGCGCGTCACCAGCCTGACAATGGCGCTGGGCGGTGGTCTGCTTTTCAGTCGCAAACGATTCACCGTGGAACCGGGCGGCCCTCCAGTCTGGGGCGACCTGCAAGCTGCGAGCACGGACCCAAAGAAGAAGCGCGGCACGGAATTTTGGAAAATTGGCGTTGCTCTGGCGATCGTGGCCAGCATTTGCGACACCGGCGGCAATTTCTTTTTTATCGCCGCTACCCGCACCGGCAGGCTGGATGTAGCCGCCGTGCTGGCATCGCTCTACCCTGCTTCCACGATTTTGCTGGCGATCTGGCTGCTCAAAGAACGCACGACTCCGCGCCAGGCGATAGGGATGACGGCTGCGCTGATTGCGGTAGCGTTGATCTCCTGAGCACGCTTTGCGTGCCTCGAGTCGCATTCCCGCAAGTGTCGTTTACGGGAAAAGACATCAAGCAGCCCCCATAGTATGCTGCTTATCGCGATGGAAACCTTCGGCTTTTATACCGGTGGGTGTGGGTACGGGTACGGTGCCATTCTGAAGCGAACGCGAAGCGGCACATGACAAAGGCCGATTGGATTCGTGCTCGATGGAATTAGCCGGGAAGCGAATGGCCCCTGAGACTGAATGCCCCAAGGACTGGATTGTCCCAGCCGGAAGCATCTTCAACCTGGGACAACTGGCCGAAAAGCTACTTGATTTCCGGAGTGGTCGGCGCCGTCTTGGTTGGCTCGGGCTTGGCCTCATCATCGGAGCCGATGCCCTTGATGCCTTCCTTAAACCCTTTGATTCCTTCTCCCAAGCCTTTGCCCAAACCGGGAAGCTTACTCGGTCCAAAGATCAGAAGGGCTACGACCAGAATCACTACCAAATGCCAGGGCTGTAATAAGTCACCCATACAATATTTTCTCCCGCAGGCAAACTGACCTGCCTGCCAAACCTATTCATTGGTATTGTCGCACACTCGCGAGCCGTATGCGGTCGCGGAGGGTAACCTGGTTTCCATGATGGAAACTATCTGTATTTTCCTTGTGCATCGAAAAAGCAGGGCGGAGCAAGGCGCCCCGGTTTCCCGGCCGTTGCTACTGACCTTCCGCTGCGTCCCGGGAGCCGTCGAGTGGATGCACGGTAGAGAGGTGGCCCCGCACTCGGCAATAAAAACTCCACACATTTTCCGAGTCACCCATGGTCAGGCGGCGATAAATCTTCATCAAGGGATAGAGTTGCGATCCAGAGATTACAAGCGTAGGCACGGCAGCGACGCCGCCGGGGTACTGGATCAGCTCCCAACCGCCATTCCAGTACCGGCGCACCACCTCGCCCAGGTAACCACCCCATAATTTCACCTGCTCTTCCACCTGTTCGTTTTCATACAAATTCAGGTTGCTGCTGACGCAGGACAGAATCGTCTCCAGGGATTCGATGCTGTCTTCGGAGTAGTCAAGATCGAAGCCGAAACGTTCATGCGCGATCTTCACGGCCCGGTCGGCGCAACTCTGCATCATTTCCGCGATGGATTGAAAGTCAGCCATATCTTCAAGAGTAGCAGCGGCACGGGAAAATCCGGGTTCCAATGGAATCCTTCCAAGTGCCATTCTTCATTTTGATAACAAAGGAAAGCAAGTATGGAACGACGACCCAAATCATCCGCTTAGATCAAATCCGCGACAAAGCCGAAAGAGTGTTCGCGCAAGAGCTGCCCGGCGTGGCGGAAATCTTTAGCGCGGAAAGCGTCGATGATCGGCTGGTGCGAGAGGACGGCGATGGGCAACTCATCGACACGACGCTGTACGTTCAATCGGGCGCGCATGCAGACGCCGAGAGATTTCCAGGCGCGGAAAATCTCCTGATTCCGACAGCACTCCATAATGCAACGATGGAAGTTACGATTGTGGCTGGCCATCGCCTGCAGATCGCCCTCCCGCACCGCGGTTCTCATCGAAGAGTATTCCTGTTCGAGGTATTGCACCCGTTCCTCGGGAAAATCGGCGATAAATTCCGTGGCGGCCTGTTCCAGAATGCCGCGTAGCTGATAAGCATCGCGCAGTTCGGTGGGTGACAGTTCGCGCACGCGAGCGCCGCGATACGACTCCGATTTCACCACTCCAATGGCTTCCAGTTTCCGCAATGCTTCTCGCACGGGAGCCTGGCTGACGCGAA
>JAJYSL010000360.1 GCA_021793595.1 Acidobacteriota bacterium
TGGATGCAACCCGCACTGCATTTGCCGGCAGCCGCAACATCTCATATTTTTGATTTACACAGCTAATGCGGAAATCCCAGAGAGGAGAAGATACCGCATGGGCAACACAGGAGCAGGCGAAGCCACTACCAGACGGGAATTCATCCAAGCAGGAGCCGCCACCGTGGGCGCGGTTCTTGCGTCGTCCATTCTCCCCACGGCAAATGCACAATCGACAGGGAAGAAGCCCAATCTGGTTTTCTTCTACACCGAAGCGCAGCGTTCGGATGCGCTCAGTCTAGCCGGTCACACGATTCTGAAAACGCCCAATATGGACCGCATTGGACGCGAAGGGGTGTGGTTCAAGAATGCATTCTGCACCAACGCACTTTGCGCTCCTTCCAGAGCGGTGGCTCTGACAGGAATGAATTCCTATTCGACCGGTGCACTGGATAACACCACTCACGACGCGCCGCTTCCGCCTGATATTCCCCTGTTTACGGATCTGCTGCACGAGGCAGGATATGAGGTTGCAATGGTCGGCAAGGCGCATGTTAAAAACGGCGTCAAGGAGCGCTACTGGGACTACTATTTCGCCTTCAATGCAGGCAACACCGACTATGACCATCCCAAGTTTTTTGAGGGACGCAAAGGCGAGATGGGAAAGGAAATCACGTATGACGAATATGCGGATGACCTTGCCACCGATCGCGCATTAGCATGGCTCAAAGAAAAACGGGACAAGCCATTCTGTCTGTTGCTGTGGCACCAGTCGCCGCACGGTCCGTTCTTCCGGCCTCGCCGCCTGCTCGATCTCTACAATGGCGTTCCCATCCCGAAACCGGTTACTTTCGACGACGACCTGCAAGGATATCTGGGAAAACCGCGCGCCTTTGCCGATGCGAAGAATAAAGTTGGAAGTACGGATATGCTCTATGACTCCGTGCGCTCGAATGAGGAACTTGCCAAGAATTACTATGCCGGTTTTGTCGGGGTGGACCAAAATATCGGACGCGTCCTCGATTGGCTGGAGAAGTCGGGGCAATTGGACGACACCGCCATTGTCCATAGTTCTGATCACGGATATTTCCTCGGTGAGTGGCGTTCGTTCGATAAGCGATTCATGCATGAGCCGTCTTCGCGCATTCCTATAATGGTGCGATATCCGAAACGGATTCAGGCGGGAACGGTGAGGGAAGAAATGGCGCTCAACCTGGATCTGGCTCCCACATTGCTCGATCTGGCGGGAGTGAAAGTGCCGCAAGCTATGCAGGGACGCAGCCTGGTGCCGCTGGCCAACGGAGAATCTACGGACTGGCGTAAAGACTGGCTCTACGAATATTACGATTATCCGGGAGCAGAGAACGTGCGACCGCATCGCGGAGTGCGCACGGAACGATACAAGTTGATCTACTACTATCCACTGGATTCCTACGCGCAGACCAAGGAATATGAGCTTTACGATTTGCAGTCCGATCCTGGGGAACGAAATAACCTGTATAACAATCCCAGCTATGCATCCGTGCAAGCGCACCTCTGGAAGCGTATGGCTGAACTGCGCAGTGAAATCGGGGATACAGGCGCTTCCGATGCAGCTGAAGTCTGAACTGGGCAGAGCCGCGCAAGCCTTGGGCTCGGGAAAGGGACGACAGAGATGGATACAGATGGAGTGACGAGGAGAGAGTTCCTCGTAGGCGGGGCCACAGCGGTCGGAGCGCTGGCGACCAGAGATGTATTTGGGCAAAGCGGGACCCAGGCAGGCGCATCCCGACGCGTACTCCATATCATCGGATATTCGCATATTGATGCGATGTGGCTGTGGCCATGGCGGGACGGGTCGAACCTGGTGCTGTCGACGGCGCGCAGCGCTCTGGACCGGATGAAGGAAACGCCGGGCTTCTACTACAGCCACTCCTCGTCTATCCATTACAAGTGGATACAGAACGCCGATCCGGAAATGTTTGCGGAAATCCAGCAGCGCATTCGCGAAGGGCGATGGGAAGTGGTGGGAGGCTGGCCGGTGGAACCGGACTGCAACCTTCCATCCACAGAGAGTTTCGTCCGTCATTCTCTGTATGGAAGGAGATACTGCCGCCAGGCGCTGGGCGTGGATGTCAAGATCGGTTTCAATCCGGATTCGTTTGGGCACGCGGCGGGACTGCCGACGCTGCTGAAGCAGTCCGGTTACGACTATTACGTGTACATGCGCCCGCAGCCGGAAAAGCAGAACAATCCGGATTTGCCGCTACTGTTCTGGTGGGAAGGGCCGGATGGATCTCGCGTGCTGACGCTGCGAATTCTGGATTCCTACGACAACCCCGGGACGCGCATTCCGAAAGTGGCCGAGACCAGCTTTGCTCCGGGATTTTCCGATGGAGCTTTTTTTCTGGGTGTGGGAGACCACGGCGGCGCAGTCACCAAGGCGCAGATTCAGGAAGTATTGCGACTGCAGGGCGATGCCAGCATGCCGGAGCTTCGCTGGAGTACCACACAGCAGTTTTTTCAGGCGGTGGAGGCGTCGCCCGCGATGGCCAACCTGCCCGTCTTCCGTGGAGGGCTGCAACACACGGCGCGCGGATGCTATTCGGCCTGTTCCGAGGTGAAGTATCAGAATCGGCGAGCCGAACGATCCACGGTGGAGGCGGAGAGTCTGGCATGGCTGAACAGCGTGGCCCTGAAGCGCAGTTATCCCGGGTCTCAGTTTGAGGATGCGTGGTGGAACATTCTGTTCAACCAGTTTCACGACATGATGGCCGGGACTGCCTTGTACTCCGATTACGAGGATGCGCGAGACGGGCAGGGATTGGCTTGCCAGACAGCCACGGCAACCAAGGTGGAGTCGCTGGAAGCGATGGCAAAGCAGGTGGATACGCGGCAGGCCGAAGCCGGAATTGTCTTCGCCTTCAATCCCATGCCCTGGCGACGCAAGGCTCTGCTGCAGTACATCTTCGATCATCGAGCTTCTACCATCACCTATCTCCAGGCGCAGGACGGGACAAAAGTTCCTGTCCAACTGCGGGCCAAGCAACTGTCGGCATGGGTCGATCTTCCTCCGTTTGGCTATCGCGTCCTGTCGGAGGAGTTCGATGCGCCGCCGCCTGCCCCAACGTATAGTTCCGCGGTTACGGTTCGGAACAATGCGTTTGGAATCTCCTCGCTCAAGGCCACCGATGATACAGAGTTGCTAGCCTCGCCGATCGGTCTGGTTGCGATTTCCGATCCCAGTGATACGTGGGCGCATGGAGTGGAAAGCTTTCGCCAGGAGATTGGCCGTCCCACGTTCGTCTCTTCAACGCTGTTGGAAGACGGACCGGTCATGCGAGTCACACATCAACGGCTGCGTTGGCAGCAGTCAGACATCTCCGTCGATGTCATTACCTACCCACAACTGGATATCGTCCAATTGCATTTCGTAATCCAATGGCGCCAGCATGAACAAATCCTCAAATTGGAGATTCCCACGGCGTTGAACGAGCCGAGGGTGTTTGCCATGGTGCCCGGGGCGGTTGCGGAATGGCCCCCCGACGGGGATGAGCAAACGTATCACGACTGGGTCGCGGTGCAAGGCACGCGCCAGGGCAAGCCCTATACAGTAGCGCTGATGAACGACTCCACCTACAGCTACGATTGCCTCAATGGGCTGTTGCGTACGGTTCTGATACGGTCGGCTCCGTACGCGCGGCATAACCCGAGCCCAGTGCAGCCGGATAGCCTGGACGCCTGGCAAGACCAGGGACGCCAGGAGCGCACCTTCTGGCTGGTGGGAAGGCCCGGAAAATATACAGATCAGAACCTCGACCGGCTGGCCGACGAACTGCAATCGCCGGCTGAATACGTCATGGATTCGCGACATCGCGGGACGAGAGCCTGGGAGGATTCTTTTCTGGAAATTGCTCCAGATTCCGTGTCCGTGCTCGCCATCAAACAGGCGGAAGATTCCTCAACAGCAATGATCGTTCGATTGCAGGAGCGGACCGGGCAGCATACCACCGCGCACCTTAAATCTTCCCTCCTGCGTTTGAACAGTGATGTCCCGCTGCGGCCCTGGGAAGTGAAAACTCTGCGTGTCGAAGTCGTCCATGCCGCTCCTGCAAAGGTGACGGCAGTCTCATGCCTCGAAACCTAAATGAGGGTATACGGGAAAACCGCGCGCCTTTGCCAATGCGAAAAACAAAGTCGGAAGCACAGATATGCTCTATGACTCCGTGCGATCGCATCGCGGCGTGCGCACGGAACGATACAAGCTGATCTATGATGCCGATTGTCTATGGATGTTTTTCGCGCCTCCGCCATGGGAATGGTATGGCATACGTGATGCGGGTGTTGCGAAAGTGGCGGACATGGTACGGGGGCCGTGGGGGGACGGCTCTCGGTAGCTATTGCTCCTTGAAAACCTGGACACCCGATGTGGGCGTAGTGTACAGGGCATAGACGGTGCCATCCGTCGCAACGGCAACCCACTTCACGTGCTGATTCGCACCGGCGGTCAACCGCAGCGTCGTTACGAAGTCTCCATTATTGTTATATTTCGCGATGCTGTAAGAATCCGGATTGAGTTTCCAGGCTCTTACGGGAAGATAAATATTGCCCCAGCGGTCTCCACCTATCGAGTGGAAATATACTGGACCATCAGGCGGATCAGCATAGGCGAATGCTTTCAGGAATTCTCCGTCCGCGGTAAATTTCTGGGCAGGCCCGTAATAGCTGCCGACGAACACATCGCCATTCTTATCCAGGATAATTCCGTGAGGAGGATTCAGACCGCCTAGTTTCAGATT
>JAJYSL010000361.1 GCA_021793595.1 Acidobacteriota bacterium
GATCTTTCCCGTGCGCCGTCACCAGATCTCCATCGTAGGAAACTCCCGCGAATGGGCCGGCCGCATCGGCCCCGTGCGACGGTTGGAACCACCACCAGTTGCGAGCCTGGTGCACCGTCACGCCGAGACGAAGCCCTTGCTTGCGCGCGGCTGCTGCCCAGGTGGCAATCACGTCACGGTGCGGTCCGATCCTGGTAGCGTTCCACGGTTGATGCTTCGAGTCCCAGGTATCGAAACTGTCGTGGTGATTGGCCAGCGCGACAAAGAACTTTGCGCCCGCTTTCTTGTAGCGTTCAATCAGCGCATCCGGTTCCCAGTTCAGCAGCGTCCATTGCGGGCACAGATCCTTATATCCAAATTTGGAAGGATGGCCATAATGGTGCAGTTGATATTTGTAGTCCCCTGAGCCTTCGCGATACATATCGCGCGCATACCAATCGCCGGCCTCTGGGACGCACTGCGGACTCCAATGCGCCCAGATTCCGAACTTGGCGTCGCGATACCATTCCGGTGCGTCATACTGCAGCAGAGAATCCCAGGTGGGCTTGTACGGTCCGTCGCCCGCGAGGCCGGCAATGGGAGAATTCATGGGAACTCCATCCCATGATCCCCCGGGTATGGGCAGCCTCGGCGGTGAGCCCCAGGCGGTCGGCGTCCACGCTTTTTCATCCAGTTTTTCCTGAATGATATTGCCGCCTTCATAGGCATAGAACACTCGCTGATCCGCGGGCGTGGCACAAAACTTGGCGTAGTCTTCGGTGTATTTGTCGAATCCGGCGGGCAGTGACGGCTGAGAGTCATCCGCGGTTTGCGCCCTCGAAGGTACAGCCGCGGACGCCGCTGTTGCGGCAATCAGCTTGCAGAAATCTCGTCGCTGCATGCGTTCTTCTCCTTAAAGCCAAGGTTGCAATGGTCACGAATCGCGCAACAAGCACGAAGATAGCTACTGCGTCTTCGTTGCCTGCACCAGCAATTCGACCGATTGCGCCACCATGTCGACCAAAACCGCCTGCGGCTGCGCTGCCGTCTTGAGCACGGCTAGATCCTGCGATCTAGTGTTCGCGTCTATCGCGCGATTATTTTCGAGATCGTCAAGCGCCTGCAGTCCGATCACGGCGACCTGGTTCAAGCCGCGCGAGAGCGGAATCAGCTCTTGAGTGACTTGCGATTGCGCCAGCAGAGGCTGCAATCGGGCATCGTTGTTCCGCCACAGCGTCAGCCATTCCCGGGCTCGCCGCCATTGCTCCGGAGTCGCCTTTCCTGAAGCGATGGCCTTTGCCAGACCATCGAATTGACGCGCTGTTTCGCTCTCCGGAGAGGCAGCATCGACCAGGCGGTTCAGCGGCGTGAAGGTTGTGTAGTTCGGACCGCCTTCGAGATCATATCGCTTGTATCCGGCCGGCGGCTGCATGACTGCAGCGAAGACCTTCAATGGAACAGGGTTCGGATCGCCGCTCATACGCTGCAACATGACATTCACGTCAGCGTGGGAATCGAGTCCGTAATACTCCAGTTTCCACGAGACAATTGCCAGCCTTTGATACATGGAATCGACATCCCGCACATTTTGAGGAGACCAGAATCTCTCCGCGATGGCCGCCAAATAGGGCCAAATCTGGCTGTTGATGGTCTCCGCATCGACATATTCGCTCCACATACAGGCCTCGCCGCCCAGGATGCGCGCCTTCTGTTCGGCATTCAAGGAAGCTGCCTGGTCCCCCAAGGGATCAGCGAGATAATAGTCAGACGTTGGATGATCGAGATTCAGGTAGTACGGAGTTGAAAGCATCCCGCGGTTCCCTTGGCGTGCCGCTTGTGCCAAAGAGGCCAATCCGCGCCACGATTGAATGACCACATCTTTTGGCGTTTCAGGCTGCAGAACTTCGTCCCAGCCTTCCATGATCTTGTGGTGAGAAGCTACGATCTTTTGCACCTTGGCGGTGAAATAGGCCTGCAGGGCTGCGTTGTTCGCCATGCCGTGCCTGTGCATGAACGCCTGGATCTCCGGATTGGCATTCCACTCTTTACCATTGCACTCATCGCCACCGATATGAAAATACGGATCGGGGAAAAGATCTGCCATCTCACCGATAAACGTATTGAGAAATTTGTAGGTAGAATCCTTCGTCGGATTCATTGCGGCATTCAGCACGCCATAGCGGCGCGCAATCTGATACGGCGCTTTTCCACTCGCCAATTCCGGATAGCCGACGAACCAGGAAGTGGTGTGGCAGGGCATATCGAATTCAGGAACGACGCGGATGCCGCGGTCACGCGCGTATTCGACGACATCCCGAATCTGATCCTGCGTATAGTACAGGCCATCCGAACCATCTTTCTGCAACAAAGGAAGCTTTTTGCTTTCGACGCGGAAACCCTGGTCATCGGATAAGTGCCAGTGGAAGACATTCAGCTTGACTGCCTCCATGCCATCAAGGTCCCGCTCAATCACCGGAACTGGAATAAAGTGGCGGCTGACGTCGATCATGAGTCCGCGCCAGGGAAATCGCGGCTGATCGTCGATGGCGACGACGGGAACGCTGAACCCTTGAGGCGTAGTACGTACCAGTTGGAGAAACGTCTGAAGCCCGTGCATAATGCCTAGCGGATTGGCCGCTGTCAGCTGAACATGATTGGCGGAAATCTCAAGGTGATAGGACTCGTCCTCACCCACTTGCTGGACGGGATCGCTGGCGGCTCCAGTTTTGATGACGAAATTGGGCTGGTTGAATTGAGCTTGTCGCCAGAGGGGGATGCCTGTTTCTCGTGACAGCGTCACCAGAAACCGCTGCTTCGCTCGTTGCAATCGCGGCTCGGTGTAGCCCTGCAAATCAATACCGAAATTTCCGTCAATGAGAAATTGACCTTGACCCTCGACTACATGCGATGGCAACGGCATGATCGGGAGTGTCGTCTGAGCTTGTGCTGTAAGGTGCATCGGAAAACAAAATGCGCATGCGAGAATCATGACGAGAGAAGAGGGCAGGATCATTCGTTTCAAGGTGCATTCTCCAGTAGCAAGGTTGGACGTGCGTTCGGATGAATAACCAGATGCTCAATCAAATTCTAAGGGCGCGCTCACATTTTGCGGGCAGAAAATGCGCCGCGGTTGAGGTGTGCGACGATTCGACTCCATTTCATGGTTGCGCCTGCAGGAGCGGCGTACCCAGAGCAACGCAAAGCAGAATAAAAAGAGTTCGCATCGAAAACCCCCTTGAGTAAGGCTGAGTAGAATTCTTCACTTTCCTGTGAAACCGTCGCGGAAGCAGGCTTGTTCCTGACGCCGGTTGCTTGCGTCAGGTTAGCAGGCAACCGATCCGCATCTCGACAGGACAGCGACCTGATTCTATCGTTTTTCCCAATCCCAATGAGGCGATTCGCCATGAGAATGTGGGCTGACACCCTTGAAATCGTGTGGCGGGTCGATGTTCGCGGTGGTAGATTGGTCCGTCGCGTGCGGATTGAATGCTGATGTTCTGATACATTGATCTGCAAAACTGGGAGTGAACATTATGTCGACAACTCGTCGGGATTTTTTGTCGCGTACCGCAATGATGGCTGCCGGGACGGTTGGGGCGGTAGCTGCCGAAACTGCGGACGCAAAAGGTCGCGAAGACATCCCGTCACAATATCAGCCGCCCAAAAAGCCCGTGATCGTGACCCGCGAGACCGGGGACAATACGGTGGTCGAAGCGTATGCCCTGCTTGAACGCGGCGGAGACACGCTGGAGGCGGCGCTGCACATCTGTCAGGGGCGTGAGGATGATCCCGACGACCACACTGTGGGACTGGGTGGCCTTCCGAATGAAGATGGCGTCGTGGAACTGGACGCCTGCGTCATGCATGGCCCGACGCGGCGCGCTGGCGCAGTCGCCGCTGTCCAGAACATTCGCCATGCCGCCCTGTTGGCGGAAACCGTGATGCGGCGGACCGGTCACGTGATGATTGTGGGGAGCGGGGCCGAGAAATTCGCCGTGGACGAAGGCTTCCGGCACGAGAATTTGTTGACCGACGACGCGCGAAAAATCTGGCTGCTGTGGAAAGAGCATAGCAGCGGCTGGTGGGGGCCAGGAATTGATAGTCCCGACTGGAAGCCGCCTGTCGGCGCGCCTCGCGCGAGCATTCCTAAGGCCATGATGATGCCGCGGCATCCGCGACCGGAGCACCTGCCCATGGTGAAGGACGCAATGCGGCGCTTGTCTGAAATGGCGGACCGGATGGGCATTCGTCCGGACTTGCGACGAGAGGCGGTGCTGCAGATCCTGTGGCCCACGACGGGCACGATTCACGTCTCTGCCTTAAACACGAAGGGTGAAATGTCGGGAGCGACCACGACCTCCGGATCGGCCTGGAAGATTGCGGGACGGGTGGGCGACTCGCCGATCATAGGTGCCGGTTGCTACACCGACCAGGATGTGGGTTCGGCGGGCGCAACAGGAAATGGAGAAGAAAACATCAAGGTCGTCGGCGCGCATACGATCGTGGACCAGATGCGCCAAGGCGCTACCCCAAAAGAAGCTGGCATGGAAGCGCTGCGCAGGATTGCGCGCAACTACAACAACGACATGGTCAAGCTGCGCTATCTGGACATGATTTACTACATCGTCCGGCGCGACGGCGCGTACGCCGGTGTGTCGCTATGGAGTACACGCGCCACGGGCGAGCGAAAGAAATTCGTTGTGCATGATGGCGTGCTGCGAACCGAGCCCTGCGACTCTTTGTACGAGGGCACGAGTCTCAGTATGCA
>JAJYSL010000362.1 GCA_021793595.1 Acidobacteriota bacterium
TTCGGCCCATGGATGCTGCTGAGCAGAGACAATCATCTGGAAGGCTGGATCTCCAATTTAGCCTACGATACTCTCAGCGAGATTCAACGGGATGGAAAGGCCGCGTACGATATTGACCTGCATCTGGACCCGAAGCAGATCGACGGACAACCCCATGTGGTGTCGGTCACGCCGCGACAGCGAAATGTGATTGTGAACGCTCCCACGTATTACATGGCACCGAGTCTGCCACAACTCCAGGAACTGTCTTTGGGCTCGAACGCGCTGCGGAAGGCACTGGAATCGGGCGAGTCGAATGCCGCCGCGCCACTGCAACTGAGTACGCAGGTGGAATATTTTCCGCATCGTGATGGCCGCAGCGGAACCCAAATCATCGGCATAGGAGCCATGTGGGACGCAGCCACTCCACCTCCGTCGCAGATTGAAGTGGCCATGCAGCTCAAACAGATAAACACCGGAGCGATGATGGGAACACTCCTCGGCCGCATGCACTGGAAAGCTCCTGAAGCTGTCTGGAATGTGGCCACCGATGTCACTCCCGGCGAATATCGGCTGCGTATGGCGGCTGCGTATGCAGCAGGAAAAACTGCGGAAGGATTGAGCAGAGATCTGATGGTCGCGCCTACCGCTCCCAAGGAAACGGTTCGGATCAGTTCGCTTGTGACCGGAAGTGGATGCGAATTTTCTCCTCCAATGCCCGCATCGGCGCCGGGCGTGAAGCGTGCGTCGACGACGAATTATCTGCGCGCCGGCAATTGCACGATCCAGCTGGAACCAAGCCATTCATTTTCTCCTGAGGACATTCTGTGGACCCTGGTTCGCGTGACGCCCATCGGCAAGCTGGCGCATCGTCCGTCGAAAGACTGGAAAGGAAGCTTCGTGCTTGTCGACCAGAAGGGGGCGAAGCTGGAGGAAGTACCGGTTGCGTGGCTCACCGCGCAGGATGGAAGTCTCATCGCGACGACAGCGCTGGAGTTGGGCGATCCAAAGCTGAAGCTGACCAACGGCGAATATGATGTGTGGTTCACGCTGAAGGGCCCGGGCGTGGAGCACAATTATGCCGAGGATGCGCCGTTTCTGATCTACGGCGCTGGGAGTGCGGTGAACAAGTAAATTGGTTTGGTACACCCAGCATCGGGAAGTTCTCCATCCCACCCTTCGCCGAAGGACACGACTGGGATGGGGCACCCGGCTGTGTTAGAGCATTACTCCTGATGCTGTAGAGTGGCGAAGGTCGTTTCGTGCAGCCTTTCTTGAAGGAAAGGCCGCGTGGAGTTTCTTTTCCACGCTATACAGCTTCAGGAGAAATGCTCTAATGGCCACAGTTTGTAAAGCACAACCGCAAACAGGACGAGCATGCCTGCCGTGAGCACGCCGGATTCCCCCACCCAAAGGCTGGGGCCGGCGGTCGACCTGTCAAACGCGCCCTGGATGATGGCGTTCCATGCTCCGTGCCCCCAGATACAGGGCCAAATGCTTCCCGAGGAAAGCCGAAGCCATGCGAAGACATAACCCGCTGCCACGATGCCGACAAGAAAGAGGCAGACCGACAGGAATGGGTGCGGTCCTGAAGCATACTGGCCGCTGACGATCAACGGTGCGTGCCAGAGGCCCCACACCAATCCGCTGATCAGGATGGGGGCGGGGATTTTGGAGTCAATTAGGCGCGTGAGCATGTAACCGCGCCAGCCAATCTCCTCACCCGCAGCGTACTTGAAATCCTGCAGCGCGCCGAACAGCAACATCACTCCGAGAGTCTGGAAGAATCTCACAAACCGGCCCTGAGCAGGTGCAAAATGCATCCCCAGAACAGCGCTCGGAAGTAGGGGAGATTGGAAACTCGCCAGGCCTGTGCTCCAGGCAATTCCATAGGCTGCGAATCCTACGAAGAGAGGCATTGCGGCAGCGACTGCGATGGCGCGTGTGCCAGCCACGCCGCCCCAGCGGAAGGAGACATCGCGGATCCCCTCACGAAGAGCCAGCCTCGCCACAATCGATGCAAGGGTCACCCACCATACAAGCCCGGCAATGAGGCCAAGATGATGCTGGATCGACCCACCGAGCACCAGAATCCTGTGCTCGAAATAGGCCGACCCTGCAATCAACACCAAAAAGAAGATGCTTAAACCAGAACGAGCCTTGACTTTCGAATCCATGGATACCTCAACGAGCGAGAAGGATCCCTGACCGAGTTTTCTCGGAGAGGCCATAATACTCCAGGACAAATGAAGTCGCTGGAAAGAGTCAGCGAGCGCTTTCCGCACCACCAGTTCGGAAACTTCCGCTATCTCCGATACTCCCCAACTCTGCAAGCAATGCGCAAGTGCATTCCATGGCGGGTGGCGCAGGTCTCAGAAGCGAGACCTGGGCACCCGCCAAATTCTCAATCTGGCTTATCAGGAAGACAAGCCCCGTCACAAGCTGCTGGAAAGTATGCGCTGAAAATCTCTCCATACCTCACCAGGAGTGAAGTTTATAGCGGTCAACCTCCCAATGTGCGAAAATCTCGCGGGCGCTAGTCATTCCGCACCCCCATCACCATGAGTGATACAGTTTTGCCATCATGCGGAAATGGTTTACGACATTCGGTTTGCTCGTATTGGTAGGGGTTGGTTCCAGCCAGAAGCCGCCATCCCACGCGCCAAAAGCAGGGATCACCAAAAGTGGCGGCAGTGGCGAAGGACAAGAACAGCCAAACGGCCAAACCTGCAACCGAAACTCCCAGAAGTCTTTTACCTCCAGCCCAAAGCCAACCGCCCCAACTTGCGATGAGGCCTGCCAGCAACGCCGAGAGAATCTCAAGATACAAAACCGCCTCGCTTGGCTGACAGGTGGGTTGGTATTTGTCGGCTTCCTTCAAGTTGGAAGCATGATCTGGCAGGCCATCTTGCTGCGTCAGACTCGTGGCGACATTCACAGCCAAGCTGGACACATGAGCAATCAGACCCAAATTCTCACTGATTCCGTCGCAGCAGCCCAAAAGAGCGCGGAAGCTGCTCACATTTCGGCCCAAGTTGCGATGGGTGCAGCCATTCCGACGTTGAAGGTTCAGGAGTTCGATTTTGGTGCCGATTGTAGCGATCCCGCCAACTTGCAGTCGCCGCGAGTTAAAGTGACGGTCAAAAATTACGGCAATACCCCGGCGTTCCTGCTCGACTGGAACCTGAATTTTGCTTTCGACTTCCCTCTCGACACCGGAATTGGACAGGGCCACTTGTTCCAGAAGACCGTGATCGAGCCCAATCTGACCTACACGCTCGACGCGCGTGATCTGTGGCCGGATCTGGTGATTTCGCCCGAGGACGCTACGGCGATCATCGACCAAACCAAGCCCTTCATCGTTTACGGCTATATCCGCTACGGAAGCATCTTTGATACTCCGGCAAGACGTCTGTGGTTCTCTGAACTCTTGGTGAATGTCTTTCCTGACGGCAGCACCAACTGGATGCCAGATGAAAAGAATGAATACGAAAGCCAAAAATCCAACTGGAACCCAGTTGTGTAATTTACCGTTGATGAGCGAAGTATATTTGTGCCCAGAAGCGAGACCTGCGCCACCCGGATTCGTTATCCCTCAGACCTGGACCACGCGCCAGGCTACGGCAGCCAAGCC
The DNA here is from genome assembly GCA_021793595.1 of Acidobacteriota bacterium. The sequence goes on from JAJYSL010000362.1 coordinate 3,614, forward strand.
ACCCCACTCAAGCCAAAGGACGGCTTGAATGGGATGGCTTTTGTTCTGGAAAGTTGGAGAGTGAGGCGTTGTGCGAATCGTTATTTCTTTTGCAGGGTGCGGACGTAGGCGACCAGGGCGTTTATTTGGGGCGAAGAGAGTTTGGAGCCGAAGGCCGGCATGGGGCTTTTGCCGTTGCGGATGGTGTTGGCGATTTCGGCGTTGCTCAACTTGACGACGGCGGCGCTGTGCAGGTTGGCCACTTTCAAGGCGTGGCCGATTTGCGTGTTGCCGGTGCCGTCGGCTCCGTGGCAGACCTGGCAGTTGGAGTGGAACAGGGCCGCGCCGTTCGATTGGGCATGGGCCGGGGCAGACAGAAGAGAAACGAGGGTAGCGACTGCAAGCAATGCGGTGAAGGTACGCACGGCATCTCCTTAATTGGGTGAATTGGGTGAGATCGTTCTACTGTTCCAGCATATGACAAGTATCGCAATCGGTGCTGGCCTGATGGACGCGATGGCACTGGATGCAGGCGGCCATGGAAGTATCCATTTCGTTGGCAAGGCGGACGCGCTGGGCGACCGGGCCATGACATTGCTGGCAGGTGATGCCGTGGGCGAGATGGGTTTTGTGGCTGAAGCTGACAAAGGACGGGAGTTGATAGATGCGGACCCAGGGAATGGTGGAGCTTGATTTGGCGTAGGCGGCGAGCTTCTCGACGCCAGGATTGTTGGTGGCGATGGTCTGGTGGCACTGCATGCAGAACGCGGCCTGGGGAATCCGGAGAGTCTGGCCGGATGGCGACATGGTATGGCAAAACTGGCAGGGCAGGTTGAGCGTGCCGGCGTGTTGTTTGTGGCTGAAGGGGATGGGCTGTGCCGGACCTTGCGAGGCTTGGGACTGCGAGGTGGAGGAAGGCGGAGTGGAAGCAGGTGTTTGCGGGGCGGCGGGAGAATTTTGGCTGACGGTTGCACTTTGCCCGGCGGCGGCGAGCGCGGGAGGAATGTTCGCGGATGACTGGGCCCAGAAGGCGGCGAGCGCCAGCAGGCAAAGAATGCGCCATGGTTGCATCATCCCATCGTCTCCGTCATCCGATGTTCCTTTGCCGCATCTGCTCGGCCATATATTCCGCTGAACGCATGGA
>JAJYSL010000363.1 GCA_021793595.1 Acidobacteriota bacterium
AATAGCCGACGGAAATGTGCTTTGGAGACCCGAACCACCCTTCGTACAACGCCAAGGTTTCCGGCGATTTTCCAGTAGCCGTGTACTTCAAGCGTGCCGGCTTGGATGATCCGATACCAAAGCATCCGTGAGGCAGGAGGAGAAGACAAAGAAGAGCCCTGCAAGCAAAATTCAGCATAACGATACCCATTGGAAGCAAATAGAAAATCAGGGGTTGTCACGATCTCGGGATATATCGCCGGTGCATGAGATGATTCGGGCAGCCGCGGGTCAGATTTGTGCATCACAAAGGAATTGTTGCGGATTCGAACCACGGAAGCTGGGGATCGATCATAGCGTTGCCGTCGTTCGCTTGTTGCTGTATGTGAATAGCGTTGCAACAATTTTGCAACCATTTTTTTGTTTGAACAGCTGGTATTTCTGCAATCAAGTTCATCGCGCGCTTGGGATTGGCTCTCTCCGAATTCTTCTGTACTTCGAGGGAATACTGGTTCCGCTGCCCGAGTAAATGCGGCTGCGGGCCGGAATCCGTTTGACCTTCCCGGCCCAGCTGCTGGAGACCTATGACCGTATTGAATCGTGCGATGCCTCAGCCAAAAACGCTGCAAGCCCGTATCCTGTCGGGCAGCTTTATCCTGCTGTCGGGCTCGGGCCTCGCAACCGCACTTAGTTTCGCTTACAACATCTCCATCGCACGGTTCCTTGGGCCGAAAGGCTTTGGCGATGCTACCGCCGTTTATACTCTGCTGACCTTGATCTCGGCGGTTACGCTCTCCTTTCAGCTGATTTCCGCAAAGCTAGTGGCGCAACAGAGGACGCCCGAGGGAAAGTATGCCGCGTATCGCGGCTTGCATCTCGGCGGATGGCTTTGCGGCATATTGGCCGGATCGGTGCTGCTATCGTTCCATCAGTCGATTTCCGATTGGCTGAATCTGCTCGATCCGGTTCTTGTGGTCCTTCTCGCGATCGGCGTGGGCTTTTACGTCCCGCTGGGATGCCGGCGCGGGTATCTTCAAGGTGCCTACGGCTTTCGCCGATTCGCCACCAACCTTGTTTTAGAAGGGGCCGTTCGGCTCGGCGGGTCGCTCCTTTTGATTCTGCTGGGCCTCGGCGTCCGCGGTGTGATCGCAGCAAATTCCGCAGCCGTTGCCATTGCTTATTTCGCTATAGTTCCGAAATTTGAGGTTCGGCTTCCGAACCCGCTTCGGCTGTTCCACACTATCCACGAGATCGGACAGGCGATGGCCTTTTTTTCCGGCCAGGTGTTGATCAACAACTGCGACATCGTGCTGGTGAAGCACTTTTTTCTTCCGGGTGCAGCTGGCCTCTATGCGGCCGTGGCCATGGTGGGCCGAGTCATTTATTCCTTTTCCCAGGCTGTTGTGAACAGTATGTTTCCGCTGGTGGCCGGTACCCGCGAGGAGGAGAGAAGAGACCTCAAAGTGATCGCAACTTCGCTTCTGCTGGTGTTGACGATCGGCTCCGCGATAGCACTTGGGATGCGCTTCGCGCCCGCGATCATTTGGACCACCCTCTTCGGAGCCAGATTTCATATCGCGGGAACGTACAGCCTTCCCTATCTGCTGGCGCTGTACGCTATCACCACGGTTATTTACTCGCTCAGCGCAGTGATCATTACTTTCGAAATGTCCTACAAGATCTCTAACGGCAGCTGGATTCAATTGGGATTCAGCGCTGTGGTTATTGCTGGGATCTGGCGCTTTCATTCCTCTTTGCGGCAAGTCATCCTGGTACAACTCGTCCTCATGCTTATCCTGCTCGCTCTTGTGGCAGCGATATTTGTCATTGAACTGCTGGCAGATTCCTACACAAATCATCCGACCGGACTATTTTCGCCGATCCGCGTGATTCGGCGCGCCCCGGAGGATGAAGTCATCGCAGAATTTTTGAAAAGCGATTTCCGGGATCCTGTGTTTCGGAATTATTGGCAGTCGCTCCATGAACTCGTCGTATCGCCGAATCTGAACGACGCAGCCGAAAATGCCAAGCGCCGGGCTTTGTTCTTCGTCCGCAACCTTGCTTTGTGGAACGAATTGCCTTCCGATACCGAATGGTATGAGGTGGAGTTGAGTACCGCGGACATCGAGCGAGTAAGGGTCTTTCCCCGAGCACAGTGGAGGAATCTATCGCAACGCAGTTTCTCGATGACAGAAGTTGCAGAGCGCATGCGGAGTCATCCACACGCGATCGATGGCGAATTTGCGTTGAAAATCTCCCAAATAGGCGATCGGCTTCTTCGCCCGGAAGGCGGTGGTCTGGGTCCGGTCATTTTCATCGGAACCAGCGAAATTGAACCGCTCACGATTCTGGACGGGAACCATCGCCTGCTAGCCGCCATGCTGGCGTCGCAGGATGGGGTAAGCAGGCTTCGATTTCTCTGTGGGCTATCGCCACGGATGAAGGATTGTTGTTGGTACAACACCAACATGGGGACCCTTTTCCGGTATGGAAGAAACGTCGTCAGGCACGTTGCGCGCCGTCCCAAGGCCGAACTTGCGCGCCTATTACAGAGCGCGGGCCCGTCCTGAGACAGCTCGAAATCAAAAATACAGGACCACGGCTCGAAAAAGCGCCTGACACAAATTAAATTCTCGCTAAATAAGTTCTTCTGCGGAGACGCAAATCTGCATCAAAGCTTTGAAGGGGATTCAACTATGCCAATCAAGATGAGGGTTGTGGGAGTAAGGCAAGTGCCGGAAGTGCAGAGCGCCAGAGAGGCTCGTATGTTTCTCCGCGAGATCCGGAAGTCGATCAATGACGATCGCCCACGCCTGGTCCTGGATTGTTCCAAACTGCGCCAAATGGACAAGTCGGTTCTTATGCTGTTGCTATGCTGCCTGGAGGAAGTGATGAAATGTAATGGCGATGTCAAGCTCGCAGACCTGCCTCCCGGTGCAGCGGGCATTCTCCAGGTGACCGGAATTGACCGCCTTTTTGATATCTATCAGACTACGAGCGAAGCCGTGAACAGCTTCCATCAGTCCCCCGCTGGAATGTCTTCGTACCTGCCGGAAGCAATCTCGTCCTCGAAGGAATCAGGGATCGTGGCTTGACCGGTTCGGATATTCTGATTCTGACAGCCGCAAGTTGCGGCGGATTCCGAGGAACCAATTGATGAAAATCTCGGGGCATTGGCTCGGCCGGCCAGTTTCCGTCGGGGTCATCCTATGCTTGACTGCTCCATGGGGGGAAGCGGCCATCGTACGGCAGCAGCAGACGAAGACTCCGAGTGCGATCCAGGCGAAATCATCGTCGGATGGCGCAACGTCCACCGCGGCGCAACTCGATTCGAATGCCCAGTCCGGCACTCTTCCGCAGGATCAGCAGCAGAAGAACGGTAGCTCTTCGCCTGTCGGCACTGCGGCTGCACCATATCAGAAGGCAGAGGGTGTTCCCGCCTCCCGGCCTGCCGGAGCGGTCGTGGCTCCAGCGAAACAAAAGCGAACTCGTTCCTTTCTGATCAAGGTAGGCGTGATCGTGGGCGCCGCCGTTGCTATCGGAACCGTGGCAGCACTGTCGAAAGGAAGTCCCAGCCGACCGTAATGACATCAGATCGTGAAATTCCAAAGCAAAACCAGGAGCATACGATGAGTGCAAGGCGTGACAAACGGCCCTGCAAGTTGATAACTTTCTCTGGCATCGATGGCGCCGGGAAGGGCACTCAGATTGAGAATCTTTGCGGCCAGCTTCAAGCTGCCGGCCTGCGCGTGGTGCTGATCACCTTCTGGGATGATGTTGCCACCTTGACCGGAATGAGGGAAGCGACGGGACACAAGCTGTTCAAAGGGGACAAAGGGGTTGGATCGCCCACCGCGCCGATCAATCGTCGAGACAAAAACGTCCGATCCTGGCCGATGAGCGCGGTCAGGCTTGGCCTTTATTTCCTTGATGCCCTCTCGCTTCGAGCGACAATCGCAAAAGCGTTGGGTTCCGGTGCTGATTTTATAATTTGCGACCGATATATCTATGACGAGCTCGCGAACTTGACTTTGAAAAATCCGGTGGCGCGTGCGTATGTTCGGTCGATTATAAGGATCGTTCCGAAACCGGATGTCAGCTATATTCTCGACGCAGACCCCGTCCAGACCCGTGCAAGAAAGCCTGAGTACCCCCTGGATTTTCTCCACATCAACCGCGCCTCATATCTGGCGCTGAGCGATCTGATCGGCGGAATTACGGTAATCCCCCCGCTGCCCATCCGCGATGTCTCACAACGAGTCATCAATCCTGTGCTGCAATTGTTATCGGCCGAAGAGCGTCCGATGCAACAGGCAGTAAGGCTTGTGGACTGACACAGCTGGTTGCAAGCGGGACGCACGATGAGACGATCAACCCGTCCGGTTTTCCGATGAACGCAAAACGGAATCAAAGCCATGGTTGCCCGTTGCGGCCCGATAACTCCGTTTTGCTCGATTGCCAGATTCACCATCGTTTGAGAGTGAGATCGTCCAGATACACCGTGGATGATCCACTGCCGCCAAGTCCGTCCACCTGGAAATTGATGGTCAGGGCCGAACCCCATCCCAGGTCGCGCGCGTTGAACACAGTGGCATTTAGCGTCTTTTGAACGCCGTCGAGGGTCACGCTCTTATAGGTGAGCCAACCATTGGTGGTCCGGGAATAACTGATCTGAACATGGT
>JAJYSL010000042.1 GCA_021793595.1 Acidobacteriota bacterium
TACTTTTCCGGGAACCAATGGGACCTTGACGAATCAGGACTATTTTTACGGTCAGACAAGCTACAAGACCCGTGACAAACTCACCGCGTTTGCGGCATTTCGGTATCAGTCGGAACGCGGCTACACCGCATACGACTATTTGCCGCAAACGGCTCATCGCGGCAACTACGATACGATTGTGCAGGCCTCTGGGAATTTGGAGAATCGACTGTACTACAGCGCCGGGGCAGATTTTGCAAACTATTCTGTCTTTGGTTTTCAGACGACGCCGCATGCAACAGCGGCCTACTACTTTTCCAAGCCCACAGCAGCGGGTCTTTTGAGCGGCACCAAGCTTCGGTTCAACTATTCGCAGGGAATTCTGGAACCTACCATCGCCGAGCAGAAAGGTTCCATTTATGACGTCTTGAATTCGCTGCCGAACGGCCAGCAGCTGATCGTGCAACATGGAATCACGGAAGTTGGCGCACAGCAAACGAAGACCTATGAAGCGGGCGTCGACCAGCACATGTTTGGGACCCGTGCACTGCTGCGCGCCGGGTACTACCACAACAATTTCACGAATCAAATTGAGTTTGTCGCGGCGCCCGAGCTGCTGCAACTTGGAGTTCCCCCGGCGGTAGAACAAATTATTGCCAACACCTCCTACGGCGCGTATATCAACTCCCTGAATTTCGACGCCCAGGGTGTCGAAACCAGCGCAGAATATCGAATCACGGATCGATTGTTCGTCCGCGGGGGATATACGTTGTTGAATTCGACCGTGAAGAAGTCATTCTCCAGCGACAATTCGAATCCCTCCTACAACCCCAAGTACCCCAACACGCCGATTGGAGCCTACTCGCCGTTGGTCGGCAATCGCCCCTTTCGTCGTGCGAAGCACAGCGGCAGCTATGCGCTGATCTATGCGCGCAGTCGCTGGTATGCGGAGATGACGGGCAGCTTTGCCGGCAGGCGAGACGATAGTACCTTTCTGACGGACGCCAATGGCGGAACGACGCTGCTGTTGCCGAATCAAAATCTCGATCCGGCGTACCAGATCCTTGGGCTGACCACGCATCTTCGGATCAACCGGCACATCTCCAGCTACACCGTGTTCGACAACCTGCTGAGCCAGCATTACCAGCAAGTGTTGGGCTACCCTGGACTGCCCTTCAATTTTCGAACCGGGATGCAGTTTTCGTGGGGTGGCGATTCCACGCGCTGAGCATACTCTTTGCTCCAAACGCGCTGCAGCATTTGGCGCCAGATGGAATTCCGCGGACAACGTGTCGATTCGATACATTGTCCGCCTTTTCTTCAGGAGCTTCCAGCCATCACGCTTCTGACAACGAATGAGTGGGAAGGCGCATCTACAAGTGGCAGGTACGATTGAGCTCGCACGGCTCGATCGCGAATTCTCAGTTAGCTTCCCGGGATCCAGGCAAGTCACAAAGGGAGCGCACGACGCATGCACGTACATCTGATTAACCCCAGCGACAAATCCTTTGGAATCGGGGTGATCACACCTCGATGGCTTTACGTTCTGGCAGCTGCCACACCGGCAAAATATGGAGACCCAATCATCACGGATGAGACGCTTGCTCCTTTTCGACCGGAGACTGTGCAGGCTGGCGATGTGGTTGGCATCGGCATCCACACCAGCAATGCTCTTCGCGGTATGTGCTTGGGAAAATTGGCCCGCGACAGAGGCGCTTATGTCGTATTTGGCGGCGTCCATGCAAGCTTGTACCCAGAGGAATCGCTGAACCTGGGCGGCGCTCATGCAGTAGTGAAGGGGGATGGCGATCTAATTTGGGGGCAGGTGATTGAGGACCTTCTCAACGGAAAGTTGCGTCAGATCTATGAAGGCGGACGTCTCCCGGGCGACCGGTTTCTTCCGGCGCGGTGGGACCTGGCTCCGCGCGATAAGTACATGTGGGCGTCGGTGCAGACGGTGCGCGGTTGTCCCAAGCATTGCTCTTTTTGTTCGGTGTGGCGTTCGGATGGGCAAAAGCCTCGCCCCCGTTCCTCTGACACGGTCATCAGGGAAATCGTCGATCTTCGACGTCGTGGATTCCGCTTTGTATTGCTGGCAGATGACAATTTTTATCCCGTCAGCCTGCGAGATCTCCATCTGGCCGAGAAACAAGGAAACGTCGCGCGGGTTCAGGAACTGCAAGCTATACGCGGGGAGCGCTTCGTGTTGATGAGAGAACTGGCGAAGCTTCCAAAAGATATGGCGTTCTTCACCCAAATCACGATGGAGGCGGGCGAAGATACCGAATATCTGGATGCTATGAAGGAGGCGCACATCAGTGGCGCCTTGGTTGGCGTGGAATCTGCGACGCCGGAAGGCCTGAAGGCAATTTTTAAGGATTTCAACCTGGTCGGCGACAATTTGGCAAGGCGGCTCCAGACGTTCAAGCAACATGGCATTCATATTCTGGGTTCGTTTATCTTCGGCTTGTCGACCGATCGAGCCGATACATTTGCCGCGACTGCGGAGCTGGCCAAGCGAGCGGGCATAAGCTTTGCGCAATTTGTCTTGTTGACGCCGCTCCCCGGTACAGTGGACTTTGATCGCTGGGAAAAGAGCATGGGAGCCGACGTGTCCAAGGTGCATGGAATTCCCATCACCCGGTACTGGCTGATACCCGTTGATGCAAGACCGAACGTCTTCACTCCGCACGCCACCATGTCTGCGGAGGAGATCCGTCGCCGTACCCAGGGTGTCTGGGACAATTTCTACAGCATGTCGGCCATTTGGGAGCGGTCCCGGTGCACGCCGAATCTGCGGGCGCGTCTCGCCTTTGTCTTTATCTCAAAACTCTATCGCCAAATGTACGCCAAAACCGGTATTGCGACCGACAGTGCGCGGCGGCAAAAGGCGAGTCGAATGGCACGATGGCTGGCGATTCCGTGCCGCAAGCTATTTGCAGCCAAGCCTATGCCGGAATTGAAAATCCCAAACACGCAACCGGTCCCGTCAACCATGCTTCCGGTTTTGTAGGAATCGGCTACAGTCATCGGTGGCTGAGAACTCAAGACTGTTTTGTCAAATTTTGACAATCGCCGTAACATCAGCCCATACTCTAGGATACGGTTGTAGCGTCCGCGGGATTTGTTCCCTTCAGGTATAGAAATCTTCCGATTCTGCTTTCGCTGCCGTCGGAAGATGCCACTAGATCGATCCGAAGACTTCCTTCGCTCATGCGCAGCATTGCCAATCAGAAGGAGATCTCGCATCGTGCATGTACATTTGGTAAACCCCAGCGATTCATCGTTCGGAATCGGCGTCATTACCCCACGTTGGTTGTATGTTCTAGCTGCCGCCACCCCCTCTCGCTATGGCGACCCCCTCATCACAGACGAAACTCTGGCACCGTTACGGCCGGAGACGATCGAACCCGGAGACGTCGTTGGCATCGGCATCCATACCGGAAATGCGCTGCGTGGCATGGAATTGGGTAAAATCGCCCGTGAACGCGGTGCCTACGTGGTCTATGGCGGCATTCATGCCTCTCTATATCCCGATGAAGCCATAGGACTTGGCCGTGCTCACGCCGTTGTGAAGGGCGATGGCGATGTGATCTGGGGGAGAGTGATCGCGGATCTGCTCGCTGGAACCGCCCAGACTGTCTATGATGGTGGCCGAATCTCCGGCGACCAGTTCATCCCAGCGCGCTGGGATCTGGCGCCGCGCGACAAATATATGTGGGCCTCGGTGCAGACCGTCCGCGGTTGTCCGAAGCATTGCTCGTTCTGCTCTGTCTGGCGCACCGATGGTCAGAAGCCGCGGCCGCGCACCGCTGATGTGGTGGTGCGAGAGATTGTCGATCTTCGCCGCCGGGGATTTCGATTCATCGCCCTTGCCGACGACAATTTTTACCCCGTCAGCCTCGCCGATCTTCGCCTGGCCGAACAGCAGGGAAATACCGCACGCGTCGCCGAATTGCGAGGCATACGCACCGAGCGTTTTGATCTGATGAGCAAACTGGCCAAGCTGCCGAAGGACATGGTCTTCTTCACCCAGATCACCATGGAAGCCGGCGAGGACACAGAATATCTGGACGCCATGCGGAGAGCGAATATTAAAGGCGCTCTGGTCGGGGTCGAATCGGCAACCGCGGAAGGGCTCAAGGCCGTATTCAAGGACTTCAATCTCTCCGGCGACAACCTGGTAAAGCGGCTGCAGACGTTCAAGGAACACGGAGTTCATGTTCTGGGATCGTTCATCTTTGGGCTGTCTTCTGATCGGCGTGACACATTTGCCGCAACTGCGGAGTTGGCCAAGCGCGCTGACATCACCTTTGCGCAATTTGTGATGCTGACTCCGTTCCCCGGCACCATCGATTTCGATCGCTGGGAGAAGAACCTGGGTGAGGACGTGATGCATATTGCGGGGATTCCAATCACACGACACTGGTTGATTCCGGCGGCGGTTCGGCCAAAGATGTTCAGCCCTCATCCCATCATGTCGTCAGAAGAGATTCGCGAGCGCACTCAGGGGGTTTGGGACAGTTTCTACAGCATGCCGGAAATCTGGAAGCGCTCCAGGTGCGTGCCCGGTATTAAGGGGCGCCTCGCATTTTTGTTCATCTCCAAACTCTATCGCCAGATGTACGCCAAGACAGGCATTTCAACTGACAGCGCTCGCCGCCAAAAGGCAACCCGCATGGCACGTTGGCTGGCGATTCCATGTCGCAAGCTGTTTGAAGCGAAACCCATGCCGGAACTGAAAATGCCGGAGCCGCACCATGGTCCTTCAGACCTGCTTCCGGTTCTGGATTCATATTCAGCGTAGTTGGGTCGGCGTTAGCCAATCACTCGGCGCAGGAATCCACGGATTCCTGCCCATCCGAGAATCCCGACGGAAACAACCAGAGCGCCCAGAATCATCCATGCCGGCATGTGCGGCAGCCCGGGTGTTAAAGCGGCGCGCAAGCCCTCACTCATATACACAATCGGATTCAGCAGCACCGCATACTGCAGCCACGGAACGTAGTGGAGCAGCGCCCATGGGTAATACACGCAGCCCAGGAACGTGATGGGCACGACCACCACGGAGAAGATGAGGCCGATTTGCCGCGGTTCAACGGTTGTGCCGATCGTCAAGCCGAGTGCCCCCGAAACCAGACTTGAGAGGATCACTACCGCAATCAGCAGCCAGTAATTGCTGACGTGGACATGCACCGGCTCCGACGGGATGAAATATGCCAAAGGAAATACGATTGCCGCGGAAAGCATGCACTGCAGGGCGCTGAAGCAGATTTTCTCAATCGCCACACCGGCAACCGGAAGCGGGCACATCACTCGATCGTCAATTTCGCGTGTGATGCCGAACTCCGTGGACAGAGGCAACGCAACGGCAGCGATGCCGGTAAACATGATCGCCACAGCCATTAGCCCGGGCAGCAGCACGGTGCCGAAATTCATGCTGCCGGCGCCGGAGGAACTGCCGAAGCTTTGTCCGATTCGCGGAAAAAGGTATGTGAAGACGAACAGGAACAGCAGCGGGTTCATGATCACCCGCACGGCAAATGGAGCAAGCTCGCGTCGCAGAACGCGGAAGTCCCGCAGTAGCAATCCCCAGAACGCGTGAACGTAGAGATTGAGGGTAGAATGGGTAGCTTGTTGCACGGGACCGGGAACAGGGCTGGCGGTATTACTCACGCAGCTCCCTCCCTGTCAGGTGGATGAACACCGTTTCGAGCGAAGGCTCGGATATGGAGATGTCGCGCAGTCCATATGCCTGCGCCTCGGTGACGATGGCGGAGAGTAAACCCTCCGCACCTTGCGTGTACACTCTGACGCCGGTGGATGTTGTCTCGACAGAGCTGACTTCCGAAACCGTACGTAGCTTAGCAGCCAGCTCTTCCCGTTGGTCGACATGCTGCACATCCAGGCCGTAGACCGTATGAATTCCAAGCCCGTTCTTCAGCTTCTCTGGCGTGTCTTGGACCAGAATTTTTCCGTGATCGATAATGGCGACGCGGTCACACAGCGCTTCCGCTTCTTCCATATAGTGAGTCGTCATCAACACCGTGATGCCCTGGTCCTTGAGACTGCGAATCGACTCCCACATGGCCAGCCGGCTTTGCGGATCAAGGCCCGCACTGGGCTCATCCAGGAACAGCACCGCGGGTTGATGCGCGATGGCGCGTGCAACCAGCAGTCGCTGAGCCAATCCACCGGATAACTCGCTGGGGAAAGCCTTAGCGCGATCCGCCAGGCGAAACTGCGTCAACAATTGCTTCGCACGCTCTTTGGATCGGGAATCGCCCATGCCGAAATAGCGGCAGTGAAAGAAAAGGTTTTCAAATGCGGTTAACGAACGATCAAGGGTATTGAACTGGGGAACAACGCCAATTTGTCGGCGAGCGATGGCGGGCTTCGCAACGACATCGTAGCCCGCTATGACGACTCGGCCGGAAGTGGGAAGAGATCGCGTCGTACAGATGCTGATCGTGGTGGTTTTGCCGGCTCCGTTTGGCCCCAGCAGACCAAAGATTCCGCCCGAGGGCACAGACAGATCAATTCCGTCGACCGCCACCACGCGCTGCCGGCCTTCGTAAACCTTGGTCAGGGCTTCAATGGAAACAATCCGAGATGATAAGAAATCGGCTATGGCAACACCTTGTTCTCAGGGGTTGCCATAGTGTAGCAATTCCAGCAGGAGTTCAGCGAAGCAGATTCCTATGCGCCAACAACACGCGGAGGAATTGAAACGCGTCCAGTTACGCGACCGCCTTTGTGCGGGTGTAATCTGTGCGCTCGGAGAGCTCTGATTCGACGGATATCGATACAGGCTCTGCCAAAGGTTGTTTGGCGACTTCCCAGGGATGCAGTAGTCGCATTTTCTCCAGTGAGTATGGGAAATGCCGTCCGCAGTCGAGGCAGACTTTGTAGCACGATGCCTCCAGCGTGAAAGGTCGAGTCAAATGGCCATGACTGCAGCCAAAGAACATTTCGTAGAAGAATTCGAAGATCACGCGTAGCCAAGACGTCATTTCTCTCTTCGCGGGCTCCTCTACTGTTTTCTGTAGATTGCTCGCGCCTCCTGAGTGGAGCGAACCCAATCGACTTGGGCTCACTACACAGGAATAGATGCAAGACACGTGCCAACTGGCAACGTTTGGGAAAAATAAATTTTCCCATCCGAGGCGCGTCGACTCTAAGTCATTGATTAGATTTTAGAAAGTGGAAGCTAGTGCGCGAACTTATGATCCCGCAGACGATAAGGAGATAATAACTTTGCCGAAATGTCGGCCTTGTTCGAGATAACGGTATGCCTCAATCGTCTTCCGTATGGGAAATACTTTTCCCACTACCGGCTTGATCTGGGATAGTTCAATGGCGCGATGCATGGCCTGCAGCATAGCGTGGGACCCGACGTAAACGCCGATCAGACGAATTTGCCGCATAAGTACCGAAGTAACTGCCAGCTTTTCTTCTGAACCACTAAGTACTCCAATCTGTGCTATGGTGCCTCCGATGCGCACCGCTTTCATGGACTCATTCAGCGTTCCGGATCCTCCCACTTCAACGATGACGTCCGCACCTTCGCCAGAAGTTTGTTTCTTGACCCAGCTAGACCAGTCTGGATTGTTTTTGTAGTTGAGACCTTCATCGAGACCCAGAGTTTTTGCACGCTCGAGTTTCTCGTCGCTACTGGAGGTGCCGAGCACGCGTGCTCCGACTAACTTGGCAAACTGCAACGCGAAGATAGAAACTCCCCCAGTGCCTTGAATGACAACTGTATCGCCAGGCTTCGTAGTGGCGACATGAAACAACGCATTCCACGCTGTCAGCGCAGCGCATGGCAGCGTCGCGGCTTCTTCATAACTTAGATATGTTGGAAAGTGAGCGACACCATGCTCCGGCAGTACAACGTAGTCCGCCAGCATGCCATCGATATCGCCGCCGAGTGCGCCGCGCGATTTTGCCTGTGAAGGACCGCCGTCCTGCCAGTTCTGCAGAAATAATCCAACAACTCGATCGCCTGGTTTGAAGCGAGTCACACCCGCTCCCACGGCGACCACTTCGCCGGCTCCATCGGAGAGAGGAATACGCGGCATCTTAAGTTTGGGATCGTAATGGCCGCGAATCATCAGTAGATCGCGGTAATTCAGAGAGGTTGCGTGGACGCGGATCAGCACCATTCCATCGCCGCAAGCTGGTGTGGGCAGATCGCCCAGATGTAAAGTTTCAATTCCGAATTGCGTAATTTGAACCGCGCGCATGCAATACTCCTGAGCAGGTTGTTTGTTCGGCTGCAGCATCTATTCAACCAGATGCTGCATTTGGTGAGTGCGATTCCCCCACCAATCGGCTACTCTGTATATATGGCCCGAGGATGGGAAAGTAAATCAGTCGAAGAGCAGTTAGAGCGGCAAGAGGAACAGAGAGAACAGGCAGCGAAGGTTGCTTCCAAGCATGTGGTGCGGGCGGCGGGCGCTGAACAAGCGCGTGCTCGCCAGATGCTACATCTCAAGCGCGAGAGGATCTTGTCAGAGAAGACAAGTCATCCGGTGCGGCGTTCCGCATTGCAATCCGCCTTGAAAGAGATTGAGGCGGAATTGCAAAAGCTGGGATAAAGGTCTTTCTCTAGCTTTTCAGCCGATTGAAGAGCAACGAATTTGCCTGGTCTACGCTGGTCAACAACACCTGCGCAATGTTGACGTGGGCAGGCCGCGTGACAGCCCACAGGATCGCATCGGCAATATCTTCCGCCTGCAGCGGCGTCAGTCCGTGGTATACCTTGGCGGCGCGGTCCTCATCCCCATGGAAGCGAACCTTGCTGAATTCTGTCTGGACCATACCTGGGTCGACGGTTGTCACGCGCACTGGCGTTCCCAGCAGGTCCTCACGCAGCCCTTCTGTAATGCGATTCTCGGCGGCTTTGGTTGCGCAATATACAGCTCCGTTGGGATACGTCATGTGGCCTGCGGTGGAACCAAGATTGACGACGTGACCCGCGCCGCGCTGCACCATTCCGGGAACCACCGCGCGCGTGACATACAGTAGGCCCTTCACGTTGGTGTCGATCATCTCTTCCCAATCGTCAATCTCTCCTTCGTGGACCTTTTCCAGGCCGCGACTGAGCCCGGCATTGTTGATCAGAATATCGATGGCTTGCCAGGATAGGGGCAATTCATCCATGATCGTCTGAACCTGTGTTTTATCGCGCACGTCGAGCGCGACCGTATGAACATTTTCTGCGCCAGCAGACCGCAAGTCAGACACCATTTCCCGCAGGCGATCGTCGCGTCGCGCGGCCAGTATCAGTCGAGCTCCGGCGTGGGCAAAGCTTTCCGCGCAGGCTGCTCCGATGCCGGAACTGGCGCCGGTAATGAAGGCAACTTTACCGCGAAGCGGACGGTCAGTCGTGGTTGTGCGGGATGTTGGGGACATGTATCTCCTAAGGAAGTTTTATTTTTTTTGAAGTCTGTTCCGTCATGCGGTATTGTCCAACGGCCCAATCTGTCATACCCAGGCCGTGTTGAATCGCCACATTGAATTGTTCCTGCAAATATTCTGCCAGGCCCAGTCGCACTCCAGCCGATTGTGTGGCTTCGCGAAACAATCGAATATCTTTCTCGCCCAGCAAGACTGTGGCTCCAGGATGCTCAGGAGGATGCAGCATCAGGCGACCGTAGTTCAGGTAAAACGGCGATTGGAATAAAGCTTCGTTCACTGTTTTCAGAAACAGTTCAGGATCGATGCCTTCCGCATTTGCGAAGACGAACGCTTCGCTGAGCGTCTGCACCATTGCGCCGATCATGAAATTCCCGCCCAGCTTGAACGCGTGTGCCTGAGGCGGCTCCTTCCCGACGATGGTCACTCCACGGCCGATCGCATCCAGCACCGTGCGAACGTGTTCCAGCGTGGAATCTTCGCCGGCGGCCACAATCCACAGGCGGCCCTGCGCGGCGACGTTTGGACGGCCGAATACCGGAGCCGCGACATAGCGCTGGCCTGCGGCGGCGTGGCTTTCCATCAATCGACGGGACAGCGCCACACTCAGCGTGCCCAGCGCAATGTGGACGGCATTGGGCCGCAGCGCTGCGAGAAATCCTTCCGGGCCGAAGGCAACAGCTTCGGTCGCTTCATCGTTGGCAAGCATGGTGCAAACAACATCGCATTTTTCCACAGCGGCGCGGACGGAAGGAGCCAGCGTGGCCGATGGGATTTCCATTTCCTGCAACGATTTTGGCGACCGATTCCAGCCTGAAACGGTATGTCCCGCCTGCAACAGCCGGGCGACGATGGGAGTGCCCATTTTTCCGAGACCGAGAAAGGCGATTTTCATGTCTGTAAAGAGGCCGTTGAGCGGACCGATTGCTCCGGAAGAAACAGTGTAACTTTTGACGGTCGGTTGGGGTACCGGTAATTCAGAAGTTATGAAAACTGCCAAACTATGAAAAAATAGCTTCATAGTGGGAAAACTATCTTGACTTGCCCGGTTTCTCGAAGTACGGTTGAGACATCGGAATTGTTCGTTGACTTGTATCGTTCGCTTTCGAGAAGCATCCTTGCCTTTCGAGGAATGAGCAGCGAGTATCCAACGAGCAATTTTGGCTCGCCCACGATTTGTCAAACACGCGTTAGTTCCTTGACTGGATTATTTTCTAACGAGATAGCCACGGATATTGAACATCTAGCGGGACGGGAACGACGGATTTTTTCTGGACTGAAAAAGCTGAGTGAGGAAAGAAATAATGACGCAGAAGGGCGTTCGGAAGTACCAGGTAGAGAGGCTGAAAATTGAGATTCACCCCACGCGAGAAGCCGCTGGGGCCGCGGCCGCCCAATCCGCAGCAAGTTCGCTGATGCAACTGGCAAAAACGAACGCCGTTTTCGCAGTTATTTTCGCGACGGGAGCTTCGCAACTTGACACCTTGCAGGCACTGACGCAGACTCCCGGGCTGCCTTGGGCGCAAATTCGCGGCTTTCACATGGATGAGTACATTGGTCTGAGCACCGATCATCCGGCCTCGTTTCGACGCTATTTGCGGGACAATCTGACGCAAAAAGTAAAGATGAAGGAGTTTTTTGAGATTGACGGGACGGCGTCCGATCCGGAGCAGGTCTGTAAAGAGTATGCGGCGCTGCTGCGCGCCGCGAATCCGCAGCTATGTCTGCTCGGTATCGGTGAAAACGGACACCTCGCGTTTAACGACCCTGGCGTCGCAGATTTCAACGATCCGCTGGATGTGAAAATCGTGCAGTTGGATACTGTGTGCCGTCAGCAACAGGCAGCGGAAGGATGGTTCGGTAATCTCGAGGAAGTGCCGCAACGCGCTATGACCATCACCATTCCTGCGCTATTTCGCGTGCCCAAGCTGATCGCTTCTGTTCCTGGGGGGAGGAAAGCAGCCATTGTTCGCCGCGCGCTGGAGGATCCGATCTCGACAGCCTGCCCGGCGACGCTGCTGCGCACTCATCCCGACGCCACCGTATATCTTGATGGAGAATCGTCCGCCCAGGTGATGGATGTTTTGCAGTCGACGGCGGTTGGCAAAAGTTAGGTTCAACTTCGAACGAAAATCTTTGTACCCTGGGGGACTCGATGGCCGAGAAGACACCGGAAGGGATTGATCGCCGCACGTTTGTGAAGCAGGCTGGAATTGCCGCGATGGCGGTGGGGATGGATGCACGTTCGTACGCTCGTGTTTTGGGCGCGAATGATCGCATTCGGCTTGCACAACTCGGCTGCGGGCAACGCAGTGAAGGCCATGTCCACATGGCCCAACTGGCGTCGAAACACATGCCGGTGGAAACGGTCGCGGTTTGCGATATCTGGACCCTGGCCCGCGAACAGCGTGCCGCACAGGTCAAGAAGGCTTTCAATCTCGATCCGCAAATGTTCAAGTATTCAGAAGAAATGCTGGCGCGCCCAGATATCGATGGTGTGATGATTGCGACCGGTGATTTTCAACATGCAAAGCTATGTACTGAAGTTGTTCGCGCCGGCAAGGATTGCTACGTCGAAAAGCCTTTTGCGAACGTTCTTTCGGAGGCTAAAGAAGCTCGTGCTGCCGTCAAGGCGTCCAGGCAGGTTGTTCAGATGGGGTCGCAGCATCGCACCCAACCCTATCAACTTGCCGTGCGGGATATCGTTCGTTCCGGTCGAATCGGCAAGATCGTCCACATTGAGCAGGAGTGGAACGTCAACGAAGAGCGCTGGCGTTTTGTGCCCAACGACATTGGCGAGACGGTGCAGATGGATCAGGACCGCAACATGGAGTGGAAGCAGTGGATGCAGGATCGCCAATCCAAGCTGCGCGAAGAAGACACGGACTGGAAGCGATGGCTGCTCGGCAAGCCGTACCAGCCCTTCGATCCGCACGTCTATCTGGAGTTTCGTCTGTACAAGGATTATTCCTCCGGAATCTTCGATCAGTGGATGAGCCACGGCAGCGATCTGGTGCATCTGTGGACAGACGAGAACTATCCCGTGAGTGTGGTCGCCAACGGTGGCATCTATGCATGGCCGGACGGCCGGCAAAATCCGGACACTGTGGTGGCAGCGGTCACCTATCCCAAGGGATTTCTTTATACCTACAAAACGACGTTCGGCAACAGCTATCGCAGCTTTTCGCGGATTCAAGGCCGCGATGGCACCATTGCAAATTATGGCGGAGAGGGTGCTTCGTTTTTTGTCGTGAGCAAAGAAGGCGGCAGACATGAAATGGATGGCTCCGTAAATTATTCGAAGCTCCCCATTGTGCCTCCGGCGCGCGAAGAGGAGGAGATTGTGCACGTCCCCGGAGCGCCGCCGCCGGACTCGCGCGGGCCGGATGACGATGACGCGCATCACCTGATGAACTGGCTGACGGCAATGCAGACCCGCAAGCAGCCGGATGCAAATGTCGATCATGGTTTCTCGCACGCGATTGTGGTCATCATGGCGGCGCATTCTTATTGGAGCGGCAAGAAACTGTATTGGGATCCCAAGAGCGAGGAAATTTTCGATCACCCGGTCGAGGTTTGATCGGGTCGCGTGTCGAGTTTGTGGCACGTATACGGGTGCGCCATCGGATTGGAGGATGATCAGCGTGAAAAGAATTGCGATGTCCCTTGCGTTGCTTCTGGCGGTAGGTGGATGCAACAAATCTCAGCCGCCTAAAGCGTCGACTACCACCCCCGCCGCAGCGGAGTCGACAACTCCAGTCAGCGGGCCGTTCACTGCACAGGAACTGCCCCAGTTTGCCGCACTCGATCCGATCGACACTCACACCCATGCATTTCAAGACGCGCCGGCGTTGTACGCGATGCTGAAGCGACTGAACCTGCATACGCTCGACATCACGCTGGTGGATGACCACGATCCGGAACTGAAAGATCTGGCCAAGGAACGTAAGGATGCGTGGACGGTTGTGCATCACAGCGATGGATACATTGCAATGTGCAGCACATTTGACCCATTCAAGTACAACCAGCCAAAGTTCGCCGCGAATGCGAATCGCATCATCAACGAAGATTTTTCGCACGGCGCGGTTGCGGTGAAGATCTGGAAGAACGTCGGCATGGAGATCAAAGACGCGAAGGGAAACTACATCATGCCCGACAATCCTGTCTTTGAGCCTATCTTCAAAAATATTCAAGCTCACAATAAGACGTTGGTTGCCCACCTGGCCGACCCAAATACGATATGGGAAGCTCCGAATCCCAAGGCTGCCGACTACGATTACTACACGCAGCACCCTGAGCTTTACATGTATTCCAAGCCCGGAGCGCCATCGAAGGCCGCAATTCTGATTGCGCGCGATCATGTGCTGGAAGCGAATCCGAAATTACGAGTGGTGGGCGCGCACCTGGGGAGCATGGAAGCTGATTTTCATCAACTTGCGCAACACCTCGACAAATATCCGAACTTTGCCGTGGATCTTGCCGCGCGTATGCCGTATGTCGAGATGCAACCGCGGGCGGACCTGATCGCATTCATCACAAAGTACCAGGACCGGTTGATCTATGCGACGGACAACGAGCTGAACCCTGACAGCAATCCACAAGACACAATGAAGGAGTGGGAAGACCGGTACGCGAATGACTGGCGCTTCTTCGCCACAAACGACGTGGTCGAGTACCACGGACACAAAATCCAGGGACTCGCGCTTCCACAGCCAATACTGCGCAAGCTCTATCACGACAATGCGGTCAAGTGGTTTCCTGGAATTTTAGGGAACGCACATTGAGCTGCCGCCCGACGAGGTGATTGTTGAAGCCTGCAGAGTCTGGCGCACCCGCGTCGAAACCGTCCAAACATGTCGGCAGAACTCGCTGGTGGATCGTCTGGACGCTTTTCTTCTCCACCGTCACCAACTACATCAGCCGTCAAAGCTTCTCTGTGCTGTCGCCGATGATCACGGCCCAGTACCACTTGTCCCACACTGACCTGGCAAGAATTCTAGGATCGTTTCAGATCTCGTATGCCGTTACATGGTTAATCGGCGGCATCGTTCTCGATGCGGTTGGCAGTCGCGTGGGGTTGGCCGCTGCAGCCATCTGGTGGTCGGTGATGAATATTTTTACGGGCCTCGCCAGCTCCGTTTTCGGCTTCGCGTGTTTTCGATTCATGCTGGGGATTGGCGAGGGGTTCAACTGGCCCGGAGCCAGTAAAGTTGTCGCCGAGTGGTTTCCGCGCGAGGAGCGCAGTCTCGCGGTTGCTATCTTCGATAGCGGCTCCAGCGTTGGCGGCGCGTTGGCGGCGCTTACCATCCCGCTGATCGCGTTGGCCTTCGGCTGGCGCTGGGGATTTGCGGCCTCGGGGCTGCTCGGATTTGTTTGGCTGGCCGTCTGGCTGCGTGTCTATCATCCGCTCAAGACGCATCCTCGAGTCAGTCCGGCAGAAGTGGCGCTGATTGAAGCGGGTCGTGATGCCGAGCCTGTCACCACCGATCGCGGATGGACGCGCTGGCGGCGGCTCGCAAAGAATCGCAATCTTTGGGGCATTGTTCTGGGACGCGCGCTGACCGATCCCATCTGGTGGTTCTATGTTTTCTGGTTGCCGCAGTATCTCAGCGATGCCCGCGGGTTTACGTTAAGACGGATTGCCTTGTTTGCCTGGATTCCATTCATCGCGGCCGACATCGGCAACTTCACCGGTGGATGGATTTCCGGCTACTGCATTCGTCATGGAATGTCGGTGGTGCGCGCTCGCACTTGGATCTGTCTTGCCAGTTGTGTGCCGATCCTCGCGGGCATTCCTGCCGCAAGCGTGCACAACGTATACTTTGCGCTGGCGCTGATCTGCGTCGCGCTGTGGGGATTCGCCAGCTGGTCCACCATGGGTCTCACGTTGCCTTCCGATCTATTTCCACAGGATGTCGTCGGCTCCGTCACCGGCCTGAGTGGATTGGCTGCGGGCGTGGTCAGCACAGGCTTCACGCTGCTGGTCGGCTTCTTAGTTGATCGATTTTCATATCGACCCGCGTTTCTTGCCGCCGGGCTGCTACCGGTGCTTGCGACCATCTTCGTGTTTCTGTTGATTCGTCCTCCGGCGCAGGTGGAAGCCGCGTCAGAGTAGGCTCACGACGCGGTTTCTACCTGCCTTCCTATTTCCATTGAAGATGCGGATGCGAAGGGCCGAACAGAAACACAAAATAGCGCGTCCATTTGTCGCTCGTGTTGCGGACTGCATACATCGTGTTTGCGGCGACGTAGGCCACGCCGCCCGGCCCCACCTGGGAACGCTTGCCCTCCATCTCCACCTCCAAGGTCCCTTCCCGGACCAGAAATAGCTCGTCGCCCGGATGGCTGTACATTTCGTGGACGACGCCGCCCGGAGCGACTCCGGACTCATGCATCACCATAGGCTGCCCGGTTGAAGATGTGCCCTCAAATACAGCAATGTATTCGCGGTCCTTACTTTTCTCCACGTTCAAATCTTTCAGATTGTAAATCGCGGACTTGAGCGTCTCGTTCGTGCCGGCATTGCCTTCTGCCGCGTGGCTCGTGGCTGTTGCCATCAGTGCCGGCTACAAAATGCAGATGTCTCTTCTTGACAGTGCCATGGATGTGTCTCTCCTGTTTCACTTCATTTAGCGAAAAATTGTGCTTCAACTCAGTCCCTTGAGCTGTGGAATCTTCATTGCGCGGCCTTCAACGAAAGCGAGCTTTCCAATGGAACAAGGCATCGCCGATCCGAAGCCCACGTCAGCATTGGCAAACGGCTGCTGCCTGGTGCGCACGCATTCGACAAAAGCCTTGCATGCGGTGAGGGTTGGCTCTTCGCGATTTTTGATAGGCACCGGATCCCCTGGACCGCGGTAGGGCATGACCGAGTCAGGATCATAGGAAGCGCCAGTTTTGAGTCCGCGCTGCACAACATCCGAATGCGATGCGGCCGTGATCGTTTTTCCCCTCTTGCGGTAAAACGTCGCGTCTTCACCCGTAATCTGTAAACTTCCCTCGGTGCCGTAAACCCAGATTTGATTGCCCATCAAGGCGTTGTCAGTGATGGAGCTAAAAAACAGGCGTCTGCCTTTGGAATAACCCAAGACGGCCTGAACGTTGTCGCCCACCGTTCGGCCATCATTGTAGACCGCGATACTCGTTGTGCCGATCACATCTTGCGGCTGTTCTTTGAAGACCCAATTGGCAACATCGATTTGATGGGAGCCAAGTTCTTCAAACAAACCGCCGGAAGTCTCGCGATAGAGGCGCCAGTTCAGCAGGTGTTCCAGTCTCGGGTTTGGAACCTCGCGTCGCCAGTTGTCGCTGCGATGGTAGTAAGAATACACTTGCGTCGGTTCTCCAATCTCTCCCCGATGCACGCGCTCTATGGAATCGGCAATCCAGGACGCATAGCGCATTTGATGGCCTATCTGAAAAATCTGTCCGGTCCTGGAAACCGCGTCCACGACGTTTTGCGAGTCGTCTGGGGTAAAGCCAAGAGTTTTTTCGCAATAAACCGGCAGCCCGCTGTTCATGGCGGCGACGGCATAGCTCGCATGAAACACCGGCGGCGTGGCGATGAAGATCGCGTCCAGGTCCTTCCGCTGCAGCAATTCGCGATAATCCTTATGAGCCGGCACCTTCTTGCCGACCAATTCATTTACCTCCGCGAAGCGGGGCTCGTATACGTCACACTGCGCGGCAATGTCCACGCCCGGCGTGCGCAGCAATTGCCGGACTAACTCCTGTCCACGGCTTCCGGGCCCGATGATGCCGATGTTGATGCGATCATTGGCCGGGATGCGACGCGAGGTCTCGGGCTGCGGTTCCGCCTGCCCGTAGACCGGCGAAGCGCCAGATAATTTGGCCGCCAGCATACTGAATGAAAGACCCTGGAGCAATTTTCTGCGGTTCATAGTGTTTCTTCCTCCTTTGTAGTTGGTAATTCCGTGCGGTGCCGCTGGGCTACCTCAGATGGCCAGCGAATCGCCTCATACGGAGGCGCCACTTGCGGTTCTACTTCAGATAGTTCTTCTCGAATCACTAATGCACAATCCTGCTCGGCGAGCAGCGACGCTCTGTCTTTGGGACCTGACACAAACAGTGCATTCGACAAGGCATCGCTGTCGGTAGCCGACTGCGAAATCACTGTGACCTGGAGCATTCCTCGCACTGGCTGTAGTGTTTGCGGATTCATGATGGCACCATAGAAATGTCCCTCATGAACGAAGTTCTTTTCGGAAAGGTTGGCGGTTGAGAGAGATGTATCCCGAAGGATGACCGTGGAAATGGTGCCGCCTTCGGGGTGCGGAGAGGGAACGCGCACTTTCCACCCCGCTTCTCCCGGAGGAGCGCCCAGAGCGTAAATGGTGCTGCTCCCGGCCGAGAGCAACGCCGCGGAGATACCCCTGGCTCGCAGAATTTTCACAGCGCGATCGACGGCATACCCTTTGCCGATGCCGCCTGGATCCAATTCGATTTCCGCAGACAGAAATCGGACGGTGCGCTGCTCTGCATCCAGTCGGATCTTTTCCCAGCCGACGTGTTCGCGAGCTGTGGCAATTTCCTCAGGTGTGGGGAGCGCGCCGGAAGCGCCGAAAAATTTCCACACCTTCATCAGCTTGCCTACCGAAATATCGAAGGCGCCCTTCGACCGTTCACTCCACGCCAGGCAGGTCGCCAGAAAACGGAAGGTTTCCGGATCGGTTGTTACTTCATGATCAAAAGCTTGGCGGTTGATTCGGGAAAGCTCACTGCCTGGTCGATAATTGCTCAGCAAAGCATCGACGCGATCGACTTCCTGAAATACCGGTTTGGCTATCGCCGCCGCTTGTTCGCACGACGGCGCGTAGAGATACAGCGAGTACTCGGTTCCCATGGCCGGATGCACCGTGCGGTAGAGTTGCGTGACCGGGTTGAGAGTTGTGTCCATTACAAATGGGCTCCGCAAAAGAAGCGGCAGTTCTGTCGCGGTTTGACGCCGGGCCAGACGGTGGATCGCAGTGGTTGGAAAAGATCGCGGTTCATTCCGGCATGCTCGCATAAAGTCTTGTATGCGGATTGGACGACGAAGACGAGATGGTGTAAATGGCGGCCGCGCCCAGCAGGCCCGCACCCGTAAAAATAGCCCATGCCAGTGCGTAGCTGTGGTAAATATCGAAGACTTTTCCGGCCATCCAGGGCGCGATCCATTGGCCAATCGTATATCCCATGATGATCAGCGCCAGCAGCTTTCCCAGCGATGCCAGTCCGAAGCGGTCCGCCGTCACCAGCGGAATCAGCATGTAGTCGGCACCCATGGAAAAACCAAAGGTGATTGCGAACGCGAATGCCGCGAGGGGGTGGCACGCTAAGTACAGCAACGGAATGGAGGCACCCAGCACCAGGTAAAACAGCGCCATCGTATTTTTTTTTCGGAAGCGATCGGCAAGGTATCCCACCAGAACCCGCCCCCCTAAGCTGGAAATCAGTAGGGCCGAAAGGAAATGCGATGCAGTTCGAACGGAATATCCCTGATCCTTCAAGAAGAGGATGAAGTGTTGAATGACTGCATTGACGGAACTTAAAATAAGCGTCGCGCCAGCTAAAATCAGCCAGAAATCCGCCGTACGAACCGCCGCACCAACGCTGACGCCACACTCATCCGGCTCCGGATCATGCAGTCTCGATTTATCATCAAGGACTCCGTCCGGAAGCAAGCCCATCTCGGAGGGAGTCGAACGTGTCACCCACAAGCCGACCGGAAACAGCACCGACAGGATTACACCCCCGGCAATCTCCAACGCCGCGCGCCAGCCAAAGGCGCGGATCAGAAAATTCGCCGCCAGCGGAGAGACAACCCCGCCCAAGCCGAGCCCCAGATAGGCATATCCCATTGCCTGGCCACGCCGCCCGCGAAACCACTGCGCGATCAAAACCTGGTTTGCGATTGGACCCGCCAGCGTGTATCCGATCACTTCTGCGATGCAGAGCAGTTCATATTGCCAGAACTGCGTCATCCAGCCCATTAAGATCAGCGGAAGACCGATCAATCCGATTCCTGACAGAATGACGCGGCGAGCGCCGACTCGATCGATCAGCGTGCCGGCAAACAGCCCGAAGGGAAGCCCGACCACCAGTGCCCCGAGCAAGAATCCTTGTGTCACCTGCGCGCGTGTAAATCCCAGGGACGCGACAAATGCCGGGTAAAAGACAGGGAAGCCGTAGTAAATTACTCCGGTAGTGAAAAACAGATTCAGAAACGCGGCGCCGACAATCCACCAGCCGTAGAAAAATCTAGATGACGGGTTGATGGGACGACTTGGTGCGGGCTTTATCATCACGAGTGCAGGGCCACAGCAGTTGAATACGAAGCCGCGAAGGTGGCGTCCCCAGGACCTGCCGCAGGCTCAGGTTTCTCTGAACGATCGAATTCGCTTGGATACGAAACCGCTGGGTTTCAAGGTGATACTAATCTATATTTCTCAAATAGTGGAAATTTTTCTTGATCGCATCACGTCATTGCTGGAAGGTGTACGCTATTGGGTTCGAATAGGTCGAAAGGAACATCGGAGACAATGCGGCTGCTCAATAGAATTAAGTTCCTTGCTGCAGGCACCTGCGCGGTTTTGCTAACGGCGCCTGCAGCGCACGCCAAGGATCGACTTACGATTGTCACCGACTGCGGGAGGGTCCGGGGGACATTCAGCAGCGACGGTCAGGTGAGGGCTTTTCTGGGGATTCCGTACGCCGCGCCTCCGGTGGGACCGCTACGGTGGAAGCCACCACAACCTGCGGCAAAATGGTCTGGAGTCCGTCCCGCCACCAGTTTCGGTCCGCGCTGTATGCAGACCCACCTATTCTCCGACATGGTGTTTCGCGATTCCGGACCGAGCGAAGACTGTCTTACGCTAAACGTCTGGACGCCCAGAGAAAAAAGTGCTGTCCGATTGCCGGTAATGGTGTGGATTCATGGCGGCGGATTTGTGACGGGAGGTTCGTCGGAACCGCGTCAGGATGGCGAGCACCTGGCTCGTAAAGGCGTGATCGTGGTTTCCATGAATTATCGGCTGGGAATCTTTGGATTCTTCGCCCTTCCCAGTCTCGCGGCTGAGTCTTCGAAACATGCCGCCGGCAATTATGGGTTGATGGACCAGGTAGCTGCACTCGACTGGGTGCGGCGCAATATCGCGGCATTCGGCGGCGATCCTGCGAAGGTCACGATATTTGGCGAATCCGCAGGATCGATCTCTGTCAGCGCTCAGATGGCTTCTCCCCTTTCGAAAGGCTTGTTTGCCGCCGCAATCGGCGAAAGCGGTGGAGCTTTGACCGGGCCTGGATTAACCTTCCTGACGCTTCCCGCCAGCGAACAACGCGGGCAGGAATTTGCCGAATCCGCGTTCAAAAACAGCAGCCTCGAGTTTCTGCGCTCGGTCAGCCCGGCGGACTTATTGAAGGCGGCCAGTACCGCTACTCATGGCGACGGAATATTCTGGCCCAATGTGGATGGAGACTTCCTTCCCGAAAGCGTTCCTGCCATCTATGCGGCGGGAGGCCAGGCGCATGTTCCTTTGCTAGCGGGCTGGAACAAAGATGAGGGAAGTGGAGAAGTGCTCGATCAACCTGAAAAGCCGACTCCCGAAAGCTTGCGCGCGATGGCCGTGTCCAGATTTGGTGCGAAGGCGCCAGATTTTCTGAAGGTGTACTCTGCTTCCAACGATGCTGAGGCTCTGCGGGTTTCGGAGGATTTTT
Organism: Acidobacteriota bacterium; assembly: GCA_021793595.1. The sequence continues at coordinate 21,115 of JAJYSL010000042.1, forward strand.
CAGGCGATGCCTTTATTGCCTATTCGACCTGGGAATGGTTGGAAGAGCAGGTGAAAACAGGAAGCGTACCGGTGTATCGCTATCGATTCGATCTGGGTTCGCCCGGCGATCCATTTCACCCGGCTGCAATCGGCGCTTTTCACTCCGATGATATTGAATATGTCTTCGGCACCCTGGATTCAAGGCGAGGAGCGATGTGGAGGCCGGAGGACTATAAACTGTCCGAGCTGATGCAGACCTACTGGACAAATTTTGCCAAGACCCGCGATCCCAACGGCGCAGGTCTTCCGGAATGGCCTGCCTACAACCCGGCAGGAAAATGGCAGGTGATGCACTTGTCGGCAAATCCCGAGGCGCGACCGGACCAGCATCGCGGCAGATATTTGTTTTTGCAGCAGCTCTGGGGACCGGACGCTCCCCCGGAGCCGCCGGCTGTGGAACGGGATAAATGAGAATAACGTAGTCTGAGATGGCAGCAGGGAACAATTCACCACGAGCGACGGAGTGTTGAGAGGGTATGAAAGAAAGTACGGACGCCAGGAAAAATAAGATTGGGCTGCGAGAGATCGCAACAGAAGCCAACGTCAGCGTGGCTACGGTGTCGCGCGTGTTGAACGGTAACAATCGTGTCGATCCGGCGATTCGCGAGGTAGTGCTGGATGCGGCGGCCAAGCTGAACGTGGATCTATCGCAGCGCAATAAGACCAAGGCACTGGCCTTTCTGCTGAGCAACCGGGCCATGCTGCACGCCTTCCATTCCAGAATCCTGCTGGGAGCCGAAGCCTACTGCGCCGCCAACGGTTGGGACATGGTATTTCTCTCCTTCAACTATTCGGCGAATATTCCATGGAAGGAACTACACTTGCCAAAGGTTGTGCAGCGGCACGATGTGGTGCGAGCCGTGGTGCTGGCCGGAACCAACTCGGCGAACCTGCTGGAGTTGCTCGACCATAAGGGAATCGTGTATGCAGTGCTGGGAAACAACCTGATCGGAGAGCCGCAGAATTTGAAAGGCGACACGGTGTATTCCGACGATATCCAAGGCGGCCAGGAAATGACGCAGTACCTGATCAGCTTGGGCCATGGCGACATTTGGTTTGTGGGCAACGTGCGGCTGCCCTGGTTTGCGCGGCACTATGAAGGTTATTGCCGCGCCATGACGTCAGCCGGCTTGCAGCCGCGGCTGAGCGGGCTGGAGTTCGACGACGAAACTGAGATGGGCTACATCAACACCAAGTCGCTGCTGGCGCGGGGTGAGCCCTGTACAGCAATCCTGGCGGGCAACGACCAGGCGGCGCAAGGCGTGTACAAGGGCCTGCGCGACAGCGGACTGAAAGTCCCTGACGACATCAGCGTGGCGGGTTGCGATGATACCGCCAGCTCCTGGCTTTATCCCGGCTTGACCAGCACCCGCGAATTCCCAGAGCAGCTGGGTCAGCAGATGGTGAAACTGGTGCTGAGTCGCATTGCCCAGCCCAACCTGGCGCCGAGAGTGGTGACGATTCCGACCCAACTGATCAAACGAGAATCCTGCAAGCCGCTGGTCACCGCGAAACAACCCCTCCCCGTCGAAGTCTCCGCAGGGTAGGCATGGTCGAGGTGCTTCCTGCAAATAGAAAAAGCCCGCGATCATGCGGGCTTTAGTGATTGCCGAAAATTCGTGGAGGATCTTCTGGTGGAGCTAGTCGGGATCGAACCGACGACCTCGCCATTGCGAACGGCGCGCTCTCCCAAACTGAGCTATAGCCCCACGCGGCCTATCGTTGCTAGTGTATCAGCGGCGCGCGAAATTCCAAAAAAACACGATCATTTTTCCGCACTGAAGAAGTGGTCGATCAGATAATCGCGCAACTGAAAATCGAAATCGCGAGTGTTCTGCGCAGCATCCTGCGCATCGGTGTTGTAGACCACGATATAGGCGCTCTTCGACGTGGGGTCGAGATAGAAGTGGCTGCGAAATCCATTCTGCCACCCCGCCTTTCCCACCAAGAGCAGCTTGCCATCAGTGTGCAAATCAAAACTTCCCGCCATCTCGTCATGAGCTCCGTTTCGCGAGGGAAAATCCGCGCTGGGCACGATCGGCACGATGGGCTTCCACATCTCTTCCAGCGAAGATCGTTTCAGGATGGCATCGTATTCGGCCTGATGTGCCGGATCGCCGAGAAGAAAATTCAGATACTTCAGCATGTCTGGAATCGGAGCGTTCAGCCCGCCATTCGCACGCGTAATGCCCGTGTCAAAGTCGAATGGATCTTCGGTCAGCTTGCCGTTAAGAATGTCATAGCTGTGGGATCGATATTGCAACAAAGTGTACGGGCTGCGATCGAAATACGAGTGGTACATCCCCAGCGGCCCCAGGACATTCTTGTCCATGTAGACCTCATAGGGATCGCCGGAAAGTCTCTCAATAATTTCGCCGAGAAAAACGACCGCGAGGTTGGAATAGCCGAAGCGCGAACCGGGCGCAAAGTGGATGCTGGTATACGGCAGCATGGCGACGATCTGCGACCACTTTGTGGGCTCGAAGGGCTGCCAGGGTTGGTCGCGCCAGGGCCAGGTGGGATCGCGAAATCCGCTGGAATGCGACATCGCTTCCCGAATCGTGATCGCGGAGATGGGCCCGTACGGATCGTGCACAACGGACAGCTCAGGAATGTACTTGATCAACGGATCGTCGAGTGAAAGCAGGCCGCGATCCCGCAGTTGCATGATGGCGATGCCGGTGAACGTCTTCGTAATCGACGCCCAATGGTACGTTGTATCCTCGTCGACCGGCTGCGCGGGTGAGAGATTCTGTTTTCCGTAGAGATCCTGAAACACGATTCGGTTGTTGTGGAGGAGAACCAGACTGCTGCCGACAATTCCATTGCGATGGAGCCCGGACTCGTAGAACGTTTTTAGCTGCGCGATATCCTGGGCGGAAAACGACTGTGCTGCCAAAGCGGTCGTCGTCATCAGGTACGCAAAAATAGTCAGCAATAGCCGCTTGCTTCGCATCGGACAACCTCCGCAATGTCTATCTGTACCACGCAGCGGTGCGGCGGATGGCATCGACGAGCGAGATCCCATCCGTCAAGTTGAGACTTTGTTTGGCCGCCTGCACCGACGGAACATAGCGCTGCACCGATGCACCCGGGTTGGGGGCCCGCTCGGTCTGAATCTCAATTCCGGGGCCAAGGGTTGCCGCCACCGCTTCGGCAACTTCGCGAATGCTCAAGTCTCGTTCCGATCCAACATTGAAAGGCCGCGAAGACTCCGCCCGAAATAAGATTGTCCACAGCCACAGAGCCAGGTCGGCGGCGTACATATAGGAGCGCCGCGGCGTTCCGTCGCCTTGAATCACAATGGGACCGCCACGCATGGCATCACGAATAAAATTTCCGATGGCAAAATGAGCGTTCAACGGAAGGTGCGGGCCGACAAATGCGAAACATCGGGCAATCTTGCACTCCATCTGCGTTCGTGCTGCTGTCAGACCGCAAAGCATCTCGGCGATCCGCTTGCCTTCGCCGTACACGGAGCTCGAGCTCAGAAGATCCGGAGCACCATGATAGCTCTCGGGAATATGCGTCATGTCCGACGGTTGACGACCATAAATGGCGCCCGAGCTGGTCAGCAGGAACTTGGATGTCCCGTGCGACTCGGCGAATTCCAGACAGTGCCGCGTACCTTCCAGGATTGTCGACAGCAACTCGGTGGAAGGGTCGGTCGGCGGATTGGCGGGGCCGGTTCGAACGGATTCCGTGGCTGCATGAATCACAAAAGGGAACTCGCCTGCGGGGAAAGCAAACGTTCGCACATCGCCTTCCAGCAACTCAACCGCCGGATGGTTGGCAAGATGCGGGGCCCGCTCACGGAATCTGCGCGCGGAACGCGTCAGGACGACGGCCTGCGCCTTTAGATCAAAAGCATTGTTGGCAGCAATGAAACTTTCCAACAGCCAGCAGCCAAAAAAACCTGTTCCGCCAGTAATAAAAATGCGACGTCCGCGCAATTCTTCCCACAATGTCGCATTGTTTTCTAGAATGTAGTTCAGATCTGCAGCGGATACGGGTGGCGCGGCATGCAAAGGGTTCATCATCGATAAAAGTGTATACTCCGCTGCATCGGGAGCAGGGTGATTTGGCATCTACGCACAAGGAGTTTACGTTATCGA
>JAJYSL010000043.1 GCA_021793595.1 Acidobacteriota bacterium
ATATGCCCAGGGATCGCTGGAAGACCTGACAGGGAAGATCGAGCTGATCTGCTTCCCTGAAGCATATAAGCGCATGGCGGAAAATCTGAAGATCGATGTGCCGGTGCTGGTTCGCGGCGTGCTGCGTGGAGAAGAAGATTCGGCGCCCAAGCTGGCCATCTCCAACATTACAGCGCTGGAAGATGTGAAGCTGAAGCTGCCCAGCAGTATGAGAATTCGCATCGCATTGGATCGGGTGGGCGAGCCTGCGCTGACGCAACTGCATGCGATGATGGTCGCCACTCCAGGCAGCGGAAAGGTCCTGCTGGACTTTGAGCAGCGGGACGATTATCTGGTCGTGCTTGAGCCGGAGGGGCTCGGGGTGGCTGCGGACAAAGCTTTCATCGAGCGAGTGGAAGAACTCGTCGGCGCCGGCACGGTACGGATCATCGAATAGCACGTTGCTTTTCGACTGATCCGTACCGCTCGCCGAGTCGAGTTATTGCGCCTGCAGCGTGTAATGTCCGGGCGTAGTCAAAACCACGGCTGCTCGCGTGCCGTTTTCCGCTGGCTTCACATCTGTAGCGGCGGTACCATTCACCAGAACACCTTGTCCTGCGTGTTGCACGGGAATCAGAACAGTGGCGACTTCATCTGCTGGAAGGTCGATGACTGTTTGCAGTGTCGGACTCGCATTCAAATCGACCTTCAGTAAGCCGTGCGGCGTCGGCTCCGCACCCTTGGCCCACGCGAGTCCGGCAAGGTCCGGCCGAATCGTTACTTGAGAGAATCCGCCTGCTGTTGGTTGGATGCCCAGGATCTGCTCCATCAGCCAGGGTGTTGGTCCCGCCGACCATCCGTGCGCCAGGCTGACGAAGTATCCGGTGCCATCGTCGGCCTGCAGCGAGGCATGGAAGTTATTCTTCGGCCAACTGGGATAGTAGGCTTCCCAGAAGCTGGTGGCGCCCTCCGCGATCATGCCGCCCCAGTACTGGCGAATCCATGCGAGCGCTTCATGTCGATGGCCGGTCTGCGCCATGGCGGAGATGATGTAGTAGTTGTAATACGGGGTCATCACAAGCGCGGTGTATTTCGTATTCGCAACGCTGGAAAGCACATTGTCCCAGATGGGCCCGTACTGCGAAGGATCGGCCACGCCGCTAAACACGGCGGCAGCATTCGTCTGCCAGCGTGGTCCAAAGGTGTTGTTGGAGCTGTCGAGCAGATATGTCTGCGATGCCTGCTTCAGGAGTGCGGCGCGCTGCTCAAAGTGATCGGCATTAGCTGTGTCGCCCAGTTGTCGCAGCAGGAACGTCGCATCCCGATAGGCAAGATAAAACTCAAATTGCGTGGCGCGTCGGGCCTCTGCCGTATTGCCGTTGAACTCCGGCGACCAGTCGACGAAGTCCCAGGTGTGGGTTGAGTCGGCAAATAGATTTTTGGTGTCGACATCGGTGTCCATGTAGTTCAGCAGTTGCACCAGCCGTTCATGCACGCTCTGCAGATATTCCTTCGAGCCGGTGTGCAGATAATACTGGGTGAGCACATTGATCCACCATGCGGAATAGCCGGAGATGAGGTTGACGTGTTGCTTAATCGGTGAAGCGGGGAGAAGGTTCGTCATCGTGTCCTGCATCAGGAAATGATCGTTGAAGACGTCTTCGATACCGCGGCCGCTAACGTCGAGATCGCCCGCCCAGCGCGCGCGGTCACGTTTGGTTGCGTCCCAAATATCTTCCTGCATGCAGAGATGATCGGTGTAGGCGCCGATTTCCCATATGTGATTAAGCAGCGGGTCAGAGGATTCAAAGCTTCCCTGATATTTCACCGGGTAGTAGATGTCGTCGAGCGCGATGGATTGAAAACGCATTGTCGGTCCGCCACCAACAAATCGGACCTTGGCAAAGCGAAAGGCTGACTTGGGACCGTAGGCCGTCGCGTGGGGCCGGACGGTCAGCGGGTCAACTCCCAGATATGGGCCATTCAGAGCTTCTTCGCGCGACTCGCCATACTGGACGGTGATCTGCATGGGGTGGTCAGAGGCGGAGACGAACATGATGCGACCGCTAACTTCTTTGCCGAAGTCCAACAGAAGACTGGGGGCCTGCTGCTCCGGCACGGTCGCAGAGGCTAGCTGGACGGTGAAATCCTTTCCCGCTGAATCGACGCCAGAACGCGTCAATGCGTCGAGATTTTCATAGCGGCTGCGACCGGTAAATATCTGGTCAACGCTGTGCACCGACAATATCGTGTGGTCCATAAACTTTGACACGCCAAGATATCCCGGCCAACGATAGAGACCGGCATCGTCATTTGCCTGCATAAAATTCAGCGAGCTTTCGATCGCCCCCATGGTTGCAACCGGCGACCATGAGGCATCGCTGAATCCTGCGTCCTGCCAACCAGAGTCGGCGGCCAACGAGGACTTCCATGAAGAATCGCTGATCAATAGCGCGGGGGCGTCGATGCCCTCGTCCGCAGGGACAATTTTTACAATCAGTTGGTCATCATCGTGGCGAGGCGTAATTTCAAGCGCCAGAACATTCTTGCCGGCGTGGAGCTTGCCGCTGACATCTGTGATGAACACGGGCATCTTCAGGGGGGATGCGGGGTTGTCCTGAACTCTGTCGACCAGTTTTCCATCGAGGTACGCGCTCGACGCTTCTGGTCCGGCTACATACAGGGTGGCGTGTTGCGGAACGGTCTTGACTCGGAACGTGGCGCGAAAATAAATGGGCACATTCTTTTCGATCTGGTCTTTCGAACGATGATTGGCACTCCAGATGTACTGCTCCGGCAATAGTGCGTGGCCCTGAGCCGCAGGCTGTGACGACGCAATATCCCGCGTAGGATCGAGCTGGCCGGGCTGGTAACTATTCTGAGCTGTTAGGGTTAGAGGAAAGCAGAAGAGACAAATGAGGGCAGGGAAGATGAATCGGTACATAGATTTCATGACCATCCTTGGCAGAGCGTTCCGGTTCCCGAAGTATATTTCATATAAGAAATTATTTCCAAAGCCTTACGAAGGCCCGCTGCCCATGTGTGCCAGAGCCACTTTCGCCTGCTCTAATTCGGGCCCATAATCTTTGGGCGCGTTGGCGACGAATGCGCGAAAGGCAGTCCTGGCGCAGGGAATATCGTGCACCTGGTTGCAAACGATGCCGAGATTCAACTGACCTTCGACATAATTGGGGCTCAGTTGCACGGCTTTCTCAAAGTTGGCGCGCGCACGGACGACATCATTGCGTTTGTCAGCGATAATTCCAAGCCCGTTGTAGGCTGGCGCGTACGGCTGAATCGCCAGGACCCAATGAAACACGCGCTCCGCGTTCGCAAGCTGGCCGCTCTGTAAATATGCGGTTGCTAAATTGTTTTGACTTTCGACGTCAAGCGGATTTTGCTGCTCCGCCTGTTGGTAATAGGAGATTGCCTCTTTCAAATTACCGGTCCGCAGATATAGATTTGCGAGCCGCGAAAGGATCATTCCGTTCAACGCTGTATGATGCAAGGCCTGCTGGCAAACCTGCATGGCTTGCGTATACTGGCCCGCTGCCTCATATTTGTCGGCCAGGTTCTCATACAGCATTGGGTCGGACGGGTCGTGCTTCAGCGCCTCCTGCAGCAGTTCAATGTCTTGCCGGGTATCCGCCGCGCTCAAGCCAGACATATCCACGAGATGAAGGGCAGTGAGTGTTGCCAGGTGGTTTTTGGGGTCGTCGCCTTTTCCGTTCAGATTGAAAGATGTTCCGGAAAATCCGGCGGTGTAGCCCAGAGACTTCAGTTCATTCATAGTCTGCTGGTCCATCTGCTTAAACTCCACGGTTTCGGTGCCGGAGTTTCCAAGACGGCTTACCTTTTTCAGTTGCGCATCGAGCTCGCGATATTCCTTTGGGTGCGTATCGATGACATTATTCAGTTCGCCAGGGTCCCGATCGAGATCATATAGTTCGGGCCGTGGCGCACGAATATACATCCAGTGGGCGGTATGAATGCCGCGCAGTTCCGACCATCCCATGTTGATTTTGGGATAAAGCGTTTCTTCATAGGAGTAGTTGGAAGGAACTGTCTTGCCCGAAAATGCCGGAACCAAACTTGTGCCTTGCACCGAAGAAGACGGGTGACCGCCCATGAGGTCGAGCACGGTGGGCAACAAATCGATCTCGCGAGCTTGTTGCTGAACATGCACGCCCGCAGGCACTCCCGGGCCAGACATGATCCAGGCGATGCGCACGGTGGAGTCATAGAGAAACACGCCGTGGTCGTATTCGCCGTGATCGCCAAGGCCCTCCCCGTGGTCGGAAAGCAGTACAATCAGCGTCTCTTGCCTGGGAGATTTCTGCTTTACGGCCTCCAGCAGGCGCCCTAACTGCTGATCCTCAAATGCGATCTCTGCGTCGTAAGGGTCGTGTGGATATTGCTTGCGAAACTCCGCCGGCGGATCATACGGGAAATGTGCATCGTAGAAATGTACCCACAGGAAAAACGGCTTGCCGGACTGTTGCTGCAGCCAGCGGATCGCGTGGTCGGCAGTGACATCGGCCGCACGGGTGGAAACGGGGTCACGGCTATTGCGATGGTCGAGTTGATCGTCGTAGGTGGCGAAGCCTTGATTGAAACCAAACATCTTTGTCAGTACGCTAGCGCTGATGAAACCGGCCGTGTCCCAGCCACGTCGCTGAAGAATGGTCGACATGGTGATGGACGAGGGTTGCAGCGCGAATCCGCCGGTGTCACGTACATTGTGGACATTGGGATTTTGGCCCGTAAACATGCTCGCGTGTGAGGGCTGGGTCAACGGCGTTTGCGCAACAGCTTTTTCAAACAGCACGCCGCTGGCGGCCAGGGCATCGATGTTGGGAGTCTTGATCTTCTCGCTTCCGTAGCAGTGCAGGTGATCGGCGCGCACTGTATCCAGGGTGATCAGCACCACATTGATCGGCTTCAATGCTGTTGCAGATGCTGGGTGTTTTGGGGACGAGTTGCAGGAAATAAGTGTGGCCACGGCAAGCGTGCAAACGCCGCTGACGAACGCTCGTCGAATGCCGAATCGCATTGAGATACTTCTCCGGTTCAAATATGGGCGCGCTGATTAGATGATTACGCCAAACGGCTTTCGCAGTGCAAATGCCGTGATCCAGCTGACCAGGATAAACCACACGATCCAGGGAATTCCGAATCCAAAAAGATTCACTTCCGCATCTGGATATTGAATCTCAATCCAGCGAAATACGCTATTGCGCGGCAGGAGTTTTTCTCCGGGATAAAGCAACCAGTTCCATATGGATGAAACTCGCCGATCAGAAAGAATGTACAGTCCAGGGCCGACGTTCGCACGCTTTTGCGCGGAGTTGTCGGTGGCGTCGCTCCCGGGCAGCCTGAGCGACAGAGCGCTTTTTCCTGGCGCGGTGGCGCGAACTCCCCATACCACCTGATGCTGATTGGGAAGGCGCACGGCCGGCGTTTCCACCGTGACGTTGGTGCCGCGAAGCTCGGGCGAAATGGTATTCAAGTCCACATTGTTATCCACGCGAGCGGTGACCAGCGCTTCTTCGCCAACCCGCAGCGGCCGATGTCCATAGACCGTGTCCATCAGCATCGTCAGGGCGATGATCGGCAGAATGATGATAGCGGCAGGTTTCAGAATCAGTCCAAGGTAGCGAGCATTCCAGAGCAGCAATTGTCCCTGCGCGCGAAACACCAGCCGCGGTTCATCGCCGAACAGTCGAAATTCGTAGAGCGCCGCCCGGATTTTTCGTTTCGCCAGTGCTAGCCCTTCAGTGTTTGAAAACCTGCCAAACACCGGAAGAATCGCGATGCCCGTCAAAATACCAAGCACCGTCAGGCTGATCAGATATGTGGCCGGTCGCATCAGTCCAGGTATCCCAGGCCCTTCAGCTTTCGAACAATTTCTTCATCTGACTGTGCATCGTCCAGCTTGGCAATTTCCTTGTCAAGCACATGTTCCACGAACTCTTCCGGAGAGCTATAGCCGCCCGCCTGGGACACACGTTTCACTTTCGCCCATAATTCTTTCTTCAGTTTGATGGACGTTCCTGCCATATCTGCCTCCGTCTCAGAACATAGGGCGGCCGCGCATGTCTTTCGGCGCCGCGACACCAAACTCGTGCAGCAATGTGACGGGCACATCGCCCAACCACGGATGTTCGAGTTTACATTTTCGATTGCTAAGGAATGTTCCTGGAACCAGTTCGGGAGCGACGCAATGATCGCCGCGCCACTGATCATTATTATCCTCAATCACGGCCACGGGAATCTCTCCCAGCGCGGTTTCCCACGATGACCGATAACCTTTTTGCCAACCGACAACCAAGTCTGGCGCCAGCTTCACCGCAGGTCCGTGATAGATCTGATCGCTAAGATACACCTTGTACACCGCGGAATTTCCATTCAGCGGATCTTTGAGGGCCTCCAGGCGAGCCGCAATTTTCGCAGCCACCTGATCGCGTATCGCTGGCGGCACGATTCCATGTTTCTCGCGACCGGCAACATTAACGTAGATTGAGTTCAGTCCAATAGAGTACGCCTGCGTATGCGACCAATCCACGTGCGTTAAGGTGCCATCCTCCTTGCCCAGGTTCCTTGGATTGTCGATCGCGAGAAAGCCTTCATTGTAGAGCCAAGTGTTCAGATTGACGGCGCGATCGAAGCTGGTAAAACCGTGATCAGAAATAACCATCAAGGTTGCATCGGGTGCAGTCTTCATCACGTAGCCGACCTCGGCATCGACTCTCTGATAGATCTTCAGCAAATCGTCCTCATATTTTCCCCATAGCATGTGCGAGCCTTGGTCGACCGGGCCGTAGTGCAGAAAAAGAACACCGTTGCGCAGACGGGGAAGTTCGTAGTTGAACATGCGAAATTCGTCGTCGCTGACAAAGTCGATCTGCCGTTCGAATTCCTGCCGATTGAAAACTCCGGAGCGCCAGGCTGCGGTGTCTTCGGGAATGCCTTGCGTGTAATACGGTCCAATCGCGCGCGCTAGATCAGCACTGAACCCTGCCGGCGTGGAGATGGGAAGCTCTGGCGAGCTGGGATCGATATTCACCGGCGAGACATAAATCTCAAACTCTGGATTGATTTTTTTTGCGTAGACGCGGAACATGCCCGCCGCGGTTTTGATGCCGGGGATGATGGGGAAATGGACATGAATCCATCCTGACCACTCTCCCTGGCGAAGAATAAACTTCTGTCCGTCTACTTCAAAGAGGGCGGCTGGATGGTCTGGATCGCGATGAACAACCAGCGTCACTGTTGACCGGGCATGATCTTTGCGAAGAGTATTTTCCGGACCTCCTATAACCAACGAGACACGATTATTGTCGACCGTGACCGGAACGATAATGCCACCGGAAACTTCGTGCGCCACGGCCACGGGATCATCCGTGAAATCGGTGAAAGTTCCGTAAGTGCCGCGTAAATCGGGCGTGCCCATGCCGGAAAGAGTTTCGCTTTTCGAGGGCAGCGGAGGAAAATTATTGGGCATGCGAAGAATGATGGAGTGAACTCCGGCCTTATCCAAAATTTGCCAAAAGGCTTCGCCTTGCAGAAACCGTTCTTCGTGTCCTTTGGAAATTGGCAGCACGTACGGCCCAAGGGAGATGGTGTGGCTCGGCAAGTTCACGTCGGCCATGGACGACAGCAGCGTCATCGTTTTCGGATCGCGCAGGATGAAGTCGAACATGCCGTCGCCGCCGGGGTCCATGCCCGTCATGACGGAGGACCAAGCCACTGGACTTTGCGGCGGGATCGTCGTACCTAGTCGCTCAAAGTCGCCAATTTGTCGCAGGTGGTTCAGGTTGGGCAGGGAACCCCAGTGCCGCTCGAGGAAGGCCGGGTCCATGCCGTCAATACCGAGCACCAGAATTCTTTTGCCGACCGGCCTATGGCGATGGCAGCCTGCCACCAGACAACATAGTCCCAAAGAGAGAAGGCTTGCCGCTACGATGGCGCTGCGTTTCCAAAAACTCCGATTCATAACGCCAGCGATTTTCCTTCCACCCATTGCGGAACCTCGAGGCCGAAAAGATGCAGTGCGGTAGGCGCCAGATCTTCAATGCCGGGATCGCTACTGTTGACGGGACGATTGGCGAATAACACTCCCGGAACCAGCACCGGATCGACGCAGTGGTCGCCGCTCCATGCCTTGGTGTTGTCTTCAAGAACGTGCTTTGTGACTTTGCCCACAGCACAATCCCAGGACACTCGATATCCCTTGTGATAGCCCACCAGCATGTCGGGCGCTGCCTGCAGATAGGGGCCCCGATACAGGTCGGCGGTCGCATATACGGTGCGGATCGGCGCCTCGCCGTTGTCTTCGCGCAGAGCGGTCAGCTTGGCGATAATCTCGCGTCGCAGAGCTTCCGTTTCTTTTCCAGAAGCTACAATTCCGTGCGCCTCGCGGCCCTGGACGTTCATATACATTCCGCCCAGGCCCAGCGCGTAGGCTCGGGTCTTGGTCCAGTCCACACCCTCAAAAAAGGAGCCGGGCTCGGCATCCGGCTTTAGCGTCAGATAGCCATTTTGATGCAGCCAGGAGTTGAGATTGACGCCGCGTCGAAACGCGCAAAAGCCATGATCGGAGAGCACGTAGACTGCGGTGTCCGCGTCGACAAAGGGCAATGTTTCACCGACCAGCACGTCCATGCGCTGGTACATTTCTTCAATCGTCCGTTTGTACTGGTCGTTCCCTTCCATGTGACCGAAAAACATGTGCTGCACGCGATCGCTTGTGTCGAACACGCAGGCCACCACGCCGCGACGGGTATGTTTCAGAGCGCTCAGGAACATTCCCTTGCGCTCTTCAAAGATGCTGTACGCCTGGTCGAGAAAGGCCGACTCGTCGATCACGCCTTCATTCAGCGCCCAGGTATCTTCTGCCATGCCGCAGGTAGCGTAGGAGCCCAGGAGGTCGGCTAGATACTTGGCGTAGTAGGAAGGATGGCTGATCGGAAGCGCCGGGCGTTCTGGATCAATTTGAATAGGAGACATGTACAGACTGGTTTCTGCGGCGAATTCCGTCAGCATGAAGCGAACAATGCCGCAGGCTTTGACGCCGACAACCGTGCGGAAAGAAAGCCGCAGCCAATTTGTGTACGTGCCACGTTGCAGTCGCACGCGATGATCCTGCACCCGCAACTCCAGTGTGTTTCCGTTGCGGAGCAGTTGGAAGGGAATGCGCAGCGTTGGCTCCTCCGCGAGAAACGTATCCTGCGGACCTTCAATGACGCCTTCAAATCCGTTTTTCTTCGCACGCAACGGGTAGCGGCTGCCATTTTCGTAAGTCGCTGCTTCAACGCGTGTGGTGAACTGCGAGAAGCTCCCCTGGGTTCCCTTCAAATCTGGGGTGGACATGGCAGAGAGCATTTTTCCGTCGAACTTTTCCGGCGGAAAGGTAATGGGCAGCCGCAAGATGGTGCAGTCGATGCCGTGCTCGCCAAGAATCTTCCAGAAGGGTTTGCTTTTGCGCAGCAGCTCCACGGTTGGGCTGGAGGTGGGAATGCGCAGCCGTCCGAAGCGCAGAACTTTTCGCGGCCGCTCAATGCGCGCCGACGCCAGTTGCGGTACATACGTCTTGAGGCTGCGATCGAGAAAATCAAAAATGTTGTGTTTCGCCGGACTCACTCCTGTGGCGAATGTGGACCACGCGACTGGAGACAGGGACGGGAACGTGGTTCGCAGGCGATGGTAGCTGCCTGTTTCAGCCAGCTTCTTCAGATTGGGCAGCTTGCCTTCGGCCATGTAGCGCTCTGTTAAGCAAGGGTCCAGCCCGTCCAGACCGAGAAAAATGATTTTCTTCACCTTGGCGTCGCGAAAGCCCTTATGACGTCGCAAGGTCCGCCATGCCATGCGAAACGGCCAGGAAAGGAACGACAGCACGCTGGCAAAGAACCCGACAATCAGCGTCAGGAAAGAGCTGATAAACGCAAAGCCCGATCCGGGCCCGATATAGGCAAATTGAACCGCGTGCGGGTGGTGGTGCGTACAGACGAAGCAACAGAGCGTCATCGTGAGAGTGAGCACCGCGTCCGCGGCGGACACACGCGGAAATGGGTGAAGGGAGCGTTTCACCGCAGTTTACCCTCGAGGAACGGAACCTCCAGCACCTTCGGATGCTGCACAGGACCATGGCCAAAGTATCCATCCTCGCCAAACAGTTCACCGTGATCGGAAGTAATGGTGATGTAGGTATTTTTAGGCACCAGATCGAACAGCTCTTCCACCACCAAGTCGAGATACTTGACGGCCGCAATCTGGCGATGACGCAGGTCGTTCATTTTTTCCCGATTAAAGAATCGCATGCCTTTCAGCTTTCCCCCAACGATGGGATCCTGCAGGTGCTTGAACACCCCGTGGACTCCGTGAATCCTGGGCCAGTCTTCTTCCGACTCCCCAGGGAGCGCATAGGGATAGTGCGTCTCGCCCACGTTCAACACCCAGAAGGACGGCTGCTGCTCAGAAAAATGCATTTCGCGAACCATAGCTCGCATGTCGTTGTGTTTGTCCATCAATCGAAAGCTGTCAAAGCCAAGGTTGATCGGCGTTCGGGGATTCAACACGGGCAGCGAGACCCGGGCGTGGGTGGCGTATCCCAGCGTATTTTTCAAAAATGGGGGCAGATACAGCTGCGGCACCAGCGACTGAAACTTCAGGTCGTCGCAACCGAGGCGCTGGTTATATTTTAGGAATTCGGTCTTGTAATACTCCGACGCGAAAATATGCTTCGGGCTGCTGTGGGGCATGAGTCCCATCAAAAGATTGAAGTGAGACGGCGCCGTCCACGAGGCGTAGGACCACTTGCGCTCAACAGGGCCCAGCTTGCGCATGGTGCGCGGACGCGCTCGCATAAACGAGTCGTAGCGGCAACTGTCGAAGACAACAAGAACGTAATTATTGCGCTCAGCGTCTTTGCTAGGGCGGTTTTTGCTCATTTCATTGTGTCCACTATCTTACTTGCGATGATACGTGGTCACGCAGGGGTCTGCGTAGCCTTCTTTCGCTGCCATTGTCTCGATTTCGAGCCAGCTCCAATATCGCATCGCGAAGTTTGCCGTAGGATGCGCATCTGCCGAGTGGGGGGCGATGGGAAAAGGCGTGGGATGACGCTGAAAACTTAATCAGCGCCTGTTTCGTCGAACAAGGCGAGATAGTGCGACCACGGCGAAGATCTCATCGAAATACCTTTCAGATATGCTGGGGGCTGAAATTTATTTCAGCCGATTGGAAGGGTATCAAAGGCATGCCCACGACGAATGAGGCTCCGAGCCGCTTCGGCCTGGCGAAACACTCAGTCGCTCTGCGGTCTGCAGCGAAAACATGAAATCAGCACCAGCCGTACCAGAACATCCTCCAAGGTCGTCTCACTCTCATCAGGATTGGTTTCGGAAACCTACTCTACAGGGAAGGGAAAGCGTATGAGTAGGGAGCGAGCGACCGCGAATTGCAAGCCAAAGCGCTGCCTGACTGTCTGGCTTACGGGGCTCAGCGGCGCTGGCAAAACCACCCTTTGCCGGTACGTCCAGATAAAACTAGCCACAGGTGACATGGCCGTGGAAGTACTGCACGGAGATGTCGTGCGGGCGCATCTCTGCAAAGCTCCTGGGCATTCGGAAGCCGACAGGAAGGAAAATATCCGGCGCATCGCGCATGTCGCGAAAATGCTGACACATCACAGAAAGATCGTCCTGGTGGCGGCGATTTCGTCCTGTCGATGTGGCCGCGAAGAGGCGCGGTCCATCATCGGCAATTTCATTGAGGTCTACGTGAATGCCCCGCTGGTCGTTTGCGAGCAGCGCGATCCCAAGGGGCTCTACGAGTGCGCGGAAGGCGGCTGGCAACTCCCGATGCAATTGGTGAGAATCAATGGCTTGGGGAATCGACGACCGGTTCCGGCGCTGGGGTTCGCCTGGCTCCGCCAAACTTCTCCAGAACTGTCCTGGTCAGAACGTAGAGCACCGGAATAAAGAAGAGATTCAGGATTGTAGAGACCAGCATTCCGCCAATAATCGTGGTGCCGATTGAATGACGGCCTGCCTGTCCAGCGCCGCTGGCAAAGGCCAAGGGCAGAATGCCGAGAATAAACGCGAACGATGTCATCAAGATGGGGCGCAGGCGCAGTTCGGCAGCTTCCATGGCGGCATCTGCGATGGAACGGCCCCGTTTGCGCAGCTGTTCGGCAAATTCAACGATCAGAATCGCGTTCTTCGCCGCCAGGCCAATCAACATGACCAGACCAATCTGGCAATACACGTCATCGGAGAGGCCGCGCATCGAGACTGCGCTGAGCGCTCCTAGTACGGCCATTGGAACCGACAACAAAATAATGAATGGCAGAACAAAACTTTCATACAGCGCGGCCAGGGTCAGATAGACTACCAGGATTCCAAGTCCGAAGATAATTGCCGCTTTGTTGCCGGCTTCAATTTCCTGCAGCGCCAATCCAGTCCAGGAGTACTGCATGCCTCGCAGCATGTGTTTTGTGGCCAACTGTTCCATGGCCGCCAGACCCTGGCCAGTGCTGATTCCTGGCGCTGACGATCCGTCGATTTCTGCCGAGCGGAACAGATCGTAATGGCTAATCAGCTGCGGTCCCGAGGTATCGACAAGCGTGACAAGACTATCGAGCGGAACCATTTGTCCGCCACCGGAACGCACATAGAACGACCGGAGATCCTGTGTATTGCGCCGGAAGTTTTGATCGGCCTGCAGATACACCTGGTAGGAGCGGTTATTGAAGATGAAGTTGTTCACGTACGCCGAGCCCATGTACACCTGCAACGCGTCGCTGATCTGGGTCATCGGCACGTTCAGCACCTGGGCTTTCTCGCGATCGATTTTGACTTCGACCAAGGGATCATTGGCGGTGAAAGGCGTGAACAGTCCTGTGATCTGGTGGTTCTGCCGACTGCCGGCAACAATCTTGTCGGCAACGCGGGCGAGATCGGTGAGCGTGTTTTGGCCAGTGTCCTGCAATTCAAACTGAAATCCGCCAAAACTGCCGATACCCTGAATCGCAGGGGGCTCGAAAGGAATGACAAGTCCGCCCTGGATGGAGAACAGTTTTCCGCGCAGGTCCATCACCAGGGCACCCGCAGAGTGCTGCGTCCCTTTGCGTTGTGAAAATGGTTTCAGGCTGACAAATACCAGTCCATAATTTGCGGCGCTGCCGGCGAAACTAAATCCGGTCACGGCAAATGAACTCTGGACTTCGGGTTCGTGCATGACGATCGCCTGGGCCTGATTCGCCAATTTGTCGGTATACGACAGAGACGCTCCAGGAGGCGCCTGGATCTGCAAAATAATGTAGCCCTGATCTTCCTGCGGTACAAACGAGGTGGGCACATGCTGGTACATGTACACGGTCGCGGCCAGACCGGCGATAAACAGCAGGATCAACGCATAGCGCCAACGCAGTACGACGTGGATGCTGCGCGCATATCCGGCGGACATGCCCTTGATGCCACGATCCACGGCATGTAAGAGTCCATGGTGAGGTTTCTCTCTGCGCAGAAGAATGGCTGACAGCGCCGGAGAAAGAGTGAGGGCGTTGAACGCGGAAATCGCGATGGAAAATGCAATCGTCAGAGCGAACTGGCGGTACAAAATACCGGTGGTACCGGGAAAGAACGATACCGGAACGAAGACCGCAATCAAGACGACCGAAGTCGCAATGACCGCGCTGGTGACTTCTCCCATGGCGTCGGAGGTCGCCTGATGCGCGTCCATGGCTCCCTCGGTAATATGCCGTTGCACATTTTCGATCACCACAATGGCATCGTCGACAACCAGACCCGTGGCGAGGGTAATTCCGAACAGGGTTAAAGAGTTAATGGAAAAATCAAATATCCGGATAAAGGCAAAGGTACCGATCAGCGAAACAGGAATCGTGACCGCGGGAATAATCGTGGCACGCCAATCCTGCAGGAAAAAGAAGATGACGATGATGACGATGACGATAGCTTCAGCCAGTGTCTTCAACACCTCGCGAATCGAGTCGCCCACCACAGTGGTGGTGTCAAACGCGATGGCATAGCGGAGTCCGGGAGGGAAGGATTTGGCCAGCTTCGCCATTTCCGCCTTGGCAGCCTCGTCGACAGCCAGAGCATTTGCATTGCTCAACTGCTGAATACCCATTCCAACTGCGCTATAGCCGTTGAACTTCAGATCCGTCGCGTAGGTCTGGGCTCCCAACTCCGCGTGGCCGACGTCTTTCAGCAAGACGACGCCGTTGGGAGAATTTTTCAGGACAATGTTGTCAAACTGCGCCGTGCTGGTCAGTCTGCCGACGACGTTGACGGCGATTTGATATTGCTGTTTGGGATCGATGGGAGGTGCACCCAATTGGCCGGCGGCGATTTCCACGTTCTGCTGTTGCAGTGCAGTCAGGGCATCGGATGCCGTGAGTCCGCGAGCCGCCATTTTCACCGGATCGAGCCACAGCCGCATGGCATACTTGCGTTCACCGAAAATCATAGTGCTGCCGACGCCGGGAATCCTCTTGATGGCGTCAGACACATAGACGTCGACATAATTACTGATGAATTGATTGGAATACTGGCCGTGGTCGGAATAAAAGCCGACGGCGAACACAAAATTGCTATTGGCTTTGTTGATCTCGACACCAAAATTGTTGACGGTTGCCGGCAATTGCCCCTGGGCGCTGGCAACGCGGTTCTGCACGTCCACTGCGGCGATGTTCAGGTCATAACCCGTCTTGAAGGTAATCGTAATCGTCGAGACACCGTTGTTGTCGCTGCTGGATGTCATATAGTCCATGCCTTCGACACCGTTGATGGCTTCTTCCAACGGAATCGTGACCGCAGACTCAACTTCCTGCGCGCTGGCTCCCACATAGGTGGCAGTCACGGTGACTTGCGGAGGCGCCAATTGCGGATAGAGCGAGATGGGCAGGCTGGGGATGACGACCACACCAGCCAGAATGATGAGGAGCGCGCAAACAGTGGCGAAGACCGGCCGATGGATAAAGAAATCAACAAACACGTTGAGCTACCTCTGCCTCACAAAATGGAGCGCATACGTTGTGGCTACTTTGCTTAAAGTCGTTGTAGCCGAAAATACGCCGGAATTTCTTACGACATGGGTTGGACTGGAGCGCCGCTTACCAGAAGCTGCGTTCCAGAAACGATGACTTTATCGCCCGCCTGCAGGCCGCTTTTCACTTCGTAGAAATTGCCGACCGTGTCGCCTAACTGCACCGTCTTCTGTACCGCGATGTAGTGGCCATTCTGATTTTCCGCGACGTAGACAAACTGCTGGCCCCCGATCTGTGACACGGCAAGCACAGGAACGGTGGGCGCTGGAGCTGTGCTCCATATAACAACCGCGCGCACCAATTGATCGTTGCGCAGCACGCCGGGCTTGGTGTCAAGCTTGGCTTTCACAAGAATGGCCTGCAGCGTATTGTCGACCTGCGGTGAGACAAAGTAGACCTTGGCGGATGTGATTGGGGTTCCGTCGGCCGTTGTAATCTCGACCGGCAATCCAACACGTACCTGGGAGGCGCGGTCGGCTGGAACATAGATATAGGCTTCCATCTGGGTGTTATCGTCCACAGTGGTCAAGATCGAGGTTGGTGAAACATAATCGCCAACGTGAACGGGAACATCTCCAACGACGCCGGCGAACGGCGCTACGATGTGGTAATAGGCGAGCTGCTGCTGGGCCGACTTGCGTGCCGCCACATCGGACTCATAGGTGGCTTTGGAGGTGTTGAAGGTCTGCTCCGCCTGCTGAAAGGCCTGTTTGCTTGTAATGCCGGAAGAAAACAGAGACCGCTGACGAACAATATCCTTCTGGTTGTACTGGTAGACAGCCAGCGCCTGCTGCTCGGTCGCTTCCTGCTGCGCGACAATGGCTTGCTGTTGGCGTGGATCAATCTCCATTAAGCGCTGCCCGCTCATCACGTGGTCGCCGGAGTGCACAAAAATCTGCGTGAGATTGCCGCTCACCTGGGGTTGAATGGTCGCGGACCTTCGGGACTTGATGGTTGCGACATAATTGTCGCTGACTGGCACAGACTGTACCGACACAGACTCCACTTTGACCGGCATGGCCATTGGGCCCTGTGGAGCTTTTTTCTCCGCACTCGAACTACAACCCACAACGCAGCCTAAAATAGTTGCCGCTGCAACTGTGGCTGTCACAAACAAGTTGAGTCTATTCGGCTTTAATTCGGCATCCACCTGGCGTCACCCACTCCACAAATTTTTCTTCGTATCTCGAATCGTCAGATTGTTCCGGTCATCCGCACTGGTGACCACAAGGCCAATTCTTTACGGGGATCTTCCTTCAAGCATATGTTTCAAGAACTCAATCAGTTCTCGGAAACACTTCTACCAACTCACTTGAAGCTATGCGTCGAAGTGAAAGATGCAGGGCAAAGCACTGCGGATGCAATCATTTGAATTCAATCTTCTCACGCGGCCATCATTGGCGCGAGGCCCACTGAAAAGGATTGAAGCTGGAATGCGCATCGAAGGCGTCTGAACCCTCCGACTTCTTCAGCCAGCCGACCACCGCATAGGTCAGAGGAGTGGCGAGAACTTCGTAGATTACTTTGGTTATATACGCGGAAAAAACCAATGCCAGCAATGTCCTATCGGCGGCTTTTCCCCAGAACGCGATCAGCACCACGGTCGCCGTATCGACTGCCTGACCGGTAATTGTGGAGCCGACAGTCCGCGTCCACAGCCAACGGCCACCCGTCAATAATTTCATCTTCGCCAGCGTGAAGGAATTGGTGAATTCGCCGGCCCAATACGCAATCAGGCTGGCGACTACCAGCCGTGGGATAAACCCGAAGACAGTAGCGAAGGCCGCTTGATTGTGCCACCCCGGTGCCGGAGGGAGGGCGACCACGATAGCTCCCATAATAGAAAGCAGGGCAGAGGCAAAGAATCCAATCCAGATGGCGCGACGCGACGCGGCATAACCGTACACCTCCGTGAAAATATCGCCAAAAATATAAGTGATTGGGAATAAAAGTTCGGCGCCGCTCAGGGTCAATGGGCCAATTTTGCAAATCTTTTGTGCTACCAGGTTGGAAATCAGTAGAACGATGACGAAGATCAGCGTCAGCGTATCCAGATGTTTGTAGATCCGATCAGCGGGCGCAGGCATCCTACAATGAAAATATCAGGTATGTACCGCCGATCTACGGAGAAATGATCGCCGCAACTGCGCCTTTTCGGAGGGATCAGGACTATTTCAGGCCCTGTTGCCGGCCAGCGAAGAGCGAATCCGCCGCCTACCCGCTTGTGCCACCGCCAGCGCATGCTTGAGTTTTTGCTGAGTCGTCTTCCGCAACAAGGGAATCAGTTTGCATTTGGAACCGTGCTGCAAGTGATCGCGCGCAATGATCACTAGTTGTTGCCAATCGTGCCATTCGCCAATGGCATCCTTGACCTGGCCCAGGGTTTCAATCAATCCTCGATCGGCCGCGTTCTTTTCCATCTCTAACATGTAGCGCAATTCTTTAATCTGCAGCCGGTAGGGATGCAGATTGTGTTCCGTCAAACGAACCGGCTCGGTCAATTCGCGCTGTAGACGAAGCTCGGACAGCATCGCGTGTCCGGGTGCATTCTGACTGGCCGCGACATTTTCTACAGAAGCATCCAGGTGGGTGCCTGTTCGCTTCAAACGTCGGCGCAGCGATTCACCATGCTTGACTGCAAAGGAATACAGTCGCTGACTTCGGTGTGCATGTTCCGCGCCCAGGAACTCAAGTAGCTGAACCGCGCAGTCTTCTTCGCCGGTGTTTAGTCCGGCGATATATCCGGTCAGCACATCCAGGTTGCGCACCTTTCCGGCGCGGCGGCGCAACTTCGCCAACGTGCGCAGCAGGCGCCGCTCATTCGCATTGGAATCAAGCGCCAGGGCCTGCATGGCGGCCTCAAATCTACGAATGGTCGTGCGCAAAGAATGAACCTGTTTGGGTGTTGCATGTTTCGGCGCGTGCTTCAGAAAGCGTCTCAAGTTGCGAATGTCTTTTTGAATTCTGCCGAGATCGAACGCCATGGTGTCGCCGCCAACCAACCCTGAAATGGACGATGGGGTTTTGGTTTTTTGTGGTTGCGCGTGAAAGGTTTCGAAGAAATTGGAGTCCGACGCATCCCGTAGCGCGCAGTTGCATCTGTCACGTAATGTAAAGCTTCAGGATATGCCTGAACAAGGATGCATGCCGACAGTTCGTTGAAACCAACGAAAAAGCAGCGCGGTAAAAGACTCTAATCGAAAAAGGATGTCGTGTTAAGGGCGAGATTATTGGTGATTGCTATGGTTCTCTGGGTGGGATGCATGGCAGCGTCTGCCCAGCAAGCCATGTCTGTGTATTCGGGAAAGATCGTCGGGCCTACAGCCGAGCCAATCGTGGGTGCAACGATTCAACTCGAAATTTTGCAGCATACCCTGCTTCTGGTCAGTGATGAAAGCGGAGACTTTCAGGTTTCAACAAAATTGAACGGGCCGGCCACGCTGGTCCTCAAAATTCCCGGGTATGCGCCTCTGACGGAGCGCCTGCTGCCAAATCTGCCGCGCACCATCACCCTGGCGCTGGCGACAAATGCTCAACGAGTCGTCGTTACAGCTGATCGTACGGCGCTTGCGTTGAATCAGTCCGCCGATACAGTTCGAGTTGTTTCGCAGAAGGCGATGCAGCAAACTGCAAACCTTACGGTCGGCGATCAACTGCGCCAAGTGACAGGACTGCAATTTTTTCGCCGCTCCAGCACTTTGGTGGCGAACCCAACCTCTCAGGGTGTCTCCCTGCGCGGCCTGGGTTCCACCTCGGCGAGCCGCACGCTGGTGCTGGCGGGACATGTTCCGCTGAACGATCCCTTCGGTGGCTGGGTATTCTGGGATCAGCTGCCATCACTGGCTATCCAAGACGTGGAAGTGGTACGCGGCGGCGCCTCGGATCTGTATGGGAACAGCGCGATCGGCGGGGTCATCAACATGATCGAGCGTCAGCCGGGGCCGACAGCTTATGCCATCGATACAGGTTACGCACAGGAGAATACCCCCCATGCGGCTGTGCTCGGGACAACGGCACGGGGGCCGTGGTCCGGGCTGGCGGCTGCCGACTGGCTGCGAACAGATGGTTATATTCAGGTGGCTCCGGCTGCTCGCGGCCCGGTCGATACCCCCGCAAATGTTCATTATCAGAATGGCGAACTGGATGGGCGGCGCACTTTCACGGAGCGGGGAGATGCCTATCTTCGTGGCAATTTTCTGAACGAGGCACGCGCCAATGGCACACCCTTACAAAAAAACCGCAACCGCCTCTGGAGGTATACCGGGGGCACCGATTGGACAACAGAAAATGCGGGCGTGTTTGCCGGGCAGTTGTTCGGAGTCCAGGAGCATTATCAGCAGAGTTTTTCTGCGACGAGCGCAGGACAGTTGAGCGAATTTCTCACGCGGCTGCAGCATGTAGATGTGCAACAGTTTGGCGGATCTGTTCAATGGACCAGGTCGCTCCGTCCGTGGCTGATGCTGATTGCGGGTGCCGATGGAAATGATGTTCGCGCCTCGGATGATGAAACTCCGATCAAAAACGGCCTGCCAAATGGATTGGCGGATACGTCAGCGCGTCAGCGCGACATTGGCGAATACATGGAAGGGCTGGTACAGACGAAGAACTGGACCGTGGCCGGTTCCGTGCGAGGGGACGACTTTCTAAATCTAGATGCGGTGCAATTTACGCAGTTTGGGACTGCACCGATCACGACAACAAATATTCCCAACCGAAGTGAGGCGCTGGCGAATCCTCGCCTTGGCATCGTGCGGCGAATGGATGAATATGTTTCGCTGACCGGTTCGGTGTATCGCGCGTTCCGCTCTCCGACGATGAATGAGCTGTACCGGCGATTCCAGGTCGGCCAGGCAGTCACGTTGCCGAATCCGAACCTGCTCTCCGAGCGCGCGACGGGATGGGAGACGGGGCTCCAGTTTTCTTTGCCCTCTCGCAATACTGTTGTTCGCGCCAGCTATTTCTGGACCGAAGTGAATCGTCCAGTGACGTCGCTGACCCTCAGCGTGACTCCCACGCAGATTTTGGAGCAGCGCGAAAACCTTGGGCAAATCCGCAGCCGTGGCGTATCGCTCGACTACGAGTCCCAACCTCTCTCCTGGCTTTCGATCACCGGCGGATATCAATATGCGAACGCAACCGTGACGCAGTTTGTGCAGGATCCCAGCCTGGTCGGAAAATGGATTCCTCAAGTCGCCCACAACATGGCGACCGCACAGGTCACCGCCACCAAGCCGAAGATCGGTCTGGTCGAGCTGCTGGGAACGATCAGTGGGCGGCAATACGATGACGATCAGAACAGGTTTCTGCTGCATGGTTATTTTCAGCTGGACGCCTATGCAGCCCACAGCCTCGGTGCGCGCACGGAAATTTACGGCGCCGTCAGCAACATATTCAATCGAGACATTGAAGTTGGCCGCACCCCGCTCCTGACGCTGGGTACGCCTCGTATGGCGAGCATTGGCATTCGTTTTCATTCCAGGGACTGGAATGCTGGGCACTAGATCCGCCGCATCCTATTGAACGTGTCGGAAATGAACCACGACGTCATCGTACTAGGCGCAGGAATCGCGGGGCTGACTGCGGCTCGACAGCTTGCAATCGCAGGGTTGCGCGTGCACGTGGTGGAGGCTCGAAATCGAGTGGGCGGCAGAATTTTCAGCCACAACGTGGGCCAGGAAGTTGTCGAATTGGGTGCGGAATTTGTTCATGGGAAGCCGCCAATTCTATGGAACCTGATGGAAGAAGCGGGTTTGCAAACCTGCGAGTTCGATGGGAAACGGTTCTGTTGGGACAATGACTTGCTGCAAGAATGCTGCGATGATTTTGGCCAGGACTTCAAATGGCTGGAGGCGCTGAAGGATTGGCATGGCGAGGATTGTTCGTTCGCGGAGTATCTCGCAATTATGCGCGTCCCTCAGGCAAGCCGAAAACGTCTGATTGGATTTGTCGAGGGATTCAATGCCGCCGATCATCGAGTCATCGGGGTGGCAGCCTT
The DNA here is from genome assembly GCA_021793595.1 of Acidobacteriota bacterium. Next base: position 21,045 of record JAJYSL010000043.1, read on the forward strand.
GGCCAAGCAGCAGGCGATCGAAGACGCGACGGAAGGCGATCGCTTGTTCCGCGTTCGCGGCGGCTATGCGCAGGTGCCGGAATTTCTGGCGCGCCAGATCGAGCATCTGGGCGGGACCGTCTCCATGGAGACTCGTGCAATCGCGATTCGATGGAAGCAGGGAAATGTCGGAGTTGAGTGCCTGCACAAAGGGGAAGTCCTGGCGTATCGAGCAGGCGCCGTTGTGATCGCGCTGCCCCTGGGTGTACTGCAGTCGGGCGCGCTGACAATCTCTCCATCGCCGAAGCAAGCGATGAACCTGTTGTCGCAGATTCGTGTCGGCCATGCTTGCCGCACGGTCCTGCTCTTTCGCCGCATGTTTTGGACTGACTCCGCTGCTCGGCATGGCGTCCACGGCCTCGATGCATTGAGCTTTCTTCATGCTCCCAGCGAATTGTTTCCCGTTTGGTGGACCAAGTTTCCCGAGGAGTCATCAACCCTGGTCGCGTGGGCCGGGGGACCGCGTGCCGATGCCATCGCCGGCCGTGCACGCGAGGAGTTGGAGGACGAAGCCCTCGGTGAGCTGGCAAAAATGTTTACAGTCGAGGACGCACGGCTCCGCGATTTGCTGGTTCGAACCGATTCGCATAATTGGCAGACGGACCCGCTTGCCCTCGGCTCCTACAGTTACTTGCCCACCGGTGCACTGCACGTTCCGGATGCTCTCAGCGAGGTCATTAAGTCGACGCTCTTCTTCGCCGGGGAACACACGGATACGACAGGGAACTGGGGAACAGTTCATGGCGCGATGGAAAGCGGACTGCGTGCGGCGCATCAGGTACTGCATCGATAGTCGACGCGACCCTGCGCGAGAAATCATCGCTTCGCAGTTCGATCTGGCGAAATGCAAGATCACCGCATCCAACGACATCTGCGAGACAACTGTGACGATGCTGCATCGACACGCTCCTCGACGCGACTTTTTGTGGTCAGCAGCGTATTTTTAAGGAAGGAGTTTTTTTTGATCCATCCGCAAAAAAACGGCGTTCGAACTTCCGCGCCGCACGGGGGCGAGCAGGGATATTTGCTGCTGGGACTGCTTTTCTTGTTTGTCATCATTCTCATTGGGCTGGCTCTCGCAGCCCCGAAGATGGCGAAAGAGATCCAGCGCGAAAAAGAAGCGGAAACCGTGCATCGCGGCGAAGAATATAAGCGCGCCATCCAGCTCTATTACCGCAAGTTCGGAACCTATCCCACTTCGGTTGACCAGTTGAAAGAAACCGACCAGCTCCGCTTCCTGCGTCAGGATTACATCGATCCCCTGACCGGAAAGAAGGATTGGAAGTTGTTGTATTTGGGGCAGGTTCAGATGGTGACGCTGGGTTTCTTTGGACAGGAAGTTCAGGCCGCCGGCGCGATGCCTGGAGCCGGGATGCCGGGCGCCACTGCAGCGACTGGAATGTCGGGAGCGGGAGGCATGACCGGAGGCATTGGCGGCAGCAGCCCGATGGGCGCTTCCGGCGGTGTATTTGGCGCTTCGTCAGGTCCCGGCTCGAATTCCCCGACGGGCGGCGGACTCAACAGCAATTCCAATAGTAGCGACAGTTTCTTCAACGATTCCTCTAACTCCAACAACGACTCCGGCAGCGGAGGCCCGAACGAAAACGCCTTGCCTAACGGCGCTGAGAATGGCCCATCTGCCTCGACATCCACTGGCGATAGCGTCGGCAATGAAAATTCCGGCGGCATCGGTGGCGGAGGATCGTCACCAGGCGCGCCAATGAACAGCGGTCCCGGCGGAATGAATTCAGGCGGGACAAACTCGGGAAGCATCTTCGGTTCCAACAACTCGCAGGGCAACGGATCATTCGGGAGCGCAAGCGGCACGCCCAGCGTCCCGGGGCTGCCGGGAAGCACTGCAGCTGGCGGTGGACTGAATGGCTCGGCTGCCTCTGGCGGGCCCATCGTAGGGGTAACGGTTCCGTTGAAGAAAGCGTCCATCCTCGTCTATCGCAAGAAGAAGATCTACAACCAATGGCAGTTTGTCTACAATCCGCAGGAGGAGATCACGGCAGCCGTCGGGCAGGGCAATGGGCAAGCTCCCGGAGGAGGTATTGGCACTCCGGCAGGGATGTCGTCGCCCGGCATGGGCGGCTCAGGCAGCAGCAGCCCCTTCGGCAGTTCTGGGCTGGGATCGAGCGGCGGGGGAATGGGCTCCTCAAACGGAGCATTTGGGTCGGGCAGCGGCGGGTTTGGACCAAGTCCATCCGGATCGAACGGTTCGCCGGATAGCTCCAATTCAAGCCAGAGTCAGTCAAACCCATTTTAACGAAACCAGATTTGCCAATAAAAAACCTCGGCCGCATGGCACGAGGTTTTTCCATTTGATGAACTCAACATGTGCGCACCAAAAAAGCGATGTATTCGCAAGAATACATCGCCCTTCGAGAAGACTTCTGCTGCGAACTTATGCGCTGAAGGAAGACCCGCAGCCGCAGGTGCTCTTGACGTTAGGATTCTCAAACTTAAATCCGGCCGCCTCCAGAGTTTCGACATAGTCCACGACGCAGCCGCCCAGATACATCAGGGAGGTGGAGTCGACGAAGACCTTTAAACCGTCGAAATTCAACACCTTGTCCATCATTCCGGACTGATTCTCAAACGACATGGAATATTGGAAGCCGGAGCAGCCGCCGCCCACTACACCCAGCCGCAATCCCGCAGGAACTGGATCCTGGGTCGCCATAATTTCGCGAACCTTCTTGATCGCCTCTGGGGTCAATGTGACTGGCGGAGCCTTGACGGTTTCAGTGGTTGGAGTCTGTGTGGTTGTTGCCATTATGGATAGCCCTCGCGTTTCTTCTACGTCTTATGATACGGCGAAACGCATCGCAAAACAATCGGGAAATCCGCGCAACTCGCGCAATCTCGTCCCGCCATACCGCTTATATGGTGATGCAAAAGACTTGTGGCGGATGCAAAGAATCTTCTACCCATACCATCAATTTTGGGAGTAGGATACAGGCGAAAGTGGTGTAGGCGCGTGGACGGCACGTAATTCGCGTGGACACCGGAATACTATAACTGACTACAACCGATCGCGAGGTCATCTTATGAGCTACGTATTGGTTATTTGGATCGTTTGGGGAGCATTAGGACTCGTTTTGCTGGGCTTGATTGTATATCGGAGCACCATCACGCGCTCGGAAGAGGATCAGCTGTTCCTTGAAGAGACATCCACCATGCAACAACAGGAGCAAGAGCTCATCATGAAGAAGGTGAAACCTGTTGAGAACATGATTCGTATCTGCGGAGGCGCAGAAGGCGTGGTGACGCTTGGAATTCTGGCCTTCTACCTGATGGATGCGCTGCGCCAATTTTGACGCGACGATCATAGCGCGAATAGCGTGACGGCGTCGGAATAACCGCTCGAAGCCTGTCTCAGGCGCGAACGGAGAGGGCTTCCCAGTGCATAATTCAGACTCCATATTTCACTCTTGGCTCTTGCGGGATGCAGCTGCGACGAGCCCCCGAAGTCAAGTCACCAGGCGATGGAACAAAGCGGAATTTTCCAGACGGGATGACAAGGCACTCGATGGTTTGGATTGAACGTTTCACGTGCGACATCTGCGGCAAGCAGCAGGCAGGTGTGGAAGAGAAGTGGTGGATCGCCACCAATGAGTGTGCGCCCGCGCTCGACTCCAAGAGCAGCCAGCCCACGCTTAAGCTTACCCCTTGGGCCAATGGCTTGGCCCACAGTGCGGAGAGCAAGCACCTATGTGGCGCCGGTTGTGCCCACACCTATCTGGATCGATGGATGGCGGGCTTTCGCGCCGGTACAGAAGCATGCACCGACGCGCCAGTCATTTTTCACCGCGGTTAAGATTGGGCGCACATACTGTAACCCTGCCATCTTCGCCTGACAGCGACAGCGTCTCGAATTGGCTTTTGCTTGCGTAGAAGACACGGTGGTGGTTCGCGCTTGCCCAGCCGCTGGGTTCCATTCGTGCTTTCCGTGAGTCGGCGTGGGTGCGATCAAAAAGAGGATGTCCCAGCCATAGTTGAAAGTTGAGCGGCGGTCCAGCCTGATTCTGAAAGAATCGGGTTGCGAAACCTTGAAGGGAGAACCGCCGTGAAGAAAAGCTACCACACTATCCGTAAGCAGGGA
>JAJYSL010000364.1 GCA_021793595.1 Acidobacteriota bacterium
TCTCCGGCTGGAACCCTTCAACTTCGGCAGCGTGTAGACAGCACTCGCGGTCAAGTTGTTCCGAACATCCCAGTCGCCGTTCCCGCGGTCGAATTTGGGGTTGAGCGGGTCTTCAAAGCCGGCAAAAACATTCACCTCATCGTCAATTTCATGCGACCAGGCATAGTTCGCTTCCAACGTCAGATTTCTAACATTTCTGCGCACCTGAACCTGTAGCGCGTTGTACTTGGAAAATAGGTCGTTTGGCATGTAGTTCTCGTTCTGGTAGGGGACACCTTGAGCCGCCAGCCGCCGAGGAACATTAGGATTGGGGTTGGACGGATTCAGATTGAGCGCCTGGAACGCGACACCGGCTTGCGTATGCTGCACCCGATTTCCGGTGTAATTAATTGTCATGACCGTATTGTTTGCAATCTGCTGCTCGATGCCGATCAGCCAGTTCGTGGAAACAGGGTCTCGGGGATTCTTCGGGAAGATGAATACGTTTTCGTTGCTCGGCAGGAGCGGGGGATTGGGCGTGGGATAAGAGATCGAGGCAACGCTGCCGCCGAAAAAAGTCAGATCGAAAAGGGTATCGGTAACGGGCGCGTATTGCGGCATGTTGAGTGCCAGCGTATTCGGAGAAGGCATCATCGGCAAGTAGAACAGTCCCGCATATCCATGGATCACTGTCTGTCCCTGTCCGTACGGATCCCACGCGAATCCAAGGCGCGGAGCAAAGTCCGTTCTGGGCGCGCTGTAGGCGCTGACCCCGCTCGGGCCGAAGGTCTGCGTGGAAGGATCGAAATTGCGTTGAGTCTTGTGGGCCACATTCCAAGTGGTGTTGTAGTCATACCGCAGGCCCAGATTCAATGTGAAGTTGGCAGTGATCCTCCAGTCGTCCTGAGCGTAGAGGTCCCAGTTTGAGCTTCGATTGCCGATCGCGCCGGCAGTGCCATTCTTTGACAGCAGAAACGGAGAGTTGGTTTCGAGGCTCTGGAAGCTGTAATAGGAGTAGTCCTCGATCGGCTGCAACTGCGTGTTTAGGCGGTTTACACGAATCTGCGTGCCGAACCGCAGCGTGTGGCGGCCAACTGTCTTGGTGACATTGTCAAACATCTCCGGCAATGTATTCGCGTTCACCTGATTGAAACTTTGCGCTCCCGGCAGCGAACCCAGATTAACGAAGAAACCGGAGATTTGAACATACGGAGCTCCGGTGTTCGACGCGGTATTGGAATGGAACCGATTGACTGACAAGCTGAATTCGTTGAGCAGCGTCGGGCTGAAGGTGTGGGTCTCGTTGAACATCGCCAACTGGGTCCTGAGCGCCTGCGGAGAGACCTGGCCCTGGTTCAGCCCGTAGGCGTAGGTCGTAAGAGAGTTGTTGACGTTGTAGCGGAAGAACATGTGGTCGTGGTCGCCTAGCTGGTAATCGAGTCGGCCTGAACCGGTGTCCTCCTGCGTGTCGTCTGGAAGCGAAGCGCCCAGGATGACCAGATCGTATTGCGTCGATCCACCGGCCTGTTCTGTATAGCGCGGATCGTAGTTGCATGTTGTGGGTGTCGATCCAGATCCGCAGCCGGCCGGCAGCGGTGCCATCATGGCCAGAATCGGCTGCATGGAGGAGACGAATTGCGATCGCACATACGCGCTCGGGACCTCGTATAGAGAATTCACGTTCGTCAGGTTGGTGCGGGCCCCTTCATAGTTCGCAAAGAAGAACAGGTTGTCCTTGACGACAGGGCCGCCGACATTGCCGCCGAACTGATTGAGCTTCAGCGGGGCTTGTGTTTGGCCTTTGAAGTTGAAATAATCCCGGGCATCGAGCGCGTTGTTACGGAAAAATTCATACGCTGTGCCGTGGAAATCGTTTGTGCCGCCCTTGGTGATGATGTTCATCTGGGGACCGAGCGAAAAGCCGCTTTCGGCGCTGTATCCGCTATTGGCGAAATCAATTTCCTGGATGCTGCCTATGCTCGCTCGTGTGATCCGCGCTCCTTCCTGACCTTCTGTCTCCAGAACGCCGTTGACATCGCCGCGGCTTGCGGACTGGCCGTCAAGCTTAATGTTCAAGCCCGTAAAGATATTATCCAATCCATTGACGCTACCCTGGAAGTATGCGGTCGAGCCGACCGATCCAGGAGAAATCTCCAGGAAGTCGGTCACATCTCTGCCGTTTACGGGAAGATTGTTGATCTGATGGGAATTGAGCGTGGTTCCGGTGGTGCTGGATGAGACGTCGACGGTTGTCCCCGTGCCGGTGACTTGAACAGTTGCATTCGCCCGGGCCACATTCAAGATCAGGTTCACCCGAACGGTGGCGCCTACAGTCAGCGTAATGGGCTGAGTTGACGAGGGACTGAAACCGATTGCCGTTGCCGAAACCACATAGTGACCGAAGGGCAGTCCGGCGGCAACGAAATTCCCTCTGGCATCGCTGTGGAGCATTGTCCTTATAGAGGTGTCGGTATTTGTTGCGGTAATGGACGCGTTGGGAATCACTGCGCCGGAAGAATCGGTGATGGTACCGTTGACCGTGCCGGTATCAAATTGCGCGAAGGCTGGCAGGCGCAGCCCGAAACAAATCATTGCCAGAATCGCAAGGTTCAGGATGGTTCGAGTTAGGCGTCCCATGGCGACTCCCCTTTGCAACCGCTGTATCTTCCGTATCGCTTTCACCGTTTGCCCCCACCGAAAACTTTCAGACTTATTCGACTCTTTGAGTTATTTGCCTTCAAATGCGCATGATATGTCATCTGTTTCGCCATGGTCAATCTTTATTTATTGGTTTTCAGTGATAAAAAATAGCAATGATGTTCGTTTTGATGCCAAACGAGTACATCCGCGTCTTCTGCCAGGGGAGCGTTCGCAGGCGTGGAAAAGGAAAAAAAGTGTAGACATGGTGTCGCCTGACCCGGAATACTGCCGAGAACGAGAGGGCCGATTCACCTGTATCGAAGAAAGTGAGGGAAAACGAACAAATTATCTGGAATTCCGCGCTAGCCGAGGCTGCTGGACCAGCCCAGCACTGCAATTGCAACCAGCGTGACGACCATGCCGAATGCCATCCATTGGCGATCTCTTAGGCGGGTCAACTCCCATTCTCCGGCGAGAAAGCCGCAGGCGTTTACGGTAAGAAGCCCCGCCATCAACGTGAGCGGCCATCCGATGGATGGGCCGAGTTTGCCGAGCTTGGGGGACGCAAAGCCATAGAGGTAAGTGTGGCCGCCCCAGATGAGGCCCATACCAATCGTCAACGCGTAGAGACGTGTTGATCCGGCTGCGGAATAACATCGCCAAGTGCCGTGCTTCTTCATCAGATAGACGCAAAAGCAAAGACTGGGGAGCGATCCGCAGGTCAGCATCAGGAGCCAGATCAAATTGGTGCCTGCGAATGCGCTGTGACCCGAGCGTTCGGCAGCGATCCGGATTGGCTGCGCCAGGCTGTATCCGATATTGAAGACTGCGGAGAGCAGGCCCGATCCAGTGCACAGAAGCAAGCCGATGGCGAAGGGTCGAGAGTGTCCGACCATATCTCCGCGTATCTTCTGAGTGCTTCCCATCTGACTTTTCTCTCGGCGGAAGCCCGCGTATCCGAAACAGGCGATCCCTAAAATGCCGATGAGGGTTCCAGCGATGATCGCCAGACCCTGGATACGAAAAAGACGTTCGGGCGCAAGCACCAGGATGGGAAGGACGGATCCGAAGGAGGCGCTGATGGCAAGGGCCAAGGTGTTGCCCATGGAGATGCCGATGGCAGCGACTCCCTGGCCAAACATGATCGCGCCGAATCCCCAGGCCAAGCCAAGCAGGCACGCGAATACAATCGCGTGGGGAGGCGCGGCGCGAAGGACCTGCACAAATCCAGGGACGCTGATCCAGACAATGGCAGCCGGCATGATAACGCAGGGGACCAGCATGACAATGGCCCAGACGTTTTCCCAAGGCCACTGCCCCAGGTATCGCATGGGCACGGTAAATATCCCATTCATGATTCCGGAGACGATGGCGGATGCGATGCCAAAGGCCAAAAGCGAGGCAGAAAAGTGCATGGACTCCTACAGAATTCCAGATCATCTTGATGCGGGCGCGGAGCTGTGATGCGGGTCTAGCATCGTTGATCTATGGTGACGGATTTGGATTTTATTCTGACCTCATCTTGCGGATGCATCAACCGCATGATCAGCATGGCTCCCCGGGGAAGATGGAAGGGATCTTTCACCGGCAGAGCGATGACTTCCGTGGTTGGCTTGCCTTCACGCGTCAGGCGCTGATACCAGTCGCCGCCCTGCGGGGGAGGGAAATGAGACCACGCCCAATCCGCCACTCGGCGATACCATTCCAGGCACCAGGGTTCGCCCGTCAATCGATGTGCCAGCAGAGTGGCGTAGAGCGCCTCGACGTGCGGCCACCACAATTTTTTGTCGGAGTGCGGAAGATAGGGAGGGCGACCCTCAACATCGCGCGACAAATAAATCCCACCAAATTCGGAATCCCAGCCCAGTTCGAGGTGCCAGCGAACGACTTCCGCGGCGCGACGAATCATGTCCTGATCGCCGCGGCGGCGAGCGACGTGCATGACGAACCACATGGACTCGATGGCATGACCGGGCATGACGAAGGTTCCGGCGGGTGGGGGCAGTT
>JAJYSL010000365.1 GCA_021793595.1 Acidobacteriota bacterium
GAACGCAGGAATCGGGCCTCGCAGATCCAGTAGGGTGTGTAACTTGATGGCTGCTTTGGTGGAACGAAACGGCGCCCAGTCGAACAAACTCAAGCATAAGTCGATGGTGGTTGAATCCAGCGCATAGACGCTTGCGTCAAGATCCAGCGCGGTGGGATCCTGAGCATATAGCGCCCTGGCGTGGGCAATCAGACGCAGCGCCAAGGATTGGTAGATGTGCCAGTCGCGCTGATTCAACGCATCGGACAGAGTGGAGCGGGCCGGTGGCACTTTCAGCCCCATGTGAAACAGCTTGGCCTGATTGGCCGCCAGGCAAACCTCGATGTCACGCAACGACTCGCGCCAGGCGAGTTGAGAGAACGCCATGACGCGAAACAAATCGGCGCAGCCCAGCGTACGCACACCTGCATCGCCCTTGTGCCGCTCGATGATGCGACCGAATGTCTTCCACGGTACAAATTCCATCAGTTGCGCAAACATCGTCTTGCCCACGTTCATGCGGCCCTCCGGGTCCTTCAAACCCAAAAGCATCGCAGATGAACACAACGCAATTCAAATCGTGGACACACTAAACTCCATCTAAACCATACTCAACACATGACTTGTGGGCGGGCGGCCTAGAATAAACCGGACACCAGTGTTGTAAACCCTTGATTTTTCAATGACAGCCCGCGAACTGCTCGCAATGAAAATCAGGAGAAGCCGATTAAGTGCAACTGTAGTATTACGCATCAAGGCATTCTACGGAACCAGTGAAAACGCCGTGAAGACCCAAATCTGGATCGCCGTAAGCATGTATGTGCTCGTCGCCATCGTCCGCAAGCGGCTCGGGATGGAGGCCAGCATCTACCAAATCCTACAGATTTTCAGCCTAAGGAAACCCTGCACATTGTGCCAAGAATGAGTTTAGAGTTTTGAACTCAATGCAGTACCTGAGATGGAGGTAGGTCCTCCGGAGTCGGCCTACAGGGGGTGGCTTCAAACAGCCGTATGCTGCAGAACTGGAGACGGTGAGGTGGTGAACGATACGGTTAAAAGGCGGGATCAAACCCGTCATGTAGGAATCAGAGAGACGAACGCAAGTGATCCATCGACGACGCATCGAAAGGTTCTAAGACGACATCAAAACTGGGGGCGTGTGCAGTTCCCAGGATCAGCATGGAGATTACCTGTTTATCAATCATGCGGTGTCCGGTGTACAGATGGCGTGACTCTGGTTTGGGCTTGGGTATTTAACTTGGGAACTCCTCGTATGATGCCAAGGGAAACTCTATAAGAGGGAAGACCTCGAAGGGGGATATTACCGATGCATATGAGGAGGACGGATTATCCCGTAGTAGTACGGAGGGTTTGGCCAACTGGATTACCAGGAGGAGCCTCTTCTTCCAGAGAAAGTTTGTTCTCGCGAGGGGCAAATGCAGGACTGCGACGAGCCGTATGAATCGAGAGGTTCACGTACGGATATGTGAGAGGCTGGAGGTGGAATTCCTCTGGCCTACTCGGCGGTGCTTGAATTGACGATTGCAGATGAAATGCGTCTGGCCACAGGGACAAGGTGGAAAACAACGTCGGAAAATGGGGCCCTGGCCCTGTGATTTATATTATTTTTTCTCCGGGCGGAAGCCATTTCCCGGTCGGCGGACACACTACACCCCTGCACAAGTAGCCTGTTTGCGGTGCAGGTACAGGTTCCCCAGCGCGAAGCAGGCGCACAGCCGATGATGGTTCTTCTCCAGGCCGCGATATCTCACCTTGTCGAAGCCGAAGATGCGCTTGAGGACCCGGAATGGATGCTCCACCTTGGCCCTTACTCGCGACTTACTCCGGTTTTTTCTCTTCTGTAACTCGTCCACATAGTTCTTGAACTTTGTCCTGCGGCAGGTCATGTCCTGCGCCCTGGGAGCGGCTTTTTTGATAGTTTGCGTTTGTCCCTGGTACCCGCCATCGCCCCACACCTTGCGCTCCTCGCCATGCAGCAGGTCGGGCAGCATGTGCTTGTCGGCCACGTTGGCCGCCGTGGTCGCCACCGAATGCACCACCCCTTGCTTGCTGTCCACGCCGATGTGCGCCTTCAACCCGAAGTACCATTGGTTGCCTTTCTTCGTCGAGTGCATCTCCGGGTCGCGCCGGCCCTCTTTGTTCTTGGTCGACGACGGCGCATGGATGATCGTCGCATCCACAATGGTGCCGGTCGCGATCCGGATGCCGCGCTCGCCCAGATGCAGGTTCACCGTCTCCAGCATCTCCGGGCCGATCTCATGGCGCTCCAGCAGATGCCGGAAGCGCAGCACCGTGGTCTCATCCGGCGCTGGCGCCGCGCCCAGGTCCACCCCCACAAAGCGGCGCAGCGCGGGCGACTCATACAGCGCTTCCTCCACCCCGGCATCGCCCAGATTGAACCACTGCTGCACAAAATACGTCCGCAGCATCACCGCCAGCCCCACCGGACGGCGGCCATTGCCCGCCTTCGCATAATGCGGTTCCACCAGCCCCTCCAGCTTGGCTCACGGGACCACCCGTTCCATCTGGTCGAGAAACAACTCCCGCCAGCTCTTCCGTCCATACTTTTCATAACTCGTCTGCAGGCCAGCGTCCGCTGATAATGCGCCTTTCGTTTCATCCTTCTACTTTAATCAATCATTGCGCCCCCGGCAGACTTGTGCAGGCTTTCCTTAACTCTTTTCGAGAAAACGCCCATTTTACAGGCACTTCAGCCATCCGACTCCGAAACCGACTTATCCGATCTTGACAACCAGTTGATTCTATTCGACTTTTAACCGGACAGCAGAAATATTGATAGTTCCCTTTTCGATTTACAGATCATGCTCACTCGAGTTATTTCATCGGGTTGGGTTTATTCCGGATCAACCTTGGGTTTATACCCGATCCACCGTACCCTTGCCGCAAGAATCCAGGGGCTGGCGGGAGTGCATTCCGGCTGATGTTCCATATCTCGGCCGCTGTGGCCTGGAACCGTGTATTTGGCGAAGAACTGATCCACTTTCGCCGATAGCTGCTTAATGACGGGCTTCAGTGAAGGATCATCATGGCGATTCATAGTCTCCCTAGGGTCTTCCTTGAGGTCGTATAGCTCGTCCGGAAATGTCACCCCGGCAAACGGATACCGTTTGATAAGCTTGTACCGGCCATTGCGTGCCATCCGAGCATTTCCGTATTCACTGATCATAGTCTGCCGCCAATCCGAAACCTTCTGGCCTCGCAACTGCCGCAGATAGGAGATGCCGGGCGAATTGATTTTCGCTGTCGTGGCAGCATTCGGGGTAGCACCCGCAATATCCAGCAATGTGGCCCACAGATCGGGATGGTTGACTAGGTCATCGCATGTTGCGTTCTGCCTGACACCGCCTGCAGGCCAGCTCACAGTGCAGGCAATCCGTGTGGATTCTTCGAGAAAGTTCTGGGGGATGGTCGAGTTGCCTTTTTCCCACAGGCCGTGCTGGCCAGCGTTAAGACCATGATCGCCGGTATAAACAATCAGGGTGTTTTCCATCTGCCCCGTCGCCTCAAGCACATCCAGCACTTTGCCCACCTCCCTGTCCAGGCTGGAGACAGCGCCGTAATACTCCATGTGCGTCCGTCGTTCCTTCTCTGGGTCGGGATCGACTGGAAGCTGCGTCATGCCGTGGCAGGCGGCAAATTTTTCATTGGGAATATCGCGGAACGTGGCGCTGGCATATTCCTTCACGAGATCCTTTGGAGCGGCATTATGCGGCATATGCGTGTCCGTATAGCTGATGAACAGGAAGAACGGTTTGCCTTCTGATCCTTCTTTCTGTTTGTGCTTCTGCAGAAAATCAACAGCCTGACTGGTCAGCAGCGGCGACTGCTGGCCTTCTTCTGTGACTAGTTTTCCCTGATCTGAGAAATGCTGGACACCATCGTGCGGGCGCTGGCTCACCCAGTAACTGAACCAGCGATCAAAGCCCGGCTTGGGCTCGTTTGTTCGGCCGCAATGCCACTTGCCAACCAGCCCCGTATGATAGTCCGCGTTCTTCATCAGTTCGGAAATCAGCGTCTGCCCGGTCAGCCCCGGGTGGATGAGTGCACACGTCTCTTCTTCCAGCCAGTCGTGAATGCCGTGTTGTGACGGCATCCGCCCAGTAAAAAAAGATGCCCGCGCCGGCGAACAGACCGGGCAGGTGGTGAATGCCTGCGTCATGCGCGTTCCCTGCGCTACCAACCGGTCCATGTTAGGTGTCTGCAACTCGGAGTTGCCATAGGCGTGTTGTGCCCATTGGCCATGATCATCCGTGAAAAAGACCAGGATGTTTGGGCACGAAGACTGCCCAGCGCCCTTGGAAGTAGCCGCCCGCGCCAGCGGACGTGTTACCAGTTCCGCACCAACAGCACCAGACAACTTGATGAATTCACGTCGTTGTATGCCGTTCATAGATGATGACCTTCCCTTGTTCTTTTCCGCTGATCCGCACCTGCCAATTTCCCTGCACCGGTAGTTTAGCATCTGTTTGGAGTATTGTATGAGCAATTGCCTGAACATCCCAGGGCAATCGCATTTCAAAATAGCTCCAGTAAGCGGAACAGGTAGTCATCGTCCCAACCTGCGCGTTTGAACTTTCCTCTCAGGGAACCTTTTGATCCCTCTT
>JAJYSL010000366.1 GCA_021793595.1 Acidobacteriota bacterium
CGCCATGAAAGCTACGGGCATCAGCCTGTACCGCGCCGTGGTACCGATTTTTGTGCTGGCCGGCATGCTGTCTGTATTGATGTTCACTTTTGACCAGTTCTACCTGCCCAATGCCAACCGCAGGCAAGAAGCGCTGCGCAGCGAAATCAAAGGCAAGCCGCCGCGGACGTTTTTGCGGCCTGACCGCGAGTGGGTATTTGGGAAAACAACACCGGCAGAAGGCTCACGCATTTTTTACTATGAATTTTTCGATTCTGCCAACAACCGATTCGCCAATCTAACTGTGCTCGAATTTCAACCCAACAGCTTCGTTCTAGCGAAGCGCATTTTTGCGTCGGACGTCGTCTGGGACCAGCAGCAACATGAGTGGACCTTCGACAAAGGCTGGGAAAGAACATTTCAGGGAGGGACAATCGCTTCGTATCAAACGTTCAAGAGCGAAGTATTTCCCAACATCACGGAGGCGCCAAGCTACTTTAAGAAAGAAGATCTGCAATCGTCGGAAATGACATTTTCCGAACTGGCTCATTACGTCCACGACCTGAGCCAGAGCGGCTTTGACACGCTTCCCTTGCGCGTGCAGTTGAATAAGAAGATCGCCTACCCTCTAGTCACACTGGTGATGGCAATTCTCGCGGTTCCCTTTTCTCTTTCCATGGGCCGTCGCGGATCGCTCACGGGTGTCGCGGTTGCCATTGGCGTGGCCATTGCGTACTGGGTAATCGCAGGATTGTTTGAGGCCATGGGGAATGTAAATACTTTGCCAGCGATTCTGGCGGCGTGGTCTCCAGATCTGTTATTCGGCCTGATCGGCGGATACCTGCTTTTGCGCACGCCGACATAACGGACAAGTGCGATATCTCCTGCTTTTCGACTGAGGGCCTTGGCTACAATAGAAATGAGGAAGGCATCCGTTGACGATCGTGGAGAACTTGAGACCCCTGTTTCCGTATCTGCGACGCTACCGTCGCGGATTTGCAATTGGGGGCGTGTTCGCCGTTTGCAGTAACGCCATTTGGATCCTGTTGCCGCTGGTTCTGCTGCAAGCCGTCAACGATCTTACGCACAATTTCAGTTACAAAGGCGTGGTGTTCTATGCCGAACTTCTGGTGGCCGTGGCGCTGTCGAAGGGCATCTTTTTATTTCTGACGCGCTGGGTTCTGATCGGCCTTTCCCGCGATATTGAATACGACATTCGCAACGATTTGTTCCGTGTTCTTGAACGGCAGGCCCCAGCCTACTTCCAGACCAACCGTACCGGCGATATTATGGCGCGCGCCACCAATGACCTGAGTGCCGTGCGCATGCTGCTGGGTCCGGCCATTATGTACAGCCTGAACACGCTGCTGTTCACAGTGGGTGCGTTGATTTTCATGGTCCGCATCAGCCCCTGGCTGACCCTGCTGGCGTTTGTGCCGCTACCCGTTGCCAGCATTCTGGTGCAATATTTCGGACGCAGAATTCACGAGCGGTTTGAGCGCATCCAGGCGATGTATTCCGACATTTCCGCGCAGGTGCAGGAAAATGTTGCGGGAGCGCGTCTGGTGCGTGCCTTTGCGCAGGAGGAAGCGGAGATTCGCGCCTTCGAGCGCGCCAATACGGAATACATCCGTCGGGCGCTGCTGCTGGTGCGGCTGATGGGAATGCTGTGGCCAACGCTGGAATTCATGCTGGGACTTTCTCTGGTGGTGGTGCTGCTGGTGGGCGGGCATGAGGTGGTGACCCATCAAATCTCCGTGGGCGCGTTTGTTGCCTTCACCATGTATATGACCATGCTGACCTGGCCGGTGATCGCGCTGGGCTGGGTAGTGAATCTGGTGCAGCGCGGGACGGCGTCGGTGCGGCGGATCCATGAAATTCTGATTGCGGAGCCCACTATTTCCGACGTAACGCTACCCGCTGCTGGACCGATCACAACGGAAATTGGCGGCGCGATTGAATTTCACAACCTCAGCTTTACCTATGAGAATGGAACGGCCCCGGTGCTGCGCAATATCAACCTTCGCATCCCCGCAGGCAGCAGCTTCGCGATTGTTGGGCCCACTGGCTCAGGAAAAACCACTCTGGTGCGACTGATTCCCCGGCTGCTGGAGGCGCAGAGAGGCATGCTCTGTGTGGATGGAAATTCCGTCATGGATTATCCGCTGGCGGCGTTGCGGCGGGCGATTGGATTTGTGCCGCAGGAGACCTTTCTCTTCAGCCAATCCATTCGTGAGAATGTGACCTTTGGCGCGCCGGAGGCATCGACGGAGGACATCCTACATGCCGCGGGCATCGCACATATTCGCGACGAAATTCTTGAGTTTCCCCACGGCTTCGACACGCTGGTGGGTGAGCGCGGCATTACATTATCCGGCGGACAGAAGCAGCGGACTGCCATAGCGCGGGCGCTGGTACGCGATCCCCGCATCTTGATTCTCGACGACGCGTTGTCCAGCGTCGATACTTATACCGAGGAGCGCATCCTGAGCGAACTGGCGGAAGCGATGCGCGGGCGCACCACGATTTTCATTTCTCACCGCGTCTCGACGGTGCGCAATGCCGACCAGATTGCCGTCCTGGTGAACGGCAGCATCGTTGAGCTGGGCACGCATCAGGAGCTGATTGCACGCAACGGCTACTACACGGAGCTGCATGAAAAACAAATGCTGGAAGAAGAGCTGGCCGTGGTGAGCTGAGGCAAAAGCAGGGCAACTATTCAAGTGGTGAAATTGATTATGCAGGCTTTTCCCGGGGGAAAAGGCCTGCCAAGCGCTATCGTTCCATATTCCACCTATCCTGCTTTTTCTCTGAAGCATTTTCCTAAAATGTTAATCCTCGAGTTCGGGGAGCTACCCCGCGCTACCAGATTCGGTTATACCCATGGCTTTCACTATCACGCGTTTGCGCCGTTGACCGTCAAATTCTGCATAGAAGACGCGCTGCCATGGTCCTAAATCGAGTTTGCCTCCCGTAATCGGTAAAGTGGTTTCATTGTGCAGCAGCAGCGATTTGAGATGGGCGTCTCCATTGTCTTCGCCGGTTTGATGATGGCGGTAATTGGGGCGCGCAGGCGCCAGCTTCTCCAGCCATTCCATGATGTCCTCAATCAACCCTTCTTCCAGATCGTTGACGTACACGGCGGCAGTGATGTGCATGGGAGAAACGAAACACAGCCCGTCTTGAATGCCGCTGCGGCGAACAATTTCTTCCACTTCAGGCGTGATGTGGACAATTTCGCGGCGATGCGGCGTTTGCATGGTGAGATATTCCGTATGAACCTTCATGAGACGATCATCCTCCCTGAGTTGGATGCGGCGACCGAAGGGATGCAGGCGATTCGGGCGTGTAGGTTCCAGTGACTTCATTCCTTCGTTGCAATTGCCGCGGTACGGGGCAAAGCAGATGTGGGCTGGGTGTTCGGTCTTGGATCGAAATCCGCGGGAATTCTGTTCGGAATTCCAAGCGCGCGATCGGTTGGGACGATGCCGAGATTGGCACAACCGTAGCCGGTCGATTGCGGAAGATTGTAGATCAAAGGCTCCGGAACGTGGGCATAGGAGGGAGGCAGCAACGGAGCGCGCCCCATCAGACGCGCGGGACTCAGTCCGGAAAGCAAATCGGTAATGTCCTGCGTCAAGGCGTCCTGTGGGCCAAGGTCTTTCTGATGAAACTCTTCTTCGCCCAGCTTGCGACCCTTCCTTTCATCCGGCAACAGAGCCAGCGGCGTGCGTTGGAAGATCCGGTCGATGAACTTCACCACGGACGCATGATTGCCTTCCGCAGTGGCAACGAAGTGCACTCTGGCGTAAGGCGAGATGAGCAATAGCGGAACGCGTGGACCGTCGGAAATGGGAGAACCGTCGGGCCCATAGGCGCGGACGGGAGGGCGAACGTGGTCATAATCGCCTTCGGAATCGTCCCAGGTAACGATGATCACGCTGTGGTTCCAATACGGACTGGCTGCAATTGCATTGATTGCCTGGGCGACCATGGCTTCGCTGATCTGAGAATCAGAGTACCCAGGGTGATCGTCATCGCCCAGGAAATTTCTTTGCGCGGCAGGATATGGGTCGGCAGGCTTGATTCCGAGAATATTTCGGGACCCGCCTTTCACAAAGAAGACGCCATGCGCCGGCAGCGTGCGACGATCAATGGCATGAAAAAAATCACCCAGGCCATGTAACTGAGAACGCATGGCGGGATTGTTGGAGATGTATCCGAAATATTGCGGTCCGTTATGATGCGTGACATACGACGCGTGCAGCCCATACGCGTCGAGAGGGCCGTCGTCGGGATCTGTCCCTTCCTTGTCATAACCTTCCTCATACCACCCAAAGGGTATGTGCCGCTTGTCGTTGGCAGAGATGTATTTCACGTCGTCGGCAACATCCTCAAGATCGCCGTCCGGGTCTTGATCCGACCGAACAGTGCCGCTAAGCCGAGATCCCTGCAGCGTCAGCGGCAGCGTGGCAAAGGTCAAATTGATTTGCGGGTGAGACTTAACGCCTTTTCGAAAATCTCGGGGATTCACCGGCATTTTGTGGGCGGAGGTATCCAGTTGCGATCCCCAGAAAGGATCGTCGTCGTTGAGCACAGGAACACCGGGTTGCCAGGCGCCATTGC
>JAJYSL010000367.1 GCA_021793595.1 Acidobacteriota bacterium
GTGTCGAGACCACGAATGCCCTGGTCTTGATAACGCTTGACGATCATACGAACAGCCGTGTAACTCAACCCAACTGCTTGTGCGATCTGATGCCGGTTCACTCCGCGCTGATAGGCACGGATCAATTGTCGCCTGCGCTCATGCTGCGCTGCCGAACTCAACTTGCGTGCATCCTCTTGTTCCATATCCATTGGATGCGCCAAGATACACAATGTAGCAGTATTTATGGGCCGAATCTATAAGTAGCTTTATTGGAATAAGGGCCCACTCTCATGGGAGTGAGACGACGATGGCTACAGTAATAAGAAGCACCATGAATTGGTGAAAAGCCACGATCGTCCCCGGATTTTTCGGCTTGAGATTTACGGCCTGGAAGAGCAGGAATCCCACTGCAATCTGTGCGACGGCAAGATAGAAGGCGACTGGATAGTCAGGCATGAGCCAGCCCAGCGTGGCCACGATCGTGAGCGCAGCCACGATATGCGCCGCCAAAGTCCAGTGCGCGAGTCGTCGTGGTCGATAAAAAGCCCCAATGGGCTGGCCGAATCCGCGCTGCCCGGTCGTCATGCCGCCCAGGAACACCGCCAGCAAGAGCGCATGCAGGGCTACCGTAAATTTCAGATAAAACCAGAATGGAACGCCGGGGACAGCAAGCCCGGTGAGATAGCTGAGAAAGACGCCATAGGCCAGAAGCCCATGCATGCCATGCACAAAGGCAGGCATCCGTCCAGAGAGAACATGGAGCGTTCCTATGCCGAACACGCCGGCGATGATCACCAGCGCCAGACCGTTTATGGTTGCAGAACTCGGCGCCAGAACCACCAGCGCCACCCCGATAAGACCCACCAAAGTGGCGACCAGCCGATGCGCCGCTTCGGGATCCCCCTCGATCATCAATATCAAGATGTTGCGCGTATAAGGCCAGCGCGTCCCCAGCGAGAGCCCGTAGCCGAATCCCTCTACAATGCTGCCAAGCAGGATCAGGATACCGGCAAGGATTACCTCGGTCAGAAACAGGCCGGCCACCAGTGCTGCTTTGCCCGATTGCAGGCCTGTGCTCGCTTTCCAGATGCCGGCGAGTATGGCACCCGCCACCAGACAGGCGATGATTAGCCCGATAACGCGCACGCTGCGCGTCATTTCTCCATCGACGGCTGTGGAGACAGGTACTGCTACCGAAGTATGCGGACGAGCGGAGTTTCGCTCTTCATCAACGCTGTGGTTTGCCATGGCCTGCCCCCATTTTCCGCATACCAATAATACTCAGCCAGCCTCCGTAGCGGTGGGAGTATGTATGGTCCGCCGCCGGATTGCAAGCCAAATCTCTGTCGTGGGTGGGTTGGTCTGCTCAAATGTATCCGGCCTGTTTGTGGAGCCAAGCTCCTGGCCATAATGGAGTCCGCGCGTCGCTGGTCTATAAAGTGGGTCGAACTCGAAGATTCTCATTCCCACGCAGGCTTGAGCAACGCCGGTTGTGACCGTTCACTCACGCATTGATCTGTCTCGCAAACCTGGAAAGTACTGTCAACCGTCGTACCAGCAGGGTTGGAAATGTGGGAATCCGCGTTGTTTGCGGATTTCCAAACGAGGTGGAAAAGTCAGTTCTTTTGACTTTTCCACGGAGTGGCAGTTCCAAGCCTGGTTTTCAGGCAGCCACTATGGCCGGTGCACAGTAGGTGGTTCCTTTACTCAAGATCGCCCAAGCTGTTCGAGCCATCTTGTTTGCCAGAGCAACTACGGCAACGTTGCGATGTGTCCGGCCGGATAGATCGGTGAGCCATAATCCAAGGGCCGAGCGGTTTCGACCTATTTGCGCTACTACGGATCGCGCTCCATGCAGGAACATGCGTCGTAGATATTCGTTTCCACGTTTGCTGATGCCCAGCAGCCTGGTCTTGCCGCCGGTAGAGTGTTGGCGTGGAACCAGTCCCAGCCAGGCAGAGAGATCCCGGCCTTTGCGAAAGGGAATGCCATTACCGATGGCGGCAACCAGCGCCGTCGAGACAAGCGGCCCGAAACCAGGAATCTCCATCAGACGGTGACATGCATCGTCTTGCTTTGCGATCTGTTGCAGTTCTGCGTTGGCTGCTTCGATTCGTGTCTCCAACTCGTCCCACTCGTGCTTCAGTTCAAGGATCAACAAACGCAGCCTGCCCGACAAGGGCATGTCGGCATCTTCCAGCAACCCTTGTAGTTGGGTCGCCAGGTGAGAAGGTCCTTTGCGTATCGTGATTCCTCGCTCCATAAGAAAACCGCGGATCTGGTTCATCACCGCAGTACGCCTGGCCACCCAGCGATCACGCACGCGGTGCAGCGCCTGCAAGTCCAACTGATCATCCGTCTTGATCGGCACAAAGCGCATGGTAGGTCGCTGAACAGCCTCGGCAATAGCCTCTGCATCCAGGTAATCGTTCTTGTTTGATTTGCGAAAGGGCTTCACGAACTGCGCGGGCATGAGCCTGGCATCGTGCCCCTGAGTTCGAAGTGCTCGGCCCAGAAAGTGCGCTCCACCGCAGGCCTCCATGCCGATCAGCATCTTCTGCTTGTTCGAGGTGAACTGGAGTAATTGTTTGCGAGAGAGCTTCCTTCGCAATACAATCTCACCCCGGGCGTTGAGTCCAATTACGTGAAAGCTGGTCTTGCTCAGATCGATTCCAATCGTCGAAATTTCCATGCTAAACCTCCTGCCAACCAAGATAGCCCGGAGCCTTGAATAGGCGGCGGACCATTCCAGTAGTGGGAAACGCCATCGGCGTTTTCCAAGCAGGAGAAGCCTGCGTCTTTTCCACGGCTTGCTTTTGCGGCGAACTCTGCCGGTGTCATGTAGTTCAGGCTGCTGTGCGGCCTGCGCTCGTTGTAATCGCGATGCCAATCGGTGATGATTCTTCTGGCCTCGAACAGGTTCTGGAACCAGTGAATTCGCAGACATTCCTCGCGCAGCTTCCCGTTAAAACTCTCCACGATACCATTCTGCGTGGGCTTGCCAGGCTGGATGTGAACCAGATCGATCTTGCGATCCAATGCCCAGGCAAGGAAGTGGCGACTGGTCAGCTCCGGGCCATAGCACCACGGGAAGCGTGAAGTTGAACCAAGAAGTGTGCTGATTGGTCGTGGTCAGGGTTGGCCGCTGTATAGGTTCCCAGCGGCGTGCTCAGGCGCACGCAGTGCTTGCGCTTCTTACGGCGTAGCGCCCAGGCCGGCTTCGCGATAGATCCGGTGCACCCGCTTGTGGTTCACCTGCTCGCCCTCACGGCCTAACAGCACATGCAGACGACGATAGCCGAAGCGCGGCTTCTCTCGCGCCAACGCAACCAGACGCTCGCGCAAGCCGCTGTCGTTGCTCACGTCCATGCCCCCGTACTTCGACTTCCAGGCATAGATCGTGTGTGCGCTCACCCCAACCTCGCGGGCCACATCCTCGGCCTTCCGGCCAGCTTCCATCTGCTTGACCGCCGCGATCATCTGCGCTTCCGTGTGCTTGCTCCTCGACATACTTCCGCACCTTCCTGAATACGAAAATCGTACTCGGTTCTGTGCGGAAAACTGGGATCAGGCCACATTGGCCCGGCATACGAGCTGGTGATGATGATCGACGCAGTTCTGAAAAAGGCAAAAAATTTTCAACCCAATGAAAACGGGCGCATTGGGACTTCACCGGCAAAGAACGCGATAAAGAATCCGGCAACGACAACCTCGGGGCCAGATACTACAGCAGTGGGATGGGCCGGTTCATGTTGCCGAATCCGGTATTCACAATTGGAAACACCCAGCCAGCTTCTGCTGCATCAAGCCCGCACTGTTTGTTCGGCTTCCACGCGGAAGGAACCAGAACTCGTTACCGTCAATTCCATTCAGGGAACTGCGTAACACCCAGATTCAGCGGTGCAATCGCTGCCATATCCGTGTGGTTGAGCGTGAAGTCAAAGATATTCAGATTTTCTGCGATATGCTCCTTTTGTCTCGATCGCGGAATCGCAACAATCCCGCGCTGATAATGCCACCGTAAACAAACCTGCGCCACGCTCTTCCTGTGTTTCTTCGCAATACTGCTCAGCGTTTCCTGACTGAACATTCCATGACGACCTTCAGCAAACGGTGCCCACGCCTCATGCTGAATGCCATGTTGTTTCAGATATTCATGCGCCTTGTCTTCCTGAAAGAATGCATGAGTCTCAATCTGATGCACTGCAGGCTTCACCTTCGCATTCGCGATCAGTTCATCCATCTGCGCAAAGCTGGCATTGCTCATCCCAATCGCCTTGATCTTTCCCTGACCATACAGCTCTTCCATCGCCCGCCATGATCCCTTCCAATCTCCTCCAGAAGGCCGATGGATCAGGTAAAGATCGAGATAATCCGTCTGCAGCTTGTCCAGTGAGGTTTGAAAGCCCTGCTTGGCATTCTCATAGCCCATATCGGTCTTCCAGAGTTTGGAAGTAACAAACAGCTTCTCGCGCTCAATTCCACTTTGCCGGATCCCTTTGCCCACTTCCACTTCATTGGAATAGATCATTGCGGTATCGATCAGGCGATAGCCCAGCGCGATGGCCTCCGCAACGCTGCGTATGCCGACGTCACCGGTCAGCGTCATCGAGATC
>JAJYSL010000044.1 GCA_021793595.1 Acidobacteriota bacterium
AAATCTGGCTATTTACTTGACGCCACCAACCCCAACCGATTGTGGTTTAGCGAGTTTGGCAAACGTAACCGGTTCAATCTGAACGGCTTGCTGAACCAAGCGGTAGAATAGCTTGCCGCGTGAGGCCGAAGTGCGGCGGTGAAACGGAAGGTAAACTCGTTCAAGTAGTCGTCCAAGTACGCCTCGCCAATGGCTCCCTGATGCGTTCCCAGTATCCAGCGCTTCAGCATACCGATTACGAGATGAACGCGCGGTAACACATGTTCCCCTTCGGGCTGTTCAGTCTGCACCTCGTGCTGATGCACATAGCCATCCATCTCCAGATACGAAGCAAATCCATCGGTGCGCACCGTGCTGCCCGGCTCAATGGAAGCGGCTATAAAGCCATGCAGGGTTGCCCGCGTCAGGTCTGGGATGGTGCTGAGCCGGATGCGGCCGATCTTTCTGCCATCCTCCTCGACGGCGACGGCAAGCAATGTTTTGTTCTCCGTCAAGCGCCCGATCATGCCAGGTTCTTCTGCGCCCCAATAGCTCTCATCAACCTCCACGACGCCCGACAAGCGGTCGCGCCCTGGACGAACCATCGCCCGGCGCAACTTATGCAGCATGGCCCACGCCGTCTTGTAACTGCCCAACCCCAAGATGCGCTGCAGGCCAAGGGCGCTGATGCCGTTTTTCTGGCTGCTGACCTGCCAGATGGCGCGAAACCAGATCGTCAGCGGCAGGTGGCTGTCCTGAAAGATGGTTCCGGCCGTGCCCGACACCTCGTAGCGGCAATGGCCGCAAAGCCAGCGATTTCGCCTTACCGTCCATCCTTCGGTAGCCTCACAGCGCGGGCATGTCCAGCTAGAGGGACAACGCAAAGACGCCAAATACTCGATACAGGCTTCCTCACAGGAAAACCGCCTCTCCAGCTCCAGCAACGTCCGTGGAAAGTCTTCGGCCACCATCCAACACTACGGCTTGTGGTCGGTGGCGTCAAGTAAATAGCCAGATTTTGAAATATGCGTGCAGCGGCACGGAAGTCGTTGCGTGACCGCTTTTCTTCAGCACATCGACCCAGCGGTCTTTCAGGCGATTGAACGACTCTACATTGTTTGGCGTGTAGGAAAGTTGAATCCTCCTGGGGGCGGCGTCCGTGACCGGCTCCGATTCGTTGGTGCGGCCAGTGTCTCCAGATGGATGAGCACCGACGAGGCCGGGCTGCTGGCTTTCTACGGAAAGCGGTGTGGTGTTGTGGAGCGTGACGCGATTGTTCGGATCGGGAAGATCTTCTGTTGTGAGCCACCAAGGGACGGCGTGGTGCTTCATTCCCTCCAGCATAAAGTTGGGAGTAAGCGGCGGAGCATCGCCCTTCATCATCTCGAAGTGAAAACTTCCTACAGGCTGTACCTGCCCAAGCGGGAAAGGGTAAGCGGGATCGGAATCCTTGAAGTAGAAGTCATTCGTACCCCAAGTCTTGGTGTAACTATCCTCATTGCGCGCGGTTGAAATGGCGAGCAGTGCGTCTGCCTGGTGATACATGAAATTACGGCCAACCTGATCGGAGCGGTTGGCTAGACCGCTAGGGTATTTGTCATTGGCGGAAGCGAGGAGAATCACCGCGGAGTTGATAGCGCCGGCGCATACGGCAAAGAAGCCTGCGGTATAAGTCGCGGTTCTCCCGTTCTTCGATGCCGGAGGGGCATTGTTTTTGGCGGGTTCGGGAGCAGAGCCGTAAGGTTTGCCGGAACCGGAGTGGATGACCTCAACCGCAGTAACAGCAGTGCCGGTGCTATTGGTAAGAAGCCGGGTCACGCGGGAGTTTGTCATCAGGGTGACGTTTGGCAGGTGCATGATCTGTCGGATGCAGGTGATGTCGGCGTCGGACTTGGCATGAACGAGGCATGGATAGCCGTCGCAGGTGTCGCATCGGAGGCACTTTGAGGCAAGAGGATCAGCTTCATCGCGTTTGATCCCAAGAGGGATCGGAAAAGTATGGATACCCAGTTTGCGAACGGCATCTTCGATGGATTGCATGCGCGGCTCATTGGCAAGGGCGCGATAGGGATATTTCCTGGAATGAAACGGCTCGGTTGGGTCGAAAGAAGAGCCAAATCCGCCGGGGACTGACGGTGCCGTGCCGAGGTCTCCGTGGACATGGAAGAGTTCTTCAGCGCGAGTGTAGTAAGGTTCCATATCTGCATATGAGATGGGCCACGCAGGAGAGATGCCCCCTTTGTGCTGGATGACACCGAAGTCTTCTGACCGCATGCGAAAGAGGGCTGCGCCGTAGACTTTGGTCTGGCCTCCGACAAAGTAGGATTGCTGAGGATGAAGGTCCTTGCCCTCCTTGTCCTGCCATGTCTCCCTCGTGTGGTAACGGTTGTCGAGGAAGACAGCGGAGGTGTCCCAGTTGAGTTTTTCCTGCGGCATGAATGGGCCGCGCTCAAGGAGAAGGATTTTCTTCCCGGCCTGGGCGAGATGGAGAGCCAATGTTCCGCCGCCTGCTCCGGTGCCAATGATGATTGCGTCGTATTCCATGCTGGTAAGATGCGATCGGCGCTTCAGTCGTCAAAGCTCCACAGAATTCCGACTCGCAAGCACCGCAAATTCTTTAGCGGCGATCTTCCGGCCCGTTCAATCGTGCAAGCGCACTGGGGTCGGAGGTCACATTTGCACCCTGCCGATGCCGTGATCTCTACGTTCGCGAAAACGCGTTTCATTTCAGGGAAAGGTGAAACGCAGAGACTTCTATACGAGGTGAGTAGGGGGAGCCAAATCCTTTCAAAACCGATCTATGATCTTTTGTAGTAACTGACTGCGACCGGACGGATCCCTTGTGTCGGCGCATAGAACGTCGGTCGGGGATCTTCGCATCGCTTAGCCGATTGCATCATCCAATGTGCATGGGTACAAAGTTAGCGATTTCGGTACTGGACTTGGTGGGCATGCGCCCCGGCGAGTCCGCTGGCAGCGCCATCGCGCGCTCCGTGGAGTTGGCGAAGTATGTGGAGAAGCTGGGATACAAGCGGTACTGGCTGGCCGAACATCATTCCATTGCCGGGCTGGCATGCTCTGCGACACCGATCCTGATTGGCCATGTTGCGGCCGCGACAGAAACGATCCGGGTGGGCAGCGGAGGAGTGATGCTGCCCAATCATGCGCCGCTGGTGGTGGCCGAAGAGTTTGGCACCCTGGAGGCTCTCTATCCGGGAAGGATTGACCTGGGCCTGGGCCGTGCTCCTGGAGGCGACTTCTTTACGATGCGGGCACTGCGGAGAGACAAGGATCAGAGTGGTGAGGATTTTCCCGCGCTGCTGCAGGAGCTGCAAACATATCTAGGGCCCGAGCAGCCGCAGCAGGTGGTGAAGGCGATTCCGGGGCAGGGAAGCCAGGTACCGATTACATTGCTGGGGTCGGGCCTGTTTAGCGCCCAGTTAGCGGCGCGGCTTGGATTGCCTTTTGCCTTTGCGGCACATTTTGCCCCGATGCACATCTTTCGAGCGACCGAACAGTATCGGCGTGAATTTCGCCCCAGTGAAACACTGCGGCGTCCCTACCTGATGGTTGCGGTGCAGGTGATTGCGGCGGAAACAGACACCGCCGCGCAGCGATTGTTCACTACACCGCAGCAGCGCTTCTTGCAATTGATACGGAATGGGCCCGTGGAGTTGTTGCCTCCCGTGGATTCCATGGAGCCGCTGTGGCAAGACTGGGAACGGACGGCAGTGGAGGAGAAGTTAGGGGCGGCCATTGTGGGATCGGATGCGACCGTGCGCGCTGGTCTGGAAGCTCTTGTGAACGGCACGGGGGCCGACGAGGTGATTGCGGTGACGGATACGTATGAGCCGCAAGATCGGTTGGAGTCGTATCGAAGACTGGCTGGGTTGCTCGCGGATTAATGCTCTAACTCAGCGGCGGCCGCGAAGCTGGGCAATCTCGCGGCGATCGCGTTTCGATGGCCGGCCCCCTTTCGAGGCGTCGAACTGCGGCATTTCCTTACGTTCTTCTGCGATTTTCAGGCGTAATTCGCGGCTGGCTTCTGTTTCGCGATATAACGATTGCGCCACCGCCGCCGGCCCGCGAACCTCACTCAGCAGCAGGACTTCAACCTCGAAGTCGCCGCTATCGTTTTTCACCTTCAAAAGATCGCCGACACGCACGTCACGCGCCGCCTTCGCCGGCTGCTGGTTGCTGGTAATTCGGCCAAGTCCACAGGCCCGCGCTGCCAACGCACGCGTCTTGAAGAATCGAGCGGCCCACAGCCACTTATCCATCCGTACAGAATCCACGCTACCATTTTGCCACCCTTCGATCGATTGCAGAAATCGTCGAGCGGTCCTGTTAAATCCCGCACATTTTTACCTTGGGCGGACTATTATGGGGAGTCCGGCAGGAAGTCCTTCGCTAACTTCGGCGCGCTTATGATGATGCTCTTTCAACCCGACACTCTTTACTGCTCTGGTCGTATGCACGCGGGGGCAGGACTGCTGGTTGATGCGCAGGGAAACATTGTGCGGGTGACGACCGCGGAGGAATCCGCTCGAACTTCATCGAATGCCGCTGACACCGAGGTGGTGAGGTTACGTGGAAAAGCGCTGTTACCCGGATTTGTGAATGTGCATTCCCACACGTTCCAGCGACTGATTCGCGGGAGAACGGAGTCGAGAAGCGCGGGGGGTAGGAATTTCTGGTCGTGGCGCGCGGCGATGTATCACGCGGCCGCATCGCTGTCGCCGGAGCAGATGTACGCCGTTGCGCGGGCGGCGTTTCTTGAAATGGCGCTGGCAGGAACAACGACCGTTGGCGAATTCCACTATGTCCATCGGAGGCCGGATGGCAAGCCGTACCCAAATCCCAATGTGATGGCGCAACAGATTTTTGCGGCGGCGGAGTCGGTGGGCATTCGAATTTGTCTGCTGCGGGCTGCGTATCAACGCGCCGGCTTCGGCCTACCCGATGATCCCGGGCAGGTTCGCTTTCTGGAGACGACGGATGAATTTCTCGCGAATGTGGCAGGCCTGCATCGCGAGTATGCTTCGTCGCATGCGTGGGTCGGCGTGGCGCCGCATAGCGTGCGTGCCGTGCCGTTGAGGGGAGTGGAATCGATGGCGGACTGGGCGCGCGAACACAACCGGCCGCTGCACATGCACGTCTCGGAGCAGATGGCTGAGGTTGAAGCGTGCCAACGCGAATACGATACAACTCCGGTTCGGCTGTTGGAGAAAAATGGCTTGTTGCGCGATCGCTTTACCGTGGTGCATGCCATCCACATGGATCGTGAGGAAATGGATTTGCTGGCGACAAATCGTGCAACCATCTGTGCCTGTCCCACTACAGAGCGCAATCTGGGAGATGGCATTTTTGCTGCGCGCGATGTGATGGAGCGAGGCATTCCGGTCTGCCTGGGCTCCGACAGCCAGGCGCAGGTCGAGCCGCTCGAGGATGCGCGCGAGTTGGAATACCATCTACGGCTTCAGCAGCAGCAGCGAAGCATTCTCGACGGCATCGATGGTCAGGAATTGACGGCGTGTCTATTCCATTGTGCTACGGTGAACGGTGCGAATGCACTGGGTTGCGACGCCGGAGACTTCCAGCCAGGCAAGCTGGCGGACTTCTTCACGGCCGATTTGAACGACATCTCAATCGCAGGCGATTCGGGCAAGGATCTGCTGTCGACGATTGTGTTTGGCATGCGGACCGCTGCTGTCGCCGATGTGTGCGTGGGTGGACGGTTTGTGGTGCGCGATCATCGGCATCCACAT
The DNA here is from genome assembly GCA_021793595.1 of Acidobacteriota bacterium. The sequence goes on from JAJYSL010000044.1 coordinate 5,748, forward strand.
CAGCAGGAAATTCTGAATCAATATAAGGAGGTCGCTTGCAGGGTGTGGCCTGCGCCGCAGCTTGCGACGAAATAAATGATGTCAACGACGATGGCAAGTTCTGCTCCCGTGATTCGCGCGCCGCGCGGCACGGCATTGCGCTGTAAGGGCTGGCAACAGGAAGCGGCGCTGCGCTGCCTGATGAATAATCTGGACCCCGAGGTTGCGGAGGCGCCGGAAAAATTGGTTGTCTATGGCGGTATTGGTAAGGCGGCGCGGAACTGGGAGTGCTATCACGCAATCGTCCGCGAGCTGGAGCAGCTTGGCAACGAGGAGACATTGCTGGTGCAATCGGGCAAGCCGGTCGGGGTATTTCCTACGCATGAAGGTGCGCCGCGGGTGTTGATAGCAAACTCGAACCTGGTGGGCGCGTGGGCCAACTGGGATGAGTTTCATAAGCTCGACCGCGCAGGCCTGATCATGTTTGGGCAAATGACGGCGGGCAGTTGGATCTACATTGGCACACAAGGAATTTTGCAGGGAACCTACCAGACATTCTCCTCGATGGCGGATCGTCATTTTGGCGGAAGCGTCACAGGAAAGCTGATTGTGTCGGGCGGCATTGGTGGGATGGGTGGGGCGCAGCCATTGGCCGCGACCATGAATGGCGCGGTCTTTCTTGGCATTGATCCAGATCGGACCCGCATTCAGCGGCGTCTTGAAACAGGCTATTGCGACAGGATGACCGAGTCGCTCGACGAAGCACTGCAGCTTTGCGAGGACGCGAGGCGAAAGAAGCAGGCGCTCTCCGTATGCCTTGTGGGCAACTGCGCGGAGGTGCTGCCGGAACTGGTGCGGCGCGAGGTGGAGATCGACGCGATCACCGATCAGACCAGCGCGCACGATCCGTTGAATGGATATATTCCCGCGGGCTATTCGCTGGTGGCTGCGTCGGTATTGCGGCAAGCCGATCCGGTCGAATACGTGAAGCATTCGATGGCGAGCATGGCCGTGCATGTCGAAGCAATGCTGGCCATGCAGCGCCGCGGCGCGGTCGCGTTCGACTACGGCAACAACATCCGCAAGCGCGCCTTCGATGCCGGATGCAAGCATGCCTTCGATATTCCAGGATTTACGCCGGAATATATTCGTCCGCTGTTCTGCGAGGGAGCCGGACCGTTTCGCTGGGTTGCGCTGTCAGGAGATCCAGCGGACATTTACCGTACCGACGAGCTGGCACTGAAATTGTTTCCGGAGAACGAAATTCTTACTCGATGGATTCATCTGGCGCGGGAACGAGTGCACTTTCAGGGGTTACCAGCGCGTATTTGCTGGTTGGGTTATGGAGAGCGGGCACGGATGGGCGAGGCCATGAACGACTTGGTTCGCAGTGGGGAGTTGAAGGCGCCGATCGCAATTGGACGCGATCATCTGGACACCGGCTCCGTCGCATCGCCCTATCGCGAGACCGAGCAGATGAAGGACGGCTCGGACGCGATTGCGGATTGGCCGATTCTGAATGCGTTGTTGAATACGGCGAGCGGTGCGAGCTGGGTGTCGTTTCATCATGGCGGTGGTGTAGGCATGGGGTATTCGCTGCATGCCGGACAGGTGTGCGTTGCCGACGGGTCCAAGCTGGCGCAGGAGCGCTTGCATCGCGTGCTGAATAACGATCCTGGCATAGGAGTGGCTCGCCATGCCGACGCCGGGTATGAGCAAGCCATCAGAACCGCCGAGACCAAGGGCATCGTGATTCCGATGCGCCGCACATGAACGATGTCACGCCGAAGAAGTTCGTGGTCATCCACTGCGGACAGTTGGTGACGCTGGCGGGGAAGTCGCAACCTCGCCGAGGCGCGGGCGAGATGCGGGAATTGTCCATCGTGGAAGATGGCGCGATGGTGATTGCTGGCGGCAAAATTGTACGCACAGGAACGACCGACGATTTACGGGCAGCGCTCGCACAGGAGAAACATCTTCTTGTAATCGATGCCCAAGGTTGTCTGGTGACGCCGGGCTTTGTGGATGCGCACACGCACATGGTGTTTGCGGGTTCGCGCGCCGCAGAGTTCGAACAGCGCATCGAAGGCAAGACCTATCAGCAGATTGCGGTGGCTGGCGGAGGCATCGGAAGCACGGTACGAGCCACTCGCAACGCGACGGCGGAGGAACTCCTGGCGCTGGCGGGACGCCATGCGGAATGGTTTCTGCGAAACGGTACGACGACGGTCGAGGCGAAATCCGGGTATGGGCTTTCTGTGGATGCGGAACTGAAAATTCTGGGTGTAATTCGGTCGTTGGGGAAACAAACGCCGTTGCGAATTGTGTCAACATTGCTGGCCGCACATACGATTCCACCGGAGTTTCAGCAGGATCGGGCAGGATACATCGCGCTGGTGGTGCGCGAAATATTACCGCGGGTGCAACGGGACAAGTTGGCGCAGTTCTGCGATGTCTTCTGCGACGAACATGCATTCACGCTTGCGGAGAGCCGCAAGATTTTAAATGCCGCGAAGGATGCCGGACTAGGGTTGCGCATGCACGTGGAACAGTTTGCGGCCGATGGTGGAGCAGCGCTCGCGGCCAACCTAGGCGCAGTGACGGCGGAGCATCTGGAATGCACGGATTCGGATGGAATTGCCGCGCTGGCGCGCGCATCGGTGCAGCCAGTGCTGGTGCCAGCCTCCGTCTTTTGCCTGGGACGCGACCGCTATCCCAATGCGCGTGCCATGCTGGATGCAGGACTCGCGGTGGTGCTGGCAACCGATTTCAATCCAGGCTCATCGCCCACCACTTCGATGCCGTTTGTCATGTCGCTGGCGTGTCAGAGGATGAAGATGCTGCCGTCGGAAGCCTTGACCGCCGCCACGATCAACGCGGCGTACAGTTTGGGTCTCGGCGATGTTGTCGGCTCGCTCGAGGCAGGCAAGGCGGCGGATTTTCTAATCCATGAGTTTCACGACTACCGCGAGCTGTCCTACTTCGCCGCGGTACCGAATCTACCGCAGGTATTTGTCGAGGGTAAGCGCGTTCCGACGTGTCCCACATCCGGCGCGACGATCGCGGACGGAGCAGTGTGATGGTGATGGAAAAGCTCTCGGCGTCTTCGCTGCTCGATGCGTTGATTCGAATTCCGTCGGTTTCGGCACTGACAAATCGTCCGCTAATTGCGTTTGTGGAAGATCTACTGTGCGGACGCGGCTGGAATTTTCGAGAGCTGCCGTATCACGATTCCAGCGGGGTGGAGAAAGTGAACTTGCTGGCGACACCGCCTTGGCAAAAGCCGGACGATTATGCCGTGGATCTGGCGTTCGTGTGTCACACGGATACGGTTCCATATAGTACGGAATGGAACGAGGCTACAGCTCCGCAGGTGATCGGAGATGCCATGCACGGATGCGGGGCCTGCGATGTTAAAGGCTTTCTGGCGTGCCTGCTCGCGACTCTTCTCAATGCGGACGAATCTCATTTCGCATCGACGGTTGCGCTTGTGCTTACGACGGAGGAGGAAATTGGCTGTGTCGGAGCGCGGTACTTGATGCAGGCCGGCCTGCTGCAAGCGCGGTATGTGGTGGTGGGTGAGCCGACAGCGCTGCATCCGGCTTGTGCTGGCAAAGGATACGGCTTGGCGGAGATTCGCGTGTTTGGAAAAGAGGCGCACAGCGCTTACCCGGCGCAGGGAGTTTCTGCCATCTATCGCGCAGCCAAGCTGATTAGAATGATCGAGATGTTTGCGCTGTCGCTAAAAAACCAGCAGGTTCGGGAGGAGGCGCGCATTTTCGATCCGCCGTATACGACGTTCAATGTCGGCACCATCGAGGGCGGAACGGCAAAGAACATCCTTCCAGGGGAATGCAAGTTCCTGCTGGAATGGAGATCTTTGCCCGGGGATCCGATCAGAGAGGTTCCCAGCATCGTGCAAGGGATGGTAGCAGATTTGCAAATGAATGATCCCGGTTTTCGCTACGAATTGAATGTGCTGCGGGAGCAGCCAGGATTTGAAACCGCTGCCGAGTCGCCCCTGGTCCGACGCTGGACAGAAATTAGCGGGAGGGGGGCGATTGGGGTACCGTTTGGCACTGAAGCGCCGCTGATGTCGACGCTGGCGGACGAAACGATTGTGGTGGGACCGGGGGACATGCGTACCGCGCACAGTCCGCGGGAATGCGTTCCGTTGGCCGACCTCGACCTGTGTGTTGACTACTTAACGGAACTGCTCGAACATCCGATGGAGCCCGCGCCATGACCGAAAACCAGGATGCACCACTCTGGGAAAATTCAATTCTGGAATTTCGAAATCGTGTAGCTGCGGGTTCCGCTACCCCCGGCGGGGGTGCGGTGGCGGCAGTTTCGGCCACCTTTGCGGGTGCGTTGCTGCGGATGGTGTGTGCCATCAGTTCTAAGCGGAAACCAGGTGTTGGGATGAATACAATCGCCGCCAAGGTAAAAATCTTCGAAGAGGAATTGGCACATTGCGCGGAGGAAGACATTCGGGTCTTCGACCGATATATGGCCGCGAGAAAAGATCGGAGTGCATCCGCGCATGCTGAGGTGCAGCGATGTCTGCAGGCTTGCACAGAAGTTCCGCTTGCCGCGGCAGAAGCGGTTGTGAAGCTGGAAGCCTATGCGGCAGAGATGGTCCCTCATTGTCCAGAACTTCTCTCGAGCGATATGGCGACAGCTCAACATTTGCTAGACGCCAGCCGGAAGGCATTGTTGGCCAATGTCAGGATCAACCTGGCGGAGCTGGATGATGGGGAAGCGAAGCGTGCAATTGTAGTGAGAGCCAGCGCGTTGTGGCGCGGCGAGAAGACGTTTATCTAGCGGCGGCCCCGGGGCTCACGTCGAAGACGCCACGGATAAAGGCGCCTTTCACGGAGCCGAGATGTTGGCCGTTGAGCCATACATCAGCCTGAGAGTTGATGCCGTTCACAACTAGCGAAATGTTCGAATCGTGGCCGGTATGCGGCGGTGTGAATTTCGCGCGGTACCAGTATTTCTGCCGGTTCAGACTTTCTGGGATATCGAGGTTGTTCAATCCGTAGTCCGGATCAGGATAGATGCCGCGTGCAATCATCGTGGTCAGCACCGTGCCAGGTACGGTTGCCGCCAGCCAATCGCGGGTATTGAATCCAGTTGTAGAGATGCTCTCCGCGGTCGCGGAAACCTTGGGTGCTGCGGCAACTTTCCATCCCCCTTCCAGCACCCAATCGGAGCTACCGTCCGGTTGCAACGTGGTCTGCGCGGGCGGTAGCGGTTCCGCTTTGGGTTCACTGAACGGCGCGTTGCGATGGGGGAGTGTTGCCGGGTCCTGCGGCGCCGTGTTGCCGACAAACTGAAGAACTTGCAGTGCCCATGGTTTGGAACCTTCCTCAAACGCAATCAGCGGGAAGTCGGGCTTTTGCGCGGCCAGGGTTGCGATGGCTTGTGCTGAAAGCGCTTCGCGGGCCAGGCTAAACAAAGCGATGCGTCCGCCGAAGTGTTCGCAAAGAGTTTCAATGCAAGGCGACTCCACGGGCGCCATCATCAGTTGCGGCTGGATCGGTCCGGCCTGGAGCGCGCCGTGCGCGACCTCCGTTCCATCGACGTAGAGGTGGGCCGTATGTCCGTCGAAGCTCGCAGCCAGGCGATGCCATCCCGATGGATTGAGAGGGCTGGACGAGCGGAGAGAGTGGTTGCGCCCGAAACGCAACTCCGGCACGCCACTCTCAACCGCGAAGAAACGGGAGTCCTCGGCGCGCTGATCGCCGGCTCCAGCGATCAGCATGGATTCCACCGGCGCTGGCGAAAACTCAACCCATGCGGAAAGTGTCCACGGAGCACTCGCTTTCAGCATCGGATCAGCCGCCGGAATGGGCTTGATCAGTCCAATGCCACCCTGGAGAAAGTGTCCGCTGTAGGGCCCATAACTCTGCGGAAGTATCGTCAATCCGGGGGTGGGCAGGGTTTGGGCGCGAGGGAGGCAGTGGTAACGAGAAGGCCGGCGATGATTGTGAACACGACCGACGGCAGTTTCGGTGGATAGAAGAGGCGATTCATCAAACGCATAGATACTGGTTTCATAGGGTGATCACGGGAATCAAAAGACATTGTATAGGCCAGAGTTTTTAACGCGTCGAGCGAATGGACTGGCCGCATGCCACCGATTTTTTGAGGAATTGTTGTTGCGGTTCAGTTCAGACAGTTCGCGGCGTATGCTGGATGGAAAGCCCAGAAAGTATTACTGCACCGGAGATCCGGATGAGTTTTTGGGTCTTGAAATGCAATGATGAAAAGGAAAGCGCACCGTTTCGCTGACTCGAAATTATGAAAACCCCCAACAAAGGCGACGTCTCGACGATTGTCCGTCGTGCAGTGCTGGAATGCCTTGCGGTCCATCGATCTCGCCAGTCCGCTGCAGAAGAACCCCAGGAGATTTTCAACTCGCCTGAAGCGAACGCGCTGAAAAAGGAAATTCTGCGGGTCGGCAGGAAGCTTTGGGAGCGGCAATACGTCGACGGAAATGGCGGCAATATTTCCGTACGTGTGTCGCCGCAGTATGTTTTGTGCACGCCCACTTTGTGCAGCAAAGGCGACCTTTGTATCGAAGATTTTTCCCTGGTCGATCTAGACAACTGCCAGATATGCGGCGATCGTCCGCAGACAAGCGAGATATTGCTCCATCTTGAAATTTACAAAGCGGTGCCTGCGGCCAAAGCGGTCATTCATTGCCATCCACCGTATGCCACTGCGCATGCCGTCGCCGGAGTTGTGCCCCAAGGCAATTTAATTCCCGAACAGGAAGTTTTTATTGGACCGGTGGCGCTGGCGCCCTATGAAACGCCGGGGACGCGCGCCTTCGCGAAAACTGTGCTGCCGTACGTGAAGGATCACAACACCATCCTTCTGGCGAAACACGGTATCGTCTGTTGGGCCGACACGGTGACCCATGCGGAATGGTACGTTGAGGTGATCGAGAATTATTGCAAGACGGTGATGATTGCTTCACAATTGCGGCCGAAATTGAATGAGATTCCTCCCGACAGGATCGCCGACCTGCTGGCCATCAAGAAAAAGTTGGGACTGCCCGATCCGCGTCTGATGGCCGGTGCTGATCCGATAGGGGCAGCTCCGGTGGAGGCGCAAGCTGATGTTCCACCGGTCAGAAGCACGAGCAGTTATGAGACCGAAGAACTCATCAATCGTTTAACTGCGGAAATCTCCGGCTTTCTCCGCGGAACGCAATGACTAATACGAGGTGCGAATTTGCGGCGCAGAGACATGATATGCGGATCGCTTCTGGCGACGCTGTTCACCTCCCTCAAGCTTCAATCAGAGAGTTTGAGTTTCGCATCCCTCTCGAATAAGAACCTCTCCCCGTTGCTTACTGTCCGCGTCGAAGCGCCGATTCCGGTTATAGGTAGCGAGGGCGACACATGGGTTCCCACCTGGGCGGATAACGGGCATCTCTACTCCCCATCGAACGACAGCACCGGGTTTCACTCGGCCCCCAGGGCGAACATCGCTTTTAACCGCATTGATGGAATCGATCCATTCCATCTGGAGGGCGAGACGGTGAACCCGATGCCGCCATACGGTAAAGAAGCCGAGAGAGGCCCGGATGGATGCACCTGGAAATCGAGCGGGTGCGCCTGCATCGATGGCGTCTTGTATTGGGTCGTCGCCCGGCATCGATACGGGCAGGAAAGCGGAGATCCTCATCGGCGGCAGACCGCGCAAAACGCCAGCATCATCAAGAGCGTGGATCACGGGCGAACATGGACGCGTTCCGCCAAGCTGAATTACCACGCGCCCATGTTTCCAGGAAGACGCTTTGCCACGCCGTACTTCATTCAGTTCGGCCGCAATGGTGCAGCTCCGCGGAATGTTGGAGACTATGTTTATGCGATTTCCAACAACGGATTTTGGGATTGCGGCGACGACGTGATCGTCGGTCGGGTGTCGCGATTCAGGATCGGTCGTCTGCAGGCCGCAGACTGGGAGTTTTTCACCGGCGGGAACGGCGATGCCGCTTCTTCCTGGACCCGCAACATGTATCGAGCGTTACCGATCCTCAGGGGTCCAGGAAAATTCGGCATGACGGGCGCGACTTATCTGCATCGATACCAAAGATATTTGATGATCGGCTGGTACTATCCGGCCGGTGGCGGCAAGATGGACGGCGCAGCGACCCATACTGTATGGGATTTTTACGAATCGCCACGACCCTGGGGTCCGTGGAAAAAAATAGGCTCGTACGACTCGCAACCGTCTGGATATTACTCCCCGCAAGTATGTCCTACATTTCAAACCGCCGATCACGTCTTTGCGTTCACCGCAGGAAATTGGAATAACCCGAGCGACTATCGCCTCACAATCATCCCTCTCAAGATCGGTACGTGATACGGGGCAACGGCACACCAACACGCACCGAAAAGCCAAAGGGCGAATCCTCTTGCGAGAACTCGCCCCTGACACTCCGAATTTTCGAAGATCCGATGTTCGGCGAACGGATCACAACTCTATCATCCCGGAGTTGCCGAGAGCCTGCGGGCGAACCCGCATTTTCTGGAACTACCGTTCAGTCTGGTTGTAAGAGCTTTCTCTTGGCTGCCGTCTTCAGTTGCCTGAAGTGAGTCTCGTTGCCGAGTCTCTGGCCGGCTTCGATTCCGCTCTCTTCTCTGAAAGATTTCTCTTTCGTTGTCACTGAGTATTGCATGAGAGACGCGGGTTGCCGCGGGTTTATTTCGGTGCAAATCTCGGCCGAACGGTGCAAAACGGCGCGATTTTCTTTCGTTTGAGGCAACCAAAATAAGACTGGTTACACCCACTCCCCTTGGCGCATCAGCGGTTCGGCAACGCCGGTTGCAGTGATGCCGTCGATGTCGAGCTTTCCGGACCCGATCATCCAGTCGACGTGGATCAGACTGTCGTTCGCGCCTTTGGCCGCAAGTTGCTCTGGGGTCAACTTGTCTCCGTCGCGCAGGCAGGAAGTGTAGGCCTGACCCAGCGCAATATGCGACGCGGCATTCTCATCGAACAGCGTATTCAGGAACAACAGACCGCTGGCGGCGATGGGCGAGGAGTGCGGCACGAGTGCCACTTCGCCCAACCGCCGCGCACCCTCATCTGTGTCAATCAGCCGTTGCAGCACTTCCTGGCCTCGACTGGCGCGCGCATCGACGATGCGGCCTTTTTCAAATCGCACCTGGATGCCTTCAATCAGCGTCCCCTGATGCGATAGTGGTTTGGTTGCGGTCACGGTGCCATCCGCGCGATCTTTGTGCGGAGTCGTGAAGACTTCCTCCGTCGGCATGTTCGGGATGCAGTAGAGGCCGTTGCCGGCTGTGGTGCCGCCGCCCAGCCAAAGGTGATCATCTGCCAATCCCAGGCGGAAATCTGTACCCGGCCCGCGATACTGCAGCGCGGAGTAACGCTTCTCGTTCAATCGCGCGGCGCGTTGTTGCAGGCCGGCATCATGCGTTTTCCAGGCAACCACGGGATCATCGGTGTTGATGCGTGTCGTATAAAAAATTGCGTCCCACAGTTTCGCCAGCGCCACGTCGGCCGCTTCTCCGGGGAACATCGCGGCAGCCCATGCTGGCGTCGCACTGGCTACAATCGTCCAATTGATTTCATGTCGCGTGATCAACTCTAGCGCGGGTCTGTATGCCTGGGATACCGCACGATTGGCTCGACCCACCTTCTCGCTGTCTTCATTGGAAAGCAGGGTTGGATTTCCTCCCGTGATGGCCAGACGTGCCGCGCCGCTTTTGAAGGCTGCGCCCATGCCGTCATACAGCCACTTGGCCGCATGATCGAAACTTTCATCTGAGGCGAAATGGTAGCGCATCAGCGCCGCCTCATCGTCGCTGTAGAGCGTCGTTACCAAGGAAGCACCGGTGCGATAGGCCTGCTCGGTGATGCGACGTGCCAGCGGCACCGAATCCAACGACGCCGTCATCACCAATTCCTGACCTGCCCGCAATCCCAGGCCGACCCGTATCGCGACCTCAGCCAACAAATTCAGTTTCTCTTCGTGGGTTCGTTGCTCCGTCAGCACAGCTGTTTCACTCATGTCTTGTGTCCTCTCTTCGGCTGTACAAATTCTAATTCGACGGAGCGCGGATCCCAGCGGCGGCGCGCTTGAGTCGAAGGCAGACGGAATCTGTTGTCGGAGGGTGTCAGTCGCACTCGGGGCGCTACTCTTTCAGTATCATCAGTATAGAATTTCTAAGTTTTTAACTTACCACGGTTTTCTACCACGGTTTGAGCGCCGCTACCCCAACCAAACGCGGTACACATATGCCCCGTCCGGAGAAGTGGGCTTTACGCTACCAGCAAGCGGGATTGGGAGCGAGAGCGCGGGCGAGTCTTCACATTGATTTCAACGTCGCGTCCCAGCAGCAGAAGAAAGCGCAGCAGCCGCTCGATGGAGAACCCGGAAAGCCGCCCGCGCATCAGGGCAGAAACTTTCGGCTGGTCGATTCCGAGGATCGCAGCGGCGTCCGTCTGCGTTAGCCGCCGTTCATGGATGATGGCAACAATTTTCTGTACCAGCTCAGCTTTGGCCAGAGCTTCATCCGGCTCCGGCAGGCCAAGGTCGGCAAAGACGTTTCCCGTGCTCTCTACATAATCGCGTTTTGGCATGTTAATTTCTCCTGTGCGGCGTTCAATTCCATCGCGCGTTTCAGCCGCCGTCTCACCAGGTCCATCTCCGGTTCGGGCGTTTCAATCCATTATTGCCCAGGCACTAAACCGCTGGAGCGGCGGCGCGGGCGTGATTCAGGGCGAGTAAGCGCTCCAACAGTTCGGCATCGGTGAAAGCGGCGGGCCATCCATTGGCCGCGAAGACGGCGTTCTCCAATTTGCGATGCAGTTCCGACAGACACGCGGGGCGGGTGTTACACAGATTCGTCAGCGTGCGCTTGCTCAGTTCCTCGGGTGGGGCGTCGGGTGGATTCAGCCACACATCGCGCTTCTCTGCCAGTTCGCGGGCGGCGACAGCGATGGCTTCCACCAGAGGACGGCTCACAACGCCCGGACCTCGCGCCAGTATCCTAGTCAAGGACCCGTTGCACTCCACGAAATTTCTGGGACCGGATGCTAGGAAATGCTAAGGTTGACCAGGGATTTAAGCTGCTTCTTAACCCTTCAATCTGTCATCAAGAGGACATGCTTCATAGCGTCAGCATGGGCTTTGATTTTCAGCTTCGCCATCGCACCGATTTCGTTCCGGTCGAATCCGTAGGGGCGGAGCCGATCGTAGGCGATGTCCAAGTCGTCGGCCATTTCCTTTTGCGCCTCAAGCAATTTCGTATGTAAGCCGCAGTCCTCTATCTCATCCATGCTGAAAATGAACCGGAGCGAAAGAATATCGCGGGGAAGCGCGTCTTCTGGGATGTCGATAATCCGGCGTGCAATCGGCCTCGCCATTATGCCCGGATGGGCGACAGTCATGCCTTGCAGCCGGAACTTGCCTTCGGAGATGCGGATGCGGAGCTTCGGATCGTCGTATGTACCGCTAATGCGTTTCATTTTGAAGAGAACGCCAATAGGAATGCTGAAACTGCTGCACTCCAGCGCTTCGATGGGAACTTCAATGCTCCTGCCGGTCACAACCACTGTCAGGTTTTCGCGGTCTGCCGTCATGTCCACCACATCGGCGGAATCGGCTTTGCGGCCTTGCAGGATTTGTCTCAATGCAGCCGTGAAATCGCTCTTACTGATTTGAAAGTCCATAGCAGCATCTTTCCCCTCCTTGAGTTGTATGTCTAGCTCTCGGGTCACCAGCGTGAGGCGTGAACGCCCTTTGGAGAAAATCCTCGAGATTAGAATTTTCCTGCATGGCAGAGGGAACCAGGCCCACGTTATACCGCAAATACCTTCAACACTTCGTCGCCATAGTGATTGATGACCTTGACGGCGATTTTACCGGACTCTGGCTTATTGAAGGGGCGGCTGGTGGTGCTGTATAGGCTACTCCACGCGGCTTCGTCAATATCGGCGCGCAACGCCCGTTTTAGCTTGTCGTAAGGTTCTTCCGCCCCGGTGAAATAGGCATGACGGACAAAAAAGCTTTCGCCGTTGTAGTCCGTGTCGATGAACCAGCAAGCAATGTCATCCGTGGAGGCGCTGCGAATCTGGCCAGTGGTGGGGTCGTATACATCCACGCCCTTGATTTCCACCACGATTTGCCCACTTTTTTCCCGGCGAATGTCCACGTCCGGCTCGCCGAAGACCATAAAGAGATTGCCCGCTCCGGTCTTCTTGAGCAGTTCATCGCCCATCGCCAGGTCCGGGTTCATCTTTGTGGGCAGCACGGTCAGCTTGCCGTAGCGTTTTACCTCTTCGGCAACGTGCGGATCGAAGGCGAAGCCGCACACCACCAGTAAGTCGAAGCCCACGCCCTGCACCGCTTCCTTGGCGGCTTCCTTCACCTGCTGCGGGCCAACTGTTCCATGTTCGGGGCCGATGGTCACTGCCACTCTCTTGATCTTGCCGTCCGCGTCCGTGTACTCGCCAGCGAAATTCAGCCAGGTTCCCGCATAGGCGTCCAGGCGGTCAAAGGTGAGCCGTTCTTTCTTCACCGTGTTCTGCACACCCGCTTTTTTCAGGTTGTCGAGAACCATGGTTGCGAAGTCCTGTTGCTTGCGGGCTTCCTGCTCGGTGACTGTGCCGATCTGGTCATCGTCGGCAGTGGGCAAAACACGATGCGGAGAGAGACTCTCGACTGAGAACGGGCCGCACACGCGCACGCGCTTGTTGTCTTCGTAGGGTTGATCGAAGAGTGTTTCAGATTCGGCGTATTTTGCAATGGCAGCGTCGATCTGCTCGCGCGTCATGCCTTCTTTGATCTCTGGATTGTTGGCAATGGACTTGAGCGTGACGTGCGGGACGCGCTTATAGACAAAGCCCTTGCGAATGTCATCTTCCGTCTTGTGCTCGGGCGGCAACTTGCCAGACAGCTCCGATTCCTTCTTGATTCCCTCCGGTGAATCCGCCAGTAGGTAATAGGGGTACTTGGCACCCATCATTCGTGTACGCGCCAGAGCCAGTGCAACACGGCTGGTATCGCAGGTGATCCAGCGCCGTCCCCACTGCTCGGCTACATAGGCGGTGGTGCCGCTGCCACAGGTGGGATCGAGCACCAGATCGCCGGGGTCGGTAGTCATAAGAAGACATCGCTCAATGACTTTCGTGGTTGTCTCTACGACATATTTCTTGTCGGACGCGAAGCCCGCGACTCCCGTGTCAGACCAGATGTTCGACATACCAATTACCGGGAAATCTTCGAGCAGTCGCACATAGTAGAGCCCGCCGTCAGTCGCTTCAAGGCGCATCGCATTCTTAATCTTTTCCATCCCAACTTCGCCGGTCTTCCAGTACCCACGATTTGGCCGAAATACTCTGCCCTCAAGCTCGACAGGAAAATCGCCGGGAGGGCGTTGACTTGTAAGGTTATCGATGCGATAAATCCTCGCCCCGTCAGGCAAAATGGACGGGTCGGACCGCTCCCCTGCAGTGAGTGCCCGTTTGCGACCGTCTTTCAAGAGAACGCGCGCATAGGCACTCCCTTCCAAGGTTACTGGCTTCATCGAAAAGAGGCTGCGGTACTTGACGACTTCTTTGACCTTTGCAAACCACAACAGATAGTCTGCGACACCCGCAAGCAGTTCGGCAGTTGCCCCGCTGGTCTTTGTTACTGTGATGAGCGAACAGAAGTTTTCACTTCCGAATACTTCATCCATCACACTCCGCACCAGATGCACATTTTCATCCCCAATCTGTACGAAGATGCTGCCGGTCTCTGTGAGCAGGTCTCGGGCGACCACCAGCCGGTCACGCAGATAGGCGAGATACGAATGGATGCCGAGCTTCCAGGTATCGCGGAAGGCGCGCACCTGTTCGGGCTGGCGGGTAGCGTCTTCGGCCTTACCGTCTTTCACGTCCCGCTTGCGCGTGCTCACCTGCCAGTTCGAACCGAACTTGATTCCGTAGGGCGGGTCCAGGTAGATGGTCTGCACCTTGCCCTTGAGTCCTTCCTTTTCCGCCAATGAGGTCATTACCAGCAACGAGTCACCCAGAATCATCCGGTTCGACCAGTTCTGCTGGTAGTGGTAGAAGTCCACCTTCTGCTCGAAGTTCTTTGGACCGCCGTTGAAGTCTGCGAAGAGGTTGGGCTGGCCGTTCACCTGTTTCTCTATGCGCGGCAATGCGTCGATAATCGCTTGCGGATGAATTTTCTCCTGAATGTAGATGGGCACCACGGGCACAGCAAGGTCTTCCCGGTCCTGCTCATCTTTGCCCTTCCAGACCAGTTGCGGATCAAGGGACGGGTCGCGCGGGTACAGCATGGTTTTCGGGGCCAGTTCGTCCTCCACTACAAAGTCCCGCAGTTCCTCGGTGGGAATGTTTGTCCGCTTGTCCTTATGCCGAATGGATTCAACTTTCTTGGGAGCGGAACTTTTCTTGGCAGCCACGATTTTCTTAGGCATGGGAGACTTCCTCTCTCGATTCCGACTGCAACTGTTTCAAATATCCGCGAATCAGGTTTTGCGCGTCCCACGGATCGGCTACCTCAAGGAATGCCCAGCGCCCGTAGCCGCCATGATTGTTGACTGCGGGAACCCAGAGCGTCCGGGCCGTCGCCACTTTCGCGGCCTTGTCCTTTTTCTTTTCGCCGGTGACTTCGACAATCAGATTCAGCAGGTCATTCGGGCCGTGCCCATCGTCAATGCAGGCGATGAAATCAGGTATGTACTGGTGTTCTTCGCCATTCAGCACATAGGGGATGGTGAATCCGAGATTGTGATTCTTGACGTAGCGGACCACCTGAGGCATGTCTTCGATGGTCTGCGCGAGCTTCTGTTCCCATGAGTCCGTATCGCAGACCACATGCGAGATGTGGCACTTGTCCGGGCGGGTGGCGTAGACCGGGCGGGTGGTGTCAAAGTCAACATACCGCGTGGAACCGACGGTGTCGTAGGGACGCAGAATCGGCTTGAGCGCGGGTGTGCCGTCCGTCGAAAGCACGATGGACCTGTAGATTCGATCCGCCGCATCGTGCTTGTGCTGCGAGAGCAAGAGCAGTTGAGGAAAGGTATTGTCCTTGAGCGTGACGCACTCCGCCAGCCACTGCTTTGCGATGGTGAGGAGTTGCGGAAAGAGCCAGTGCTTTTCATTCCCGTCGTCATCCCGGAAGTATTTCTCCAAAGTCAATTTGGCTAATGTGAACGCTACAAAATTCAGCCTGTAGCGTTTGAGGTCATCCAGGGTGTGAATGACGGTCTCGCCGACTATGGGAGCACTCTCTGTTTTGGAAGGAAGATCGGCAGTGGTGAGAGCCAGTACAGATTCATCGTTAAACTTGTGTGTCAGTCGCTCCCCCTGAATGTCATAGCGATAGCCGAGCAGCCGAGGAAAGGCAATTTCGCAGTCGATGCGGCTTTCTATCGCTCGAACGCGAGTGGGCAACGGGCCAGGTTTGGGTTCCTTGGTCGCTCCGCTGCATGGGATGAAGCTGAACGGAACTCCGTAGACCTCTGCATACTCTGGATTGAATTTTCCCTTGTCGGGGCCGTTCTCGTTTACGGCGTAGCTCATCCGCCGGAGAGCGCGCCCGACTACCTGCTCGCAGAGCAGTTGCGTGCCAAAGGTGCGAACCCCCAGAACATGCGTGACCGTGTTCGTGTCCCAGCCTTCGGTGAGCATAGAGACACTGACAACGCATTTGACGTGTTCGCCCAGTTTGCCAGTCTTGCCCACGGTGTTCATCACTTCGCGCAGCAGGTCTGAGTCGGAAAGATTGTCCGCATCGCGCCCAGGAAAACGTTCGCGATACTCAGCTTTGAAATTCTCGATTTCGCGGGCAGCAATCTTTTTGAAGTCATCGCTCATTGCATTGCCGGATTCAAGTTGCGTGCTGTCCACCAGGATTGTGTTGGGCCGATGCGACCATCCGCCCGCACCATCATCGTTGCGAAAGATAGGCAATTGGCCTGCCTGGGCGATGGATTTGCCGGCAATCTCCTTCTCCCAGCCGCCGATATAGTCAAAGACCATCTTGGAGACATTGGTGTTGTTGCAGACCACGATAAAGACAGGCGGTGTGATTCCGCGTGCCCGCGCATCGATGTTCTGCTCCCAAATGCGGTAATACTTTTCATAATTTCCGTAAAGGCTGAGCAGCGCCCCTTCCAGTTCGGTTGGCAGCTTCGGCCCGCCGCTGGAGGCTTCGGTTTTCCGTCCCTTCCTGGGCAAGTCTTCCCGTATGCGGAGCCACAGATCGCGATAGGTCGGCTGTTCGCCGGTCATGGAATCGTCCGAAACAGGCACGCGCGGCACTTTGACAATGCCCGCCTCAATCGCGTCAATCAATGCAAAGTCCGAGACAACCCAGGGGAAGAGCGTCGCCTCGGGCCAGCCGGACCCTTTCAGGAAAAATGGCGTAGCCGACAGATCATAGATTGCCTTGACGCCGATCTTGGCCTTCACTGCCTCAAGACCGGAAATCCAGATACGGGCCTCCTCTTCCCGTGCCTTGGCTTCTAATCGGTCATCCCCGGTCAGCGTTTCCTGCTCTCCGTCTGGCCTGCGGCGGTAGCAGTGATGGGCTTCGTCATTCAAGACGATGATGTTTTTCTTGCTGCCCAGTTCGCGGCAGACTGCGTTGGAGACGGACAACAGCACGCCCTACTTTCTGAATCTGCACAATGGCGAAGTCGCGCACACGTTGATTCTCGGCATGACTGGATCGGGCAAATCGTACTTTTGCAATTTCATTCTTCAGAACGCGCAGAAGTATGCACCGCTGACCTTCATCTTCGACATAGGCGGCAGCTTCCAATCACTCACCCATATCTTCAGCGGTTCGTATCTGAATGTTGGACAAGAGGCGCGCGACTTCACCATCAACCCCTTCTCGCTGCCCCAGACGAAAGAGAATTTGCAATTCCTCTTCAGCTTCTTCCGCGTGCTGATCGAAGGCCCAGGTCATGGAATCGCCCAACGCTACCGGCTCGACTTCAAAGAAGAGCGCAGGTTGTGGGATGCCATCGAGCGCGTCTACATGCTGGAACACGATCAGCGCACCGTCTCCAACTTCGCGAATATCATCGGCGAATTGAAAGAACGTCTGCATCGCTGGGTGCGTGGCGGGCAGTACGGATTCCTCTTCGACAACGCCGAGGACACACTTTCGTTCTCCCGCTTCCAGACCTTCAACTTTGCGGGCTGGGGCGATGCCCCTGATGTGTTGGAGCCGCTGCTGTTCTATGTGCTGCATCGGGCCAGCAATGAGATCGCCGATCCGAAGAAGCTGGCGACCTTCAAGATGTTCCTGCTCGACGAGGCGTGGCTCTTCATCAAGAACGAGACGATTCGGAATTATGTGGTGCAAGCGCAGAAGACATGGCGCAAGCACAATGCCGCCATGATCCTGGCCACGCAGTCCATTAAGGAATTGCAGGAGTCGGGCATGTTGCAGATTGTCTCCGAAAGTTGCCCGACGAAGATATTTCTCGCTAATCCAGAAATGGATCGTGAGGTCTACCGCGAAGCCTTTCACCTGAACGACACGGAGCTGAATCTGATTGCAGGGCTTGTCCCGCCGGGCCAGATGCTTATCCGCAAGGCACAGAGTTCCAAGAAGGTGCAGTTGAATGTCGATTCGGTTTCGCACTGGATGGCGACCAACAATGCTCGCGACAACTTGAAGAAGCGCGAGTACTTCGAGCGGTATGGAACCGCTGAAGGCTTGCGCCGCCTTGCTGCGGATTACCCCTTTCAGCCGCACAGGCTGATCCTATCTTCTCAATCTACCCGTCAAGGAGCCTCCCGATGAAGCACGTTCCAGTCACGATTGCATGGCTTGCTGTATCCCTTTCCTCCGCTGTGGCCTTTTCCCAGGAGGCTTCGGCCCGCACGGTGCAGTATCACGCGCAGGACATCGTGCCCATCCACGCGAAGCTGAAGTACACGACGCTGATTGAAGTGCCGCCGACCGAGAAGATTATGGAGGCGGCCACGGGTGACAAGGACTTCTGGGTGGTCGATGTGGTGGGCAACTTCTGCTTTGTGCATCCTGCCAAGGCCGGCATCAGTTCCAATCTGAATCTCATCACCGACAAGGGCAACATCTACAGCTTTACCTTGCAGGATGTATCGGGCACGGGCGACGCGCCTGATTTGAAGGTATTGATTGAGCCTGCTGACCGCTCCTCCATCATCGCGGCCAACGGCCCTGCTCAGTTTGTGCCAGCGGCACAACTCGATCAGTCCAGGCAACAGCTTGCTGCCGTGCAGGCCCACATTACGCAGGCCGTAGACGAGTACAAGAGCGCGTATCCGCTTGAACTCAAGTTCGATTACACCTTCAAAGCCAACGAAGCGCCCTTCGATATCCAGTCGATCTACCACGACGACAGGTTCACCTACATCAAGACCGATGCACCGGAGAAGTTCTCGGTCTACGAGATGAAGGACGGCAAGCCAAATCTGATCAACTACGACCTTCGCAACGGCACGTACATCATCCCGAAGGTGATGGATTCCGGCTACGTCGAGCTGGGCAAGAAGCGGATGGAGTTCTCGCGGAAGGGGTAGGCCATGACGGAAGCGAATGTTAACTCAGAGCGTGCGTTCCAACCCGAGCCGGAACTGCGGCAGCGTGTCCTCGATCCGAAGGGCGTTCTCCAGAAGAACATGAAACTGTTTCTGTATCTGGGAGCAGCGCTGCTGGTGATTGTGGCGGCGGTCTTCAGCTCCACTGGAAAGAAGCCGCAGACGCAGGCAGCGAAGGACCAGCCGCCGCAGCCAGCGGTTCAGGACAACACCGACAACAACGTCGCCGACCTGAAGAGCCAGCTCGCCGCTGAGCGCCAAAAAGAGGTGGAGCAGACTGCGCTGGCGACGGGTGTCGATCCCGCGCTTGCGAATGCGACACCTGCCCAACGCTCTGCCGCAGCCGCGTATGACCCCACGGGTCAGGCGATTCCTTGTGTTCAGGGGCAGACTTGCCCGCAAGCCGCCTACGGACAACCGGGCAACGGGCCGCAACAGCTCACGCCGGAGCAGCAGCAGGCGCAGCAGCTCGCCGCAAAGGAACGAGAGTTGGCCTACAACTCCCGCTTT